>CANQNZ010000039.1 GCA_947625365.1 uncultured Bacilli bacterium | reverse complement strand
TTGATATGCCCCGATATGTTGAGTTATTCCTCCGAACTCAGTATCAACCACTGATGAAGAACGAATATAATCTAAAAGCGTTGTCTTACCATGATCAACATGACCCATAATTGTAACTACTGGTGGTCTTTGTACTAAATCTTTTTCGTCATCTACTACTTCATATTCTTCAAAATTAGCCAAATCACGAGTCGAATCTTTTTTCAAAGTTTTATTATACTCTAAGGCAACAATCTCCGCATTTTCATAGTCGATTGTTTGATTTAAAGTAAGCATCAAACCTGAAGTCATTAATTTAGTAATTATCTGAGCCCCACTAACATTTAGTTCATTAGCTAAATCAGCAACAGTCATACCATCATGGTATAAAATAACATCTTCACTTTCATTATTAGTTTTTAATTTAGACTTATGTTTATACATAGCTTTACGTTTATTTAAAAACTCTTCTTTATTATTAACATTAGCTTTCTTCTTTAGCTTTTGTTTACGCACATTATCATCTACCGCATGCTTCACTGAGGAAAGTTCCATTATCTCATCTACAGCTTGGTCGATAACATCTTCCTCTTCTAAAGAAGTATCATTTTCTGTACTAATTAAACTAAAGACATTATCTAAAATTATAACATCGTCTTCTTCTAAATAATCTGTAGCACTCTGGGCTTTCATTCCCATTTCTTTACATTTTTTTAATACTTCTGCTACTGATAAATTCATTGAATCGGCATATTCTTTAACACTCATGTAATCCATGTTTTATTCCTCCTTCTTATTTTATTAAATTTACTAATTCATCATACATCCTATCTTCAACTTTAATTTCTAATACTTTATCTAATATTTTACTCTGGCGAGCTTTATTTATAACTTCCACATCTTTTTTTAAATAAGCTCCTTTACCATTTAATTTCCCTGTAGTATCGATAACCACCTGTTTTTCTGGTGTCCTTACTACTCTTATTAAATCTTTTTTTTCCCACTTTTCTCTAGTTACCACACACATACGCATGGGAATTTTTTTTACTTTCATTAATCTTGATTTCCTTCTTCATTTATTTGATTTAAAGTTTTAACACTTATTTTATACTTAGTTAAACGACTAGCTAATTTAACATTATTACCTTTTTTACCAATAGCTAAAGAGAAATTATTATCATCAAGAATAGCTAAAGCTTCTTTTTTCTTTTCATCTGTTATATTAACTATAGCATTTTTAGCAGGTGATAAAGCATTAGCAATAAATTCCGCCGGGTCATTACTATATAAAACTAAATCTACTTTTTCACCATTTAATTCTTTTAAAATATTACCTATTCGACTACCACGTTCGCCAATACATGCCCCAATTGGGTCAATATTAGGATTTTCCGAATAAACGGCCACTTTACTTCTTACTCCAGCTTCACGTGCTACAGAATATAACATTATTGTTCCTTCTGCTAATTCAGGTATTTCACTTTCAAATAATCTTTTTACAAAGCCATAATGCTTACGAGAAAGTAAAATTAAAGGTCCTTTAGTTCCGGCTTCTACTTTAGTTACATAAACCTTAATTGATGAACCCATTTTTACTTCTTCCCCTGGTATCATTTCACTTTTAGGTAAAATGCCTCTTGTTCTTCCTAGTTCAACATAGTAATTTTTGGCATCTTCCATTGCTAAAATTCCTACTAAAAGTTCATCTTGTTTATCAGAAAATTCTTCAATAATACTATTTCTTTCTGCTTCTCTAATTTTTTGCGTTACCACTTGTTTGGCTGTACTAGCCGCTACACGGCCAAAATCAGCAGGAGTTACTTCCTTTTCAATTGTTTCACCAATCTTTATATCTGGAACAATTTTTTGAGCATCTTCTAATAATATCTGCGCATCTGGATTAATTTCTGGTTCAGTATAAGTAACATTACCTTCTTCATCAACTACTTCTTCCCCATCAATATAATCTTCGACAACTACTAAATAAGAAAATACTTTAATATCTCCCGTTTCTCTATTAATATCTACTCTAACATTAGTTTTAGAATCAAAATTCTTCTTATACGCAGTTGCTAAAGCTTGTTCCATAGCTTCAAAAACTATATCCTTTGATATTCCTTTTTCTTTAGTAATAAAATCTACTGCTTTTATAAATTCTTCATTATTCACTTTTACCATCTCCTTGTTTCTTACTTATTACATCTAAAATAAAACTATCTTCAATAAAATCATATTTATCAACAATTGGATTAATTATATCTGTTGCGTCAACAATTGTATCTAAATCAATTCCCCCTAGTTTATCTAATTCTATTGTTAAAAACTTATACTTTTTTTCCTCCCGAAAATTAATATCTGTAACCATAATATTTTTAGGTTCTAAAGCCTTGGCTACTTCCTGTTTTAACTTTTGTAAATATTCGTCCATAACTCACCTCTATTACAATAATAAAAGCAGGATTTTCTGCCCGCTTTCATCTGCTAAAAGTATTATAACACAATATCCTAATTTTAGGCAATTTTTATTTTATTTTAAAATTATTTATGTTAAGATGGTAATAGGGAGGTAGAGGGCAATGAATAACAACAAAATTTGGAAATTTATAAATGATAATAATTTTGATATTCAAGAAGATAAAACTATAACTGATTTAACATTTAATAATAAACCTTTAAGCTTAACAGGCCAAACTTATATAGGCCCAAAAAGAATTTTAAAAACTGATTTTCAAAACTATGCTGTGATTAAAAATAATGACTTAACTATTGCTTTAGCAGCAAATGACTCTAGAACAAATTATGAAATAGAAGATGAAGAAATAAAATTATCTATTCAAGCTATTAATAATAAAAATAACTATTTAGCTGGTGAATTTGTTGTACATATTGAAGATAAAAATAAAAATTTTTATAAAAGCTTATTTATACAAATAAGTTATTATGAAATTAATTTTATATATAATAATTATATTACCGAAAGAAAATGGGAAACTATTAACAATATAAATTTATGTTCTCCGCAGGAAATTTTAACTAAACTTACGGACTTTATTCATAGTTTTGAAGTTAGTAATAAAATTTTATATGCTTTCTCTTTTCTAACAAACTGTTTAAAAGAAGATATTGATAATATGTTAGATACTTATTATCAAAATACTGATAACTATATTGAAAGAATTATAATGCGAAAAGAAAGTTGCCCAAATAAAAAAGAGCAATGTGATAAAGCCATTAGTTATATTCGTCAATTTAAAACCGAATATCAAAAAAAGCATTCTTAAAATGCTTAAAATCTACTTAACACTAAAATTACACTAAAGCCAATTACTACTAGGATAATAGCAATTATCGCTAGTTTTTTTATAGAAAAATTAAAGATATTTACTAAAGACTTTGGCTTTTTTTCATTAGTCATTTTATTTAAAGCTAAAACTATAAATGGCATAACTAATAAAGCAAATCTTAAATAATTATATAGCAAAGAATATAAAAGCGATTTAATACCACTTACTGTCCCTAATATAGCCACTTTATTCCCAGCGATAAAACTTAATAGTGGTACTAATAAATACCATAAAAGATAAATACTTAATAATATGGTTATAACATTTTTACGATTTAATTTTTCATAGTCACCAAATAATATCAAACAAAAATAGATTAAAGGATAAAATAAATATAAAGCATAAATAAAGTAATTATTAATTTGAAAATAATTTAATAGACTACCAATAATTGTAAAAATAACATGAAAAATAATAAATATTAAATTGGTTTTAAGAAGATATGCCTTATCTATAGCCTTATTACTTTCTTTAAAATTAGTCTTTAAATATATATGGGTTAATAATAACATAAATATTGAAGTTAACCCTAAAGAAAACCCTCCATAATAACTATAATAAGTTTTAAAAGCAAAATGATTTAAAGCTGGAATAAAATAACTACATATAGCTACAATTGATAATGGTAAAACTAACACAACTAAATAAATAATTAAATAAAATAAATTATTTAATGGTGGTATCTTAAATTTTATTTTTTTCACGCTTCCTCACCTATTATTAGTATAACAGCTTTTAAATCATAATAAACAAAAAAATGTAAATTTACCTTTTATTTACATTAATTTTATTCTTCTAAATAATTCTTACTTTTATGAGGTTCTTCTTTAAATAAATCAGGATAATCTTGCTGACGTAATGCCTCATATACCATAATCGCTACACTATTTGATAAATTTAAAGCTCTTACTTTATTAGTCATAGGAATGCGCATGCAATAATTAAGATAAGGCTTTAAAATTTCTTTAGGAATGCCTGTGGACTCTTTACCGAAAATAAAGTATATATTTTCTTTTTTATTGCTATAATCAAATGTTGTATGAGGCTTATGCCCATACCTAGTTAAAAAATAATAAGTTCCTTTATTTTTAGCAAAAAATTCTTCAATGTTTTCATAAACGGTATACTCACATTTATCTATATAATTTACACCACTTCTTTTAATATATTTTTCTTCTAAAGAAAAACCTAAAGGCTTAATTAAATGCAAACGCGTATTAGTAGCTACACAAGTTCGCATAATATTCCCCGTATTTCCCGGTATTTCTGGTTCAAATAAAACTACATTTAACATAACTTTCTCCCTTACACTAAAAAAACTAAGGTTTTTCTATTTCCATAGTTTCTAATAACTGTTCAAAATCACTAGCTTGCATTAAGGAATTTGCCTCTTTATGAATTATTCCCCCAGCTACCAAAGAATGGTCTTTATAATAAAGTATCGTGGGAATGCTCGTAATCTTTTCTTTGTCTAAAGCTAAAGCACTATTAATCTCTTCGATAAATCCTTCATTTTCTTTTAAACTATCCACATTTAAATAGTAGAATTTATCGCGTAAATCATATTTATTAATAATCTTTTTTAAATCAACTTCCATATCATAAACATTTTTATCATTAGTATAACCAATATATAAGAAATATTCTGAAGGTGCCTCTGAGAAAACATCAGAAAGTTCATCTAAACTATTTATTTCGTTTGATATGACATTAGATGATATTAAATAGCTCTTAGTAATCTTTTCATTGTTCACAACTTGATACCATTTAAATAAGTAAATAGTAAATAAAATTACTCCTATAAATACTAAAACAGCTATTACGTAATTTTTTGATGGGATTTTACGTTCTTTTTTGGAATTAGTCATCTAAAATCATACCTTTCTTACAATTTAATCTTATCATAATTTAAAATCTTTTAAAAGAACTAATCTGTTAAATCTGCCAATAATTCTTCAGCACTATAATAGCTCTTATATTTTTCCGGATGTTTTTGTATCAACCATACCCTTTATTATTTTTCTTGCCATTATAAATCCCCTTTCTAAAAATATTTTACCATATTATGAAAAAAACATCATAAAGATGTTTAATAACCTTGTTTTTTATACATATCATATAATTCTTTAAAACGATTAAAGTGAACTACTTCTCTTTGACGTAAAAATAATAACACACTTATAATATCTTTATCAGTAGCAATATTAATTAAATGTTCATAAGTAGCACGAGCTTTTTGCTCCGCGGCCATATCTTCTGAAAGGTCAGCGATTGGGTCACCTACGGCATTAAAATAAGCAGCTGTAAATGGTACTCCATTAGAGTCAGTAGGATATAAATCTTTACCATGTTCTGTATAATTTGTACCAATACCCGCATCCAATAACTCTTCAATTGTAGCATCTTTAGTTAGCTGATAAATCATACTACAAATCATTTCACAATGTCCAAATTCTTCTGTGGCTATATCATTAAGTAAAGCTTTTCCTTTATCATCGGGCATAGCAAATTTTTGCGAAAAATAACGTAATGCCGCGGCTAGTTCCCCATTAGAACCACCAAATTGGGTAATTAAATATTTAGCCATTTTTAAATCTTTTTTCTTTAAATTAACAGGATAATTTAATTTCTTTTCATATTTAAACATTAGATATTACCTCCCTTTTCCCAAGGCCAAGAGGCAAGCCAATTATAATTACTACCAGTTACATCAGTTATACATAAAGGTCCCACCATATTAATATATTCTTCTTTATAACGATTAACTTCTTTTATATATTTTTTAAATAAATCAAACATTTCTTTATCTTCTGGATGTAAATCTAAATATAAATTCAAATCATTAATAGCAAAATCTAATTCCATTATTTTAAGTTCTACTTCTTCTTTAGAATTTTTAGGTACTATTGTAGCTATACTATAATTTTTATATGGGTCAAATTCATCTTTAAACATATTACCTTTCAAAAAACCTTCTTTAGCACTATATAACTTACTAACATTTTTATCATCATTTAATGGAATATTTAAAAAAGTTAAATCCATTGTATAGTTATCATTAAAATTATTATTTTCAAATAACATATCTTTTTCCTCCCAAAATATATTATGTGGGTAGGATGTTTTTAAGCTGTGCCTTAGCCCTTAAAATAATTAAATATAACGGCAGATAGTTAAAATAATATCTATTCCAAAAATAATAAAAATTAAGGCACTAACCAAAAAAGGAATTTTAGCTATATATTTTTTTAAAAAAGGATGAATAACATAACCAATTAAAATAGCGCCTATACCCCAACCTAAAGAAGTTTCTAAAGCAATATACTTAGTAATATGAAATTTTAAATTACTATAATCCCATAATGTTTTATGAAAAAAACTTTTAAGTAATACTCCTCCTAATTGTTCTAAAACAGTTAAAATAACTACAACACTAATAAAATATAAAATAATTTCTAAAAACTTATTTAAATTAAGTTTTTCTAACCTTCTTTTAATAAATAACATAATTAAAACACCTAAACCATAAATGGGTGTCCATGGTCCATATAAAATACCACTGCCTGGTTTAACATCTAAAACTAAATCAACTCCTACTTCAAAAAGATGACCGATAATGGCATATACTAAAAAAACATTTATAAAGTACATAATATCACCATTATTAATATGGTATATTTTTAAAATGCTATGTCTTTTTTATCTAAAAAATGTTAAGATGGAAATAAGGTTTAAGGTGAAAAAATATGCAATGTCCAAGATGTAATACTAATATTTATAGCAATGTTAAAAAATGTCCAGTTTGTAATATGCCATTATTTTCTGATAATAAAGAAATTAAAAAAGAAAATAATTATCAAAATGGTTTATTAGACCAAAGAGATTTAGAAAACTATACTAAAAATATAAATCTATACAAAACAAGAAATAAAACTCCTAATATTGCTATTCCTATTATTCTTATTCTATCTATTGTTATTATCGTTATCATAATCGCTATATTTAAATTTATAAACTAAAAAGCAAGATTTTCTTGCTTAATTTTAATTATACGCCATAATTCATGTTCCTTTTTTTCATAAATATCTTTCGTAAAAAATCTATCGGGATAACACTCATGGCTAAAATAATAACCAAAGCAAATTCCGTATATTTCAAACCATAAGTTCTAAATAAATCACCACCAAAATAAATTAGATATATTTGCACAAAGATAATTAAAATAAAGGTAGCTAAAAAAACTTTATTTTTAGTAATATTAGAAAGAATATTTAAACGTTCTGTTCGAGCATTAAAGGCATTAAAAATACTCATAAAGATAAATAAAGCAAAATAAGCCGTCATTAAATAACGTGAATTATCACCTACTCTAATTATTTCTTTAATAAATGGTAACTTTAAAAATAAAATACATAAGATAGCAGAATAAAAACCAGTAAATAAAATTTGCGTATACATATAATGATTAATAATTGGTTCATCTTTTCTTTTTGGTTTTTCTTTCATATAATCCAGTAAAGGTGGTTCAAAAGAGAATGCTAGTCCTGCTAAAGTATCCATTATCATATTTATCCATAACATCTGCACAATAGTAATTGGGGTATTAATACCGATAAAAGGTCCGACAATTGATAATGTAACAGCACAAATATTAACAGTTAATTGAAATATTATAAACTTACGAATACTTTTAAAAATAGTTCGGCCGAATAATATAGCTTTACTAATAGATAAAATATTATCATCCATAATAACTACATCTGCTGCACTTTTGGCTACTTCTGTCCCACTACCCATAGCAAAGCCTACATCGCATTTTTTTAAAGCCGGCGCATCATTGACGCCATCTCCAGTCATACCCACTACTAAATTTAAAGACTGGCCTATTTTTACAAGACGACTTTTATCACTAGGTAAAGCTCTTGCTATAATTTTTATTCTCGGTAATAACTGACCTATTTCCTCATCTGATAAACCTTGTAAATCCTTACTTGTTAAAACTAAATCTTTTTCATTTTGTAATAAATTTATTTCGCGGCCAATAGCCATTGCTGTTTCCTTAGAGTCTCCAGTTATCATAATAGTTTGAATATGCGCATCACTTACTAATTTTAAACCTTCAATAGACTCCAGACGTATTTCATCTTTAATCAAAACAATTCCTACTAAAATAAGATTATCAAAATAATTAATATCACGTAAATTTTCATTAATAGCTACTACTAATACTCTTGTACCCTTACTAGTTTCATTTTTAATTAAATTTAATATTTCATTTTGATTAGTTAATACCTTTTTATGACCGTCTTCCTTATAATAATATTTACAATAAGGTAAAATCTTTTCTTGAGCTCCTTTAATCAAAGCTTGTCTTTTTCCTATATCAATAGTAGTAATAGCATATTTATTACTACTATCAAAAGGAATTTTATCAACTATTTTAATATTTTGATATTTCTTTTTACAAAAATTTAATAAAGCTCTATCAGTAATATTTCCCCCAATAACTTTACCATTATTATCAATACTACTGGCATTATTTACTGACATAGATAAATCTACTAAATACTCTAATTGCTTATATTTTTCTATTTCAAAATGATTAGTGTATCTTCTTAAATCCCCTGTCACAAAACTAGTTACTTCTAACTTTCCTTTCGTAATCGTTCCTGTTTTATCAGTTAAAAGTAGATTAATACTACCAGCAGTTTCAATACCAACTAACTTTCTAACCAAAACATTTTCTTTTAACATTCTTTTCATATTAGATGATAATACTAAAGTAATCATCATTGGCAAGCCCTCTGGAACGGCTACGACAATAATTGTTACACTTAGAGTTAAAGCATATAAAACATATTCAAACATCACTCTAAAATTAGTAATAGTAGAAATAATAGCATTACCATCAAAATTATTATTAATAACAATTACTGAAAATAAATAAGAAAAAGAAACGAGTCCTGCCCCAATATAACCAATTTTACTAATAACTTTTGCAAGACCTCGTAATTTTATTTTTAAAGGACTATCAGGTTGTTTTTCTTGCACTTCTAAAGCAAGCACGCCATAAACCGTATTATCACCAACATCAGTTACTAACATCTTTCCTTCTTTATTAACAACTACGCTGCCTCTTAATACCTTACTATCCTTTAACGCCGTTTTTTCTCTTTCCTTAGTTTCCCCGTTTAAAGCGGACTCATCTACATCAACTACTCCTTCAATTATCACTCCATCCGCCGGCACTTTATCGCCAGAAGAAAGCAGAACAATATCATTTTTTACTACCTCATCAACATTAATTTCTTTAATATTTCCATCTCTAATGACCTTTGTCATCGTTCTTTCTGCTTCTTCTTGTAATCTTTTAAAAGCTTGCTCACTTCCATATTCACTAATTGTCGAGATAAAAGACGCTAAAAAAATAGCAATGACAATTCCCAAAGTTTCAAACCAGTCAAAATCCTGGAATAAAAACACAACCTTTATTGCTAAAGCAATCAATAAAATTTTAATTATAGGGTCTCCTAAAGACTCTAACAATAATTTAAAAAATCCTTCTTGCCCTTTATTAGTTATTGCATTACTTCCATATTTTTTTCTTGATATTATTACTTCTTCTTCGCTTAAACCATTGCTATATTTTTTATTCATAACATCCTCCAAAACAATATATGTTTTAGAAGATACTTTTATTCTAATTAATTTCTTAAGTTTTATCAAAACCGACTATCTTGAAGTTTTCTTTCACCAAAAAAGAGATAATAATCAATTACCTCTTTCTTAGTCAAAGAATAATAATAGGAATACATTTTATTATATAACGAAGTGTAACAATAAAAAGTTTTTCTTTGACTTATATATATAAACGCATAAGCGTTTATACCAAACTAATTCTTAGATAGCCACAAGCTATCTAAGAAGAATACAGCAATA
>CANQNZ010000038.1 GCA_947625365.1 uncultured Bacilli bacterium | reverse complement strand
CTGCTCCATATCCAAGTGCGATAAATAAATTTTACAATACTTAGCGCACCATGTCAATATTAGTATTAATAATTTTTATAAGGTTATACTCTAATTTCCAATAATTACGTTACGAATATTTTCAATATTTGTTTGCATTAGAGTATAATAATTTTCTTTATTTTCTCGGTCTTCTTCTTTAATAGTAGACATTACTTTCATCGGAACCGCTTGAGCTTTATAATTATCAATTAAATTACTTACTATTTCATTCTGGGTTTTATCATCTCTAGTTAAAATATATTTATATGTACCATTTTGAAAACTTTTTTGTATTGTTGCTAAAGAATTTGGCGTTAAGTTTTCTTCATCTTCTAAAGAAATAACATTATAACCATATTTTTTTAGAAAATTAAATATATTTGAATCAACTATTAAGGTTGGATTTTCTACATTAGCGGCAATAATTCTCAGTTCAGCATCCATTTGAGAAACTTCTGTTTGTAATTCTTTATAATTTTCTTCAATAGTTTCTGTAGCATATTTACTATTTAAAATTTCAATTAAATTATCTTTAACTGTTGAAGAAAGCATTAAGAAATTACTAGGACTTAACCATAACTCTTCGACGCTATCTTCAAGAGATAAGCCATAAGAAACATCAATTATTTTTAATTTATTATTTTTATTAATTAATTTTTGGGCGATTGCTTTTTCATTAGTTAAACCATTATAGATAAAAATACTTCCTAAACTGTAATCTGTTAACTGTTTATTAGTTAATTTGTACTCATCAGGATTACTACCATCAGGGAAAATAGAATTAATATTCATATTTTCTCCATATAGATTTTCTGCTAGAAATTCTATCGGATAAACTGTAGTATAAATTTGCTCTTGTTTTTCGGTTAAAAGAGTATTCTTACAACCAGCTCCTAAAAATAAAATAGTAGAAATAACAAATAACTTTAAAAATTTTTTCACATTTTTTCCTCCTTTTTAGGTACAGGGTCATAACCAAAAGTACCTAGAGGTCGACACCTCAATATTCTTTTTATAGCTAATATACTGCCTTTAAAAGCTCCATAAGTTTCAATTGCTTCAATAGCATAATTTGAACAAGTTGGCGTAAATCGACAATTTTGATGAGAACTTACAGGAGTAATTTGATAAAGTTTGATGATTTTAATTAAAAGGTGTTTCATTAGCCTCACCACTTATAGTTTACTATAAATCCTCTTTTTTGTAAAATAGATATCTACTTATGCTATAATATTTTTAGTGGGAGGTTTTATGGGAAACGATTTAACAAGTAATGCTAATTCTTTAGATAATTATAAATCTTTAAAAATTAAAAATATGGAAGAAATTAGTGGATATTTATATATGGCCTTTGATAATGGTCAAAAAATATTAATGAATAATAAAGAAGTTTATGATATTTCCGAATATGATTTTTGTAATAGTATAATCGAATTAAATAAACGTAAATATGGAGTATTAAAAAAAAATTACTGCGCTTTTTTAGTCGATTTGGCAACAAAGGAAGTTATTTACGAGAAAGAAAATTGCTATTTTATTTATAAAGTTGACGAAAGAGTAATTATTACTAAGTATCATAGTCATGAAACATTTAAAGATGAAGAAGAATTATTCGATATTAAAAATAAGAAAACTTTAGATTGTCCATCTGGCTATAAATATGAAGTATCATATGGTAATGGGTTATATATATTTTCAAAAAAAACGGATTTTAAAAAAAGTGACGATTTCCACAATCGAGAAAGAGTAATTATCAATTTAGCAAATCAAGTAGTTATGGATAATATTAGAGGTTGGGTGTACTTATATAAAGATAATTTAGTAGTTATTCAAGAAGAAG
The DNA here is from genome assembly GCA_947625365.1 of uncultured Bacilli bacterium. GTDB lineage: Bacteria > Bacillota_I > Bacilli_A > RF39 > UBA660 > HGM10766. Next base: position 8,513 of record CANQNZ010000038.1, on the reverse strand, counting down.
CTGTATCTATTATTCCTTTCCAAAACAATCCTGAGCTAAAAGTAAATACTTTAACAGTTAATGAAAATGTTATTGCTATGCCTCAATATCTAGAAAAAACGGGTGAGATAGCTTTAGTTTTCAAGGATTCTATAAAAAAATATGATATTAATTTGAATCTAATTAAAACAATCAAAATCCCCGAGTTAGAAAAATATGTTGAGGTTTTAGATACAGATGTCATAAATAATGTGTTTAAAATATTATTACCCTATAAACAAAATGGTAAGCAAACAAATCGGCATTTAATCGGCATTTATTTATTAATTTGGATAATGAAAAGGTTCTTTCTCATGTGCGAATTGAACAATACGAATACTGGAATCCGACTATTTTTGTAGGTCAAGATAAGTTAGTTGATGACTACGAACCTAAAGAGCAGATATTTAGTTTTTATGATAAAGATTTTAACTTAATTAGAAAGATACCGGGTATATGTGTTAATTCTTTAACTTATGATGACGAAATTTTATTTGAAATTTCGCAAAAAGATAGCATATCTATTAAAAAAAATGATAGTACTTGCCGTTATAGGAAAGTTAAATTATATAATGCAATGACAAATACATTAATTGATAGTCCTTGCCAAGAACATAAGTTTAAGGTTGATACTGATTATGGTTACGGTATAGACTTTCGAAAAGATACAATAACCGTTTTTGATAAACAATTTAGAGTAATAATGGAAGATTTTCCTTATCGAAAATGTAATTTAATTTTAGAAAATCAGACATCATTTAGCATCGCGACTTTAAATGGGTATGTAATTATTACAAAACATATTGCTCAAATGGCTCAATCCTATTATCGCAAAGTTATTATTAATCCGCAAAAAGAAGTAATATTCGATACATACGATTACATTAAACTTGTTTTGGACTATATAGAAATTACTGATGAATTTGGACATACAAGATTTTTAAATACTAAAACAGGACAGATAGAAAATCTTGGAATTAATGCACCTTTAATTAACGGGAAAGTTGACTTTGAAAGTAAAGATAAAAGGCTAATATTTGTTGTAAATGACCAAGAAAATAATCTTTTAGAAGAAGGACCAATTAGAAATTTAAAATTAAAATAGACCTAAAAGGTCTTTTTTGATATAATCAAATTGGTGAAGATAAATGCAATTTTTAGATAAATATGGGATAAAATTTAAAAATGAAACTTTAATAAATACCGCATTAACTCATAGTTCTTATAGTAATGAGCATGGTGGGGAAAATTATGAACGTTTAGAGTTTTTAGGCGATGCAGTATTACAGATAGTTATGAGTGAATATTTATTTAAAAATACTACTTATCCAGAAGGAAAAATGAGTAAAATTAGAGCTAGTTTCGTTTGCGAGCAAGCTTTAAGAAAATATTCAGAAGATATCGGTTTAATTCCTTATATTAAAGTAGGACATGGTGAAATTAATAATATTTCTGATAATATAATTGCAGATATTTTTGAAAGTGTACTAGGTGCTGTTTATCTGGAATTTGGCTTGGAAAAAGCTAAAGAAATAGTTTATGATATTGCTATTTCTTATGTTAAAGAAAATCATGTTTTTTTAGGTGACTATAAATCTTTACTTCAAGAATATACGCAAACTACTCGTAATTCTTTAGAGTACGTTTTAACTAACGAGACAGGGCCTTCCCATAATAAACGTTTTGAAGTGATTGTAAAAATAGATGATATAATCTATGGTAAAGGAGAAGGAAAAAGCAAAAAGGAAGCGGAACAAAATGCCGCTTATGACGCATATCAAAAAATAGCTAAATAGGAAGTGATTTAGATGTATCTTAAAAGTATTAAATCGCATGGTTTTAAATCATTTGCCGATATTACCGAGATTGAATTAAAACCAGGTATAACTGGTATAGTAGGGCCCAATGGTAGTGGTAAAAGTAATGTAGTAGATGCGGTTAAATGGGTATTAGGTGAACAATCAATTAAAGCTTTAAGAGCTACAAATTCGATGAGTGATGTTATTTTTACCGGAAGTAAATCACGAAAAGCCATGAATAGAGCATATGTTGCCTTAACATTTACCAATGAAGATAAGTATCTTAATACTGAGTTTACTACAGTAGAAATCAAAAGAGTTTTATATCGAACGGGTGAAAATGAATATTTTATTAATAATAATAAAGTTCGCCTTAAAGATATAACTGATTTATTTATTGATAGTGGTGCAGGTAGAGAGTCATTTAATATTATTTCGCAAGGCTCTGTGGCTGATGTTATTAATAGTAAGCCCGAAGAAAGACGTATTATATTTGAAAGTGCAGCGGGAGTTTTAAAATATAAAAAACGTAAAGAAGAAACAAATCGCAAATTAATAAAGGTTAAAGATAATTTAGAAAAAATTGATTTAATAATTGCTGAATTAGAAGATAATCATCATCATTTAGAAAGACAAGCTAAAATAGCCCAAGAGTATTTGACAAAAAAAGAAAACTTAGAAAATTTAGAGGTAGCTCTAATAGCTAAGGAAATATCAGGAATTGATAAAAATTCTAAAATATTAAAAAATGAAGTAGCAAATTTAACAAAAGAGTTAGATGAAGTTAATCTTACTAATAATAATGATAATGTTAAAATGGAAAGTTTAAAATTAGAAAATATTAAACTTGATGAAAAAATAGCTACGTTAAATGCAAACATTATTAAATTATCTAATGAAATAGCTGATTTAAATAGTGAAAAAAAATTAACTATTGAAAGACAAAAATATGAAGTGAGTGATACCCTTCTTGAAAGTAATTTATTAAATTTAAAAGAAGAAGAATTAGCTTTTAAAAACAGTATTAAGAGTATAAAAAAAGATTTAGATATTTTGCGAAAAGATTATGAAATAAAAGAAAAACAATATCAAGAAGCATTAAATGAGTATCAATTAAAAACAACTAATAGTGAAAAAATAAATATGCAGATTTTAAGTAAAAATAAAGAGCAACTAAGTTTAGCAAATCAAATAGAAATTTTAGAAAGTAATATAGAAAATAGTGAAAAATTACCTTTAGCAGTAAGAGGAGTTTTAAATAATCCTCGCCTTAAGAAAGTACATAATACTATTGGAAATTTAATTGAAGTTGATGATAAATATGCAACGGCAATTGATACTGTTTTAGGTTATTCTGCTAATATTATTGTCGTGGATGATTTGCCGGCGGCAGCTGAAGCTATAGATTATTTAAAGACAAATAAACTAGGAAGGGCAACATTTTTCCCTTTAAACATTATCAAGAAAAAGACTATTGATGATACCACTTTAAATATTTTAAAAAGTACACCAGGATTTATTAATGTAGCTAATTTATTAGTTAAAAATGACGCGCAATATAATGATATAATTGCCAATCAATTAGGTAATGTTATTGTAGTTGATAATATTAATACTTTAAACCAAATAGGGAAGAAAATAAATTATCGTTATCGCATTGTATCTTTAGATGGTGAAATTTTACATACGGGAGGAGCTATTTCCGGCGGAACCTATAAAAATGCTAATAGTACTATAATTCAAAAAGAAAAATTAAATAAATTAAAAAATGCTAATGATAAATTAGTTATGGAATTAGATAATTTAGAGAAAAATTCTAAACAAATTAGCGAGCAGTTAAAAGCTGAGCATGAAAAACTTTCTGTTTTAAATAGTCAATTTATAATGCTTAAAGAAAGTGTAAATCGCAAAGAAATAACTTTAAAAGATGCTCAAGAAAAATATTCTGCTAAACAAAAAGAGTTAACTGATGCGCAAAATATAAAAGAAAATAAATTAGAAAGTTCCTTAAATAAAGTTTTAGAAGCTTTTTATCAAAAAACTAGTGAAAAAGAATTATTAGAAAAAGATTTAAATGATTTAAAAAATCAAAAGAATACTATTTTCTTGCAACTTAATGAACTTGAAAAAAATAATCGAGAAAAAACTAGTGATTATAATATGAAAATACAGCAGTTAAAAACAAAAGAAATCGAAGTAGGAAAAATGGATGTTCGTTTAGATAATCTTCTAAATACCTTAAATGAAACATATAATATGACATATGAAAAAGCTTTGGCTCATTATTCTTTAGATTTAGAAGAAAGCATAGCGACTAAACAGGTGATGGAACTAAAAAAAGCTATTGCCAATTTGGGTAATGTTAATACCGGAGCGATAGAGGAGTATAAGAGAGTTCATGAAAGATATACATTTTTAACTAATCAGAAAAATGATTTAGCATCTTCTATAGTAAATTTAGAAAATATTATTAGTGAAATGGATAATATTATGATAGAACGCTTTAGCTTAACTTTTAAGAAAATAGAAGCAGAATTTCAAAATGTTTTCCATAAATTATTCAAAGGAGGAACAGGTAGTCTTAAACTAACAAATCCCGAAGATATACTCCAAACTGGTATTGAGATTATTGCTGAGCCACCTGGAAAAAAATTAAATTCGATAGGGCTTTTATCAGGAGGCGAGAAAACTTTAACTGCAATATCATTACTTTTTGCGATTTTAAATGTTAATCCTGTACCTTTTGTTATATTAGATGAAGTAGAGGCGGCATTAGATGAAGCAAATGTGGAGATGTTTGGTAAATATTTATTAGAAAAGAAACATAAAAGTCAATTTATTATCATTACACATAAGAAGAAAACAATGGAATATGCCGATGTTTTATATGGCATTACTATGCAAGAAAGCGGAATTAGTAAATTAGTTAGTGTAAAATTAGAAAACTTATAGTATAATAATTTAAAAAGTCAGGTGGGGTTATGATGGAAAAAGAGAAAAAAATGCCAATTAAATATTATCTTATATTAATATTGTTATTACTTTCTCTTTTTGTTGCCTTAATTTACACTAAAAAAGTCCATAAGATTAAAAATGTAACTAAAATTGTCGCCAAAGAAACTAAAACAGAAGTTAAAACGGAAGAAGTTATTATAGACGAGGATTTACCTTTAGATAATGAACTTGTAGTAGAATTACAGCAAAAAATAAAAGGCTTTGATACAATTAAAGCGGGTAGTTATTATGGTTATTTTTATAATCAGGATTATTTAGATATTAATGGCATAAGCGATGATGCTAAAATAGCAATTGGTATTACGCAAAATAAAAACTTTAGTAGTGATTTTATTAATGCGACATATGATGCACAAGCCCCGGATGGAACCAATTTAGATGTTATTATTTTGTCGGCTAAAGAAGTGCAAGAAGGAGTTAATGATTTTTTTGGACCAAACACTTCTTATAAAAATACCAACCTTTTAGATGCGACAGGAAATTATTGTGGCTTTTCAGGTTTTGAATTTGACGATACCCGAAATGTTTATATGAATAATCCTTTTAGTTGTACCGGTTTTCCTCAAGATTATATTGATACTAAATTAATAAGTGCCCATCAAACAAATGATAAAATAGAATTAACTATAAAAATTGCCTATATTAAATATGAAGCAACTTCTTTTGACAATGTTACTAAATATGTTTATCGGCATTTAAATGATGGTAGTTATATTGAAAAACATGATATTTTAAACGATAATTCTTATGAAATCACTAATATTTTAAATCAGTTAGATAGTTTTAAATTTACTTTTAAATTACATAGTAATAATTATTACTATTTTGATAAAGTAGAGAAAATAAAATAAGGAAGAGCTCATCTTCCTTTTATATTTCTCGCATTTTATCAATATTTTGATATGGATTATTTTTATTAATTCGTTCAGTAAATAGTATGCCGTTTAAATGGTCGATTTCATGTTGGAAAGCTACCGCAATATCTTCACGAACTCTAATTTTATATTCTTTTCCCGTCTCATCATAAGCTTTAACAGTAATTCTGGCACATCTAGGGACTATACCTTCAACTTCTCGATTAACGCTTAAACATCCTTCGCCTTCACCAACGAAAATCATTTCTTCACTTTGACTGATAATTTCCGGATTGATAACAACATAATTTTTAAAACTACCGTCTTCTAGTTCTTCAACGATAACAAATATTCTTTTGGGAACACCAATTTGTACATAAGCCAAACCCATTCCTGCTCGTAAATTATATTTTTCTTGCTCTTCTTCAATTTGGGACATCGTTAAGTATGTTATCATATCTTTAATATCTTGTTTTTGCTTAGCCGTTAACGGAAATGTAACTTCCGTACTTTTTTGGTGTAATATTTTATTTTTTTCATCAAGAATTTTAATTTTTGGTAATTTCATATTCTCTCACCAACCGCCCTTATTTTAGCAAAATTATACTAATAAATCAAATGGTGGTTGCTTTTTTTCTCGTTCTAAGTTAATATTTTTATAAAGTAGGGTGATACTAAAATGACTTTTTGCAATGATTATCATTTTTTAGAGGGAGTTAGAATTATTTCTTTTGTAATAACTGCATTACGAATAATTATTCCTATTTTACTAATTGGTTTTGGTTCATATGATTTTATTCAGACTGTTGCCAATCCTGATAAATTTGCAATGAAAGATAAGGCAAAATCTTTTGTTTTTCGTTTAGTTAGTGCTTTTATGATATTTATGTTACCAACTTTAATAAATTTAGTTTTTTCCGTTTTAACTAATTTTGGCGGTCAATTACTAGTTTTAGATGATTGTTTAAAGAATGCTAATAAAGGTTATATTGACCAACTTAAAAATATTACTAAACAAAAACTACTAGAGTATGAAACTCAAAATAAGGTAACTACTGGAAAATATAATAAAGATAGATATAAAAAACATATTAGCTCATCAAGTGGAGGAAGTGCTAATATTAATGGGGGAGATATGGTGCAAATTGCTGCAAGTTTATGGCAGCAAGTGGCAAGTGGTAATTACTCTTATGGTGGAACTTCTATTCCTCCAAGTGGTAGCACAATAGATTGCAGTTCCTTTGTTAGCTGGATAATATATGAATATGGTTATGATGACTTTCAAGGTTATCAGCATATAACTCAACAATTTGTATCAGAAGATTGGAACGCAAAATATGGATGGGAAGAAATACCAGTGGCCGCCGGAGAAGATGTAACTTCTAAATTACAACCAGGAGATATTTTAGTTAGAGACTCTGGAAATAATGATGGCCATATGAATATTACTGTATCTGTAGAAGCAAATGGAGATGTAATGGCCTACGATTGTGGAAGTGCTAAAAATTGGCAAAATTCGGGAGGTAATCCTATTGCTAAAAATAATTTTGCTAAAAATGACTCTCGCCCGGGAAAAATAATTCGAGTTACTAAACCTGCTTAATAAAAGCAGGTTTTATACTCTTGTTATACAAAAAGAAGTCAATAATAAGACTTCTTAAAAATTAATTATTGTTATTCCACCATCCAGCACCGATGATTATAACAAGAAGAATAAATAAAACAATCCAGATAGCTGCTCCTATACCATAACCTGAAGTATATCCAGCATATCCGCCGCCACATGGTGCTCCATAACCGCCACCGTAGTAGCCGTTATTTCCGTAATAATACATATTGTATACCTCCTTTAATGTATCTACTATAATGTATTAAAACTTTTCTCTTTTTGACATTAAAAAGTCCTAATTTTTGAAAATAAGTTTTACCGTTATTAAAAATATGATATCATGATACTAGGTGAGAATATGAGAAAGTTATTTGCAAAATTAGATAAACCACTTCTTATAATGACGATTTTATATTCTATTTTAGGACTAATAATGATATTTTCGGCTTCCTCAATTTCGGCGGTAGTTCGCTATAAACAAAATTCATCATATTTTTTTATTCGTCAAGCCTTATTTATTGGGGTGGGGCTTTTTGTGGGATTTGTTTTTGTTTTGCGGATGCCCACCAGTAAGTATAAAATGTTTGTTCCACTACTTTTAATTGGCATAATTGCTAGTTTAGTAGGACTTCGAATGTATGGAGATATTTCAAATGGGGCACAAAGCTGGTATAAATTAGGACCTATTAATATTCAGCCCACGGAATTTGCCAAAAGTATTGTAATAATATATTTAGCGGTTTTCTTTAATACGCAGAGTAAGAAAAAAAATCCTAAACCTTTAGCCTTTATTAAACCTTTGTCTATTTGTATAGTTATTTTTGCTTTAATTTTATTACAACCAGATTTAGGAGGAGCATTAATTATCGGAGGAATTGTATTTTTTATTTTCTTTGCAATTCCCATGCGAAAAAATCATAAAGCCGTTTTTGTAAAAGTGTTAGGAATTGGTGCTATTATTGCGGGAATAGCTGTTATGTATTTTGGTAATAATTTACTTAGTGATTATCAGTTATCTCGTTTGCAATTTAAGGAGCCTTGTACAAGATATATGGAAGAAACCGGCTACCAAGTATGTAATGGTTTTATTGCTATTCATAACGGTGGCCTTACAGGAGTAGGGCTAGGAAACTCTACGCAAAAATATTTATATCTTCCCGAAGCACATACAGACTTTATTTTTGCGATTATCATCGAAGAATTGGGTCTTGTCTTTGC
>CANQNZ010000037.1 GCA_947625365.1 uncultured Bacilli bacterium | reverse complement strand
ACAAAAGGCAGTCTTATTTGCCCGTTTAAAGAATGGCCACTTAAAACTAAATTAATATTATAATCTTTAATTTTTTCATAAGTATCTCCATCATGAACTAAGGTTATCGTAAAATTATTTTCATCGGGATGTTCTGTTAAATACGAAAATGCTGCAGGAATATCTTGTTTATTTTTAGAAGAACCTGTTAAAGATGGTAAGCCAGTTATTAAAATTGGCGTATTACCATTATCATAAATTAATCTATACTCATTATTTAAAAATTTAAATCCAGCATTTTTCATTATAATTTCATAATCGTCTAACTTCTTATCGTAATCGCCAACTACGGCAAATTTATCAAGACGCGCTTCAATTTTAGTTAATTCGGCGGTTAAATAATCACCTAAAGATTTTTTATAAACAGTATCTTTATCTATTAAATCACCAGTAAATACAACAATATCTGGTTTTAATTCATTTATTTTTACCACTAATTTTTTAATATCATCTTTATTGACGGTTCGTCCATATAAAACATCAGAGAATTGAACTATTTTTAATCCTTCAAAATTATTTGGTAAATTAGAACTATAAACAGGATATTCTTTAACTATTAATCCTTTAGTACTAATAAATCTTGCCCAAAGAATAATAACGATTATTCCTAAGACAATACAAATAATAACTAATTTAACATTGCTAATACCTTTTTGCTCATTTTCCATATTTAAGCTCCCATAATTGAAGGCAATAAAATTAATAACACTGTTAAAGAATTATGCATTACATGTAAGGAAATAGAAGAGAAAATATTATCCGTTTTATAAAATGAATAACCTAGAGCAAATCCAATGCTTCCATAAGGAATAAAGTATAAAAGTTCCTGCCAATGTTTAAGCAAATAAGAAATATGCCAACTTTCAATTCCTGTAGTAACATGCATAGCTGCAAAAAATAAGCCGGTAAATAAACTATAGACTATAATATTACTAAATGCTTTTCGAAAAGAGACTCTAAACATTAACTCCTCGCAAATAGGACCAATAATACACATTGAAATAACTGAATAAATAGGAAGCTGTCCTAAGATATTACGATTGGCAGCTTCATTTGCGGCCATGCCATCCGGAGTTATAATAAGATTAATAACTATATTAGAAAACATCATAATAATAAAGCCTATAACCCAATAAGGGATTACTTTTTTTAAATATTTTTTATAATTTTTTTTAAAATCCTTAAAATCTTTAAAAAAACGTTTATGAAAAATTGCTATTAAACAAGCTAATATTAAAATTTCTGAAACTAGAAAGATTATATTTTTTCCAATATAGCTATTAGCTAAGGGAGTAGCACTTAAAACAGTAATTAAAAAAGGAGAAAAAGCCATATATAAAGCTATTATTCCCACACCTAACATAATAATTACCATTTTATCAAAAATACTTTTTCCTTCAAAATCCATAATTTTCACCTTTTTATTCTATGTAACCAGTTGCTTTTAAACGACTTTCAATACTACGACGATCAGTTGAACCAACAATACGGTTTACTACTGATTTTTCTTCGCCTTTTTCAATAAATAGAGTAGTAGGGGTTCCACTAACATTAGCAATCGAGTTTAAATAAGTTCTGTCTTCTTTAGAAAATTTTGCAATATCTACTAAATAAGCAGTTACTTTGTTATTTTCTAAGACTTTTCTTAAAACCGGTAAATACTCTGCACAATGAGGACAGCCCTCTCGAGAAACTACTAATATAAAGCTATCTTTGTTATCAATTTTTTCTTGCAAGGCATTTTTATTTAATTCCACTAAATAGTTATTAGTATTATTATTTTTTAATAAGAAATAAACACCAATACCTATAGCTACTAAAATAACTATGACTATTCCAATAATTAAAAATTTTTTATTTTTCATTAATACCACCTATATAAGTTTATCAAATTACGAAAACAAAGTCTATAAATTGTTTAAAGGTATTAAATAAAAAGTAACAAAATTTTGTTGGAATTTGTTTTTTCTTATGTTATACTTTTTTATAGAATATAGGAAGGTGCTACTAATGAGAAAAGTATTAAACTATTCACTATTTTTTCTTTTAAGTTTTGTTTTTATAATTAGCTTTGCAAAAGCGGACAGTTGTAATTATAAAGAACAAGCTGCTTTAAATAAAGAAGCTAAAAATATTGATTATCAATATGAATTTATAAAAGATGATTCGATAAACAAATACTTTAAAATATATATAACTAATATTCCAGAAGATTTAAGACTTGAGGTAACTGATGATTATTCTAATCAAACAAAAGATATTATTTATCAAGAGACTGAAGATGGGTTATATACTATGAATATGTATACATCTAATAAAAGAACGAAATATACCATTAATATTTATGCGATTTCTGGAAGCTGCTCAGGAAGTTTGCTTTATAAAAAAACTTTTACAACGCCTAGATATAATCCGTTTAGCACTTCGTATATTTGCGAAGAGGAGCCAGATTATAAGTATTGTAATGAATTTGCTAATACTGAAAAAATGACATATGAAGAATTTTTAGAAGATGCTATGCAGTATCACGCAGGAAAGTCTCAAACTCAGAAAAGCACTTCAATGTGGCAAAAGATACTATCATTTTTAAATACGTACAAATGGTTTTTTGTTGGAGGAATTATTATTATTGGAACTGGAACGTTAATTATCATACTAAAAAGGCGAAATTCAATAAAGAAAAGAGGAATATAGAAATGAAAAAAATAATATTTAGCATTCTAACATTAATAATGTTTCTATTTTCTTCGAATAACGTAGTTTATGCAGCACCTACAGCAGTTGGTGCTACTGGAGGAGCACAAGGAACTGGTGGAGCAACCCCCTGTAGCGGAGGAACATGGAGTTTTTGCTATACTACGCGTGGAAGCGAAGTTGGCGATGATGGGAACGGTTCTCATATAGGCCTTCGTTTTTCGATAGTCGATAGTTCAGGAAAAAATGTAGGGGGATATATACAGGATTATCTTACCGCCGGATTAATTGCCCAAATTCAAAACGTATCTTCACAAAATATATCGATAAATATTATGAAGCAAAAAATGACGAAATTGGATATTGTTTTAAGTGATTGGTATGGATTTAATAATTCGCTGATAGCTCATGCGAACGCTGATAATATACAATATAATAATAACAGTTGGTTTATGGGCACATTCGAGAATTATAGAGTTACAACTGATTCTGATGTTGGTACTCAAATATACGAACGAATTTTTGGCTCAGATAATAATTTGGTATCCAACTATAATGCTGGGGTTGATGCAAGATTAGCTGGAAATAGTCCATTTACAAGTGCTGTTAATGTAAAGCCAGCCGTTTTTGAAAATGGCGATGGGTCAGACTATGGTGTGTTAAATCAGATTATTAAAGACTTAACTAATCAAGACCCTGAAACAAAATTACAAGAAATGATTAATAATGGATGGAATTTACAAATAGAAGTAATAACTATGGCCAGGGTTACTGCAAATACGGATGCGGGCAATTTTAAATACGTTTTATATGGCACAACTGCTGAACTAAGAGCAATGTTTGCTCAAATAAGAGGAGAATTGATGGATGCTGATTATTCGAATCCTTTATACTTTAACGCTTCCAATAATCAGAGCGTTTTAGCTGGGTTATTTAATGGGACTCAATCGGCACTTAATTTAGCAAATGCTGGTATGTTTTATAAAGAAAAATTTTATAATGAATATGCTGATTTAGGTGGCGACGATGGTGCTTGTAATAAGGTGGATTGGATAACACCAGAAAAACACAATTGTGGAATTGGTGTAATTAAATTTTCAGATTTAGGTATATCAAATCCAACGTGCGAAATTGTGGATAACACTGATGCAGAAACAATAGGATCACATCCCAAATTATATTATGATTCAGGTGGTAGAGTTTTAAACTTTGCTGAAGACGTTACTAATATAAAAGAAGCATTTATAAATTCTTGTGTATGCCCTAGTGGAGAATATTCTACTAATGGTCCAGCTTTGTGGAGCAATTATTATGCAGAAGGTAGTGGCCCTTTAGGAGACAAATTGGATTATAAGACGAGCTATTGTGATTCTCCAGATTATGATGAAGAAACACCACCGCCTCCAAGTTTTAAAACTTGTAATCCATCAGCAGAAACTAACGTTTGTACTCCTGCAGAAATAAAAGCTTATGATGATAAAAACTGTATATTTAATTCTATTAATACTAATGTTAAAACTAATATAGATGACGGCACCCATTCAAAATATTATAATGAATATTGTAGCGTAGCGTGTGCTGAAGATATTAAATTTGAGTTTCCTTCCAGAATGGATACTGTAAAAGCAGGCACATATTTTACCATGCTGTCTGATGCAATAAAAGCAACAGGATTAAGAGAATGTCGAGGAACTTATGATTGGAATGCTGTCAAAAATCAAGTTAGTAATACGTTATCTGATAGTGGGTTTACTTCTGATGAACAAATAAAAAATGTTGTAAGTGATATGTATACAGGATATGGTAGTTTTAAAACTTTTGATTCTTATAAAAATAAATATAGCTTAGTGACTCAAAATGAAGCTTTAACTAAATTATATAATTCATATGAAGAACAAGGCGCTGAAGGGGAAGAATGGTGGAATTATTATACTGATACTAGTGGTAATTATTGTGCAAGGCACCATTCTCAGTTAAAATCGAAATATTCTGATGAAGTATTTGACAAACACAATTGTATAGTCCAAACGGCTAATGGTTGGTCTGAAACAGCTTGCCCGGCTTCGTATCCAAGTAGTTATATTTCTTCAACGGGTAAAACTCCTGATGAAGTAAAAAAAGCAATTGCCCAAAAAATATCCGAGATAGCCGGAAAGATTAATACAGAAAGCGAAAAAATTAACAAATGTGTAACAAATTTTAAAGAGATAAAAGACGAAAGAGAAACCACATATGATTTTAAACCGGAAATAAGCTTTTCGTATAATGAACCATATACTACATTTTTTGCTAATAAAAAATTTAATGGCACAGATGTATCTACTAATTTAAATCCTGAAGGAGATAACACCACATCGTTTATTACCACAAAAATCTCTTATAATAAAGCAAATAGTGATTTTTCAGCATTGACAAATGGAGAAAGCCAGTATGATAGACCAAGTAGCGATGTAATGATTAACAAAATATCTAAGACAAGAGTATATAGTTCTCCAATTAATTTTTATACCGTAGGTCAAAGTGGCATCGTAACTGTAAAAGACGGAAGTAATTATTCTGACATAAATGGAAATACTTATAACGAAAAATATGTTCAATCATTAGAAGAAGATGGAAAGTATATTTTCCCGGTGGCATTAAAAACATCAGCGGGAGATAGTTATGAATATCATTTAGTAGTGTCCAAATTAGGAGACAGAGAAATGCTCGCAAAAAACAGCAGTACTGGTCGCATGGATAACCTAATCCCTAATAATAAAAAAGATTACAAATGTTATTATGGTGTTGATAACGATGTTACATCACCAGATAAACTAAAATTCTTTTATAGAAACATTTCTTTAAACAACTTTGATCCAAATGGTCGTGCTAATAATAACACTTTGGGTAAAAATTGGCAGGATGAGAAAGGGAAAATAACACAATGTGATATTGCTAGAGGAACTTATGAATACGGAAGTTGTTTCATTCAAGATAATGATACACCGGAAGAAATTTATGATGAAACTCCAGAGTATTTCTTTACGCTAACTCCAGATAATATGATAAAAATAAAAGAATATAATCGTCTGCAAGAGACTGCAGGAAGAGGATATGCTGATTTTAATATGACTAAAGTGGAATTGAACACCCTTGATAAAACCGGTTCCAATATTTTATCTGAAGGAATATGGTACACTTCTGACTTTATAAGAAATAATTCTGCATGTAGAGGAAGTAGTTGTTATTTTGCTGAAAAGAGGGTTAAAGATGCGAGCGCATTATTTGAAAAATGGACGAATAATGTTGAAAAAAATTCGGGTACAGGACCTGCATGGAAGTAGGGTGATTAAGAAATGAAAGAAGCATACTGGGGTTATTGGTTGATTCTTTTAGGAATATTTGTTATAGTTATAATGATGTTACTAAATAGTGTAACAACAACAACTACTCAAGATTACTATGTAATTAAAGAAGCTGTAGAAGCCTCAATGATAGATGCTGTTGACTATGGGTATTATCGAGAATATGGTGAATTGAGAATGAATCGCGAAAAGTTTGTAGAAAACTTTTTAAGAAGATTTTCTGAAATGGTAAATATTAATAAAACATATGATATTTCCTTTTATGATATTTACGAAGCTCCACCCAAAGCTAGCGTTAAAGTTTCTTCTACCACTGGTAATTTTGTGGTTGGGGCAGACGCTTCAAATGACTATAATATAGTTAATAAAATTGATGCTGTTTTAGAAATGAATGAAAGTTAATAAGGAGGAATAAAAATGGGAAATTTAGTAAATTCTTTGAAAAGATTTTTGGGTAACAAGAACACAGTAACAATTTTGGGGGTAGTAATAGGAGTTGTGGTTTTATATATGGGTTATCAATGGCGTGTCAGCCAAGCTGTAACACCAGTTAATATTCCATATGCTAAGCAAGAACTAACTTCTAGAACATTAATTACGGATGATATGGTCGGACAGATATCTGTGCCAAAGTCATTAATAAATAGCTCTCCAAATTTAATTACAGCAAGTTCAGATGTTATAAATAAGTACGTAACATATGGTGCAATTATTCCAGAAAACAGTTTCTTTTATACTACGCTACTAGTCGAAAAAGACAAAATGCCTGATTCAGCTTTTGCTGATATTCCTGATGGTTACACAATTTATAGTTTATCTGTAGATTTACATTCGACTTATGGAAATTCAATATATCCTGATAATTATATTGATTTATATATAAAAGCAACTGACACTGATGGAAAAACTATTTTTGGAAAGATGATAGAAAGTATTAAAGTTTTAGCGGTTAAAGATGCTGAAGGTCGACATGTTTTTGAGACTGCTACAGAATCGCGTCAACCAGCTGAATTATTATTTGCCGTACCAAATAACATGTATTCGTTGCTTATGAAAGCCGGCTACGTGCCAAATGGAGGTATTGAAATCATTCCAGTCCCACGTAATGCATCTTATTCTGCAAATCCTGGAGATACACAAGTATCTAGTGAATACATTCAGGAATTTATATTAAACCAATCTGTTATGTTACCAGAAGAAGATTCTGAAGATATTGAGACAATTCCAAACGGTGGAGCAGATACAGATAGTAAAAACGATACTACCAAAACCGATGATACAAAAAAAGAAGATACAAATACTAAAAAAGATTAATTAAGAATAGAAAAGGGTGAAGGAGATGAATTCAATTTTTGACCAAATTGATTTTGGACCCATAAATGAATTTTTAGAAGATGAAGACATTACAGATATCTCCTATAGTAATGGTGGTCAAGTGTGGTTAAAAAGTTTAACCAAGGGTGTGTTTAAGGTTGAAAGACCGGAAATTAATAACACCTTAATGGAAAAAGTTGCATTTCAGTGTGCTAATACTATGGGTAAGACATTTAATATGGCTCATCCTTTTCTCGATTCTGAAAGTGCTGAGTTGCGTATGAACTTTGTTCATGAGTCCATTGCTACAAATGGAATTGCCTGTGTTATTCGTAAAACACCAGCAAAAATAAGATTAAATAAAGAAAAATTATTGAGTGAAGAGTACATGACTGAAAAATTGCATAATTTCTTAGAACAGTGTGTACTTGGACACTGTAATATAATTGTTAGTGGTGAAACTGGTTCAGGTAAAACCGAACTTGTTAAATATTTAGCTTCAAAGACTAAAGAAAATGAAAAAATAATATCTATAGAAGATACATTGGAGTTACACTTAGATAGAATTTATCCTAATCGTGATATTGTGGCAATGAAAACTAATAATATTGCTTCATATTCAGACGTATTAGTTACCTGCATGAGACAGAACCCTATTTGGATATTACTATCCGAAGTCCGTAGTGCTGAAGCCGTACTTGCTGTTCGTAACTCTATATCTTCAGGCCATCATATTTTATCAACAATTCATGCTGATAAAGCAAGCAGTATTCCAATGCGTATGTATTCATTGCTAGAATCATCCCAAGATACTGATCAGTTCTTATCTTCAATTCATAGGTATGTACAAATTGGTATTTATGTTAAAGGTTATTTTTCTAAAAAACTTAATCGTTTTCAAAGGGAGATTATTGAAGTTTGTGAATTCTATGTAGATGATGATAATAAACCAAAATCTAATATTCTTTATAAAAAAACTTTAGATGGACAAGTTACAATGAATAATCCCACTAGACAATTATTAGATTATTTAAGTATTGGTAACATTTACTTACCAGAAGACACATTTAATTTGCATGGTGAAAATCCAGAAGCTGATAATCCTTCTAGTTTTGCTAAAACGGCTGAAGTAAATGACATGTTAAATAGTGGTGAAAATGTAGAACAACCAGAAGCAGAAGTTCAAACAGTTGAGCAGTCTTCTATTACCGAAGAAGCTCCTACGGTTGAGATTGAAAATAGTGCTCCTAATATTGAAGTAAATTCTTTTGTTCAAACTCCAGACAATGTTATGGCTAATTTAAATAGTCAAGATATGAATTCACAAGTTGAACAAGGAGAACTTACCACTGAGGCACCAGTTCAACCTCAATCAAATGATTTTATAATACCAATCGAAGATTTAACTGCTGCTCCAGAAAATAATGCTAATAATGAATTTCAAGTTCTTCAGCCTGATTTGACAAACAATACTGAAAATTCAGAAATAGTTACACTGGAGCCTAATATAGGTGATACTCAAAATAAAGTAAATGATATTACCCCTGTTTCGCGAATTGAACCAATTAATAGCGGAACAGAAGTATTATAGGAAGAGAGGTAAATATGGTTTTAGTAATTTTATTAATTCTTGCTGTCTTTATTGTGGCGTACAGAATGAATGATGGTAAAAATGTTTATCAATTTGTTACCAGAAGTGTAGCCTCTGCTTATAATAAATATGCTCCTTATAGCTTTAAAATGGTAAGAGAAAAGGCTAAGCAATTAGGTCAAGAATATAGTACAAGACAATATGTTGCCCAAGTTCTTATTTTTGCTCTAGTTGCTGGAGGTATTTCTTATTTATATTTTTTCTCCTTTATTTGGGCATTAATATATGCTTTTGTAGCAGTAATGTTTATTCCATATTTAGCATATCTTCGCTGTCAAAGAATTTATAGCGAATTTATCTTTGAACAAATTCAAACGTATACAACAAACGTTATAATGGAATTTAATACTACGCAAAGTTTTGTTAAATCTCTCGAGGGAGTAAGAGATTCAGGAATATTGGAAGAACCTGTTTTAGGTGATGTAAGAAAAATGATAGATTTATCTTATCAGAATGGTACTATTGACGAATCTATTAATTATTTTAACGAAAAATACCCTTATTATATGGTAAAAAATATGCATCAATTATTTTTACAAATCACTAAAGAAGGTGCCATTGATTCTGGTGATGCCTTAGAAAATATGTCACTTGATATTGATGCTTTAGTTGAAGGCGTATATCGAGATAGAATGGATCGTAAGCAATTTCATCGTAAATTTTTGACGTTTGGACTTGCTTTATACTTTCTAGTTTTAGCAATGATATTGTTATTAGGTACAGATAAGTACATTGCTTTATTAGATTTATGGTATATTAATTTAATATTACATGCTATTATATTAATAAACAGTTATTTTCTAATGTCTGGCGAAAAATTTTATAATGAAGATGTGGGGGTGGAATAATGTATTTAGAAGTTTTAGCCCTTGGCGTTATAGTATTCTTTATAATGAGCTATACAGGAAGAATAAATACTAGTAAATTTATTGCTGATAATCAAGTTTATTTAAAAAAACTAAAAGAAGATGATTGGGACTTTTATGTTCGCGCTAAATATGGTGAAAATGCAGATCCAGATTTATTATTTGGTAAAAGAATTCGTAATGGATTATTGGTTATAGTAGTAGTTTTAGTATTCTTTATTACAGAATTGAATTATATTTATATATTATGTGCATTATTAGCAGGATTTGCAATTTTTAAATATGGATATATTTCGATGAAATCATACTATACTAAACATTTACATGAAATAGATATTTTGTTACCATATTATTTAAAAGGATTAGAAATATTAATACAACATTACACAGTTCCAGTGGCTCTTGCAAAGTCAATAAATGATGCTCCTGAAATATTTAAACCTGGATTAAAACAATTAATTGAATCTATAAATGCTGGTGATTCATCTATAGACCCTTATATGCAATTTGCACGTGATTATCCTGTACGTGATTCTATGCGTATGATGAGGCTTTTATATCGTCTTAGTTTAGGGCGTCAAGAACGAAAGCAGGAACAGCTGGTTACTTTCTCTAGATCAATTTCTAGTTTACAGCTAAAAGCACGTGAGACAAAATATAAAGAACGTCTTGAAAAAATGGAAGGTAAAACTATGAGCATGCTTGTAACGACCGGGTTAGGAGTCATGGTTCTATTAATATTTGCAATTATGATGATGATAAATATTTAATAAAAGGGGGCTGTCGAGAAATTAGATAATTAATTTTTTGACAGTTTCTTTTCTTTTGACTTTACAATAGGCATTTTTTCTTT
>CANQNZ010000036.1 GCA_947625365.1 uncultured Bacilli bacterium | reverse complement strand
GAGTAGAGGGGAATTGAACCCCTGTCCAAAATAAAGGCTAATGCAAGCCCTACAAGTTTAGTTAGAATTAAATTTAGTTATTAAATCGGTTCTAACGCACCAAGTTTAATAACATAGTTTAGTAAAAATTCTTTATTAAAACCTAAACAATTTTAATAATATATCTTACTAATATAATCCCCTAAATTAACCCGTAAGAAAGATTAACTAGAAGAGCTTCTTATACCTAAACTAACCTAGGCTGCTACAGGAGCAAAAGAAGCGAAACCATTTGAAGTTTCGTCATTTAATTTTAAAATGCATTTAAGGTATGCCTACCACTTGCGCTCACATCTCCAAATATTCTGTCGATACCAAGCTACCCCGTGTGCCAATGATAACATATTTGACATAAAAAAGCAAATATAGTATTATATACTCTTAAGAAAAAAGGGTGATATTATGTATGATGAAGTAGAATATAAAGTTAACTGGGCAGAAAAATTTAAAAAAGGCATTAGTATTGTATTAATCGTATTTTTAATTGGTATGGGAATTTCACTTATAGTTTCTAAAATTTCTCATAAACCAAATTATTTCGATGACAATCTTAAAACTATGACTAGTGTAGCTCGTAACTATTATAAAGAGAATAATAATGCAGAAAAATTAACATTAAAAGATATGGTTAATAAAAAAATGCTAATTGAATTTGTAGATGAAAATGGAGAATATTGCGATATAAATAACAGCTATGCCAAAGTTAATAACAATAAAGTTGAAGTTTACTTGCAGTGTTCAACTAAAAAGCAAAAAGTCGAAAATTATATATAAAAAGAATGGATTATTCAATTATAGAAAATCCATTCTTTTTAATATGATTAATAAATTTTTCTCTAAAATCTTGTAATTCATCAGATGTTAAAGTAGCTTCATCACTACCTACTATATATCTAATAGTATACTTATTTTCCTTTTCACCACTATATCTTTCAATAAATTGTAAATTTTTAATAATTTTACTTTTAAAATCTCCTAACGCTTTTTCTAATACTTCATATTTTTTATCTTTTGACATAATAATTGTATAATCTAAACTTACAGTTGGATATTTACTGACATTTTCATATAAATATTCTTGCTTAGTAAGTTTTTCATATTTATCAAAATCTACAGAAGCAGTTAAGAAACATTTTTTCTTAGATAAACTACTAGATATATTTGATTTTACTACATTTATTCTTCCCACTCTATCACTAGCTACATTAATAGAAAAACTTAAATCTTCATTATAATAATCAAAAGATTTTTCTTTTTTAAAAGTAACATTTAGATTATAGAAAGTTTTAAATATTGTAACAATTATTTCTTTTAACTTATAAAAATTATATTCTATAGCTTTTATATTATCAGCTAAGGTTATGGATAATACTCTTTTATTTTCGCCATTAATAAATTCTGTACCAATTTCAAATATTCCTACTTTATTTTGATACTTCAAATTATTTTGAGCTACTTCCATTAAAGATAGACATAAATCATCTCTTAATATATTATCTTCACTCTTACCTAAAAGCTTTATATTATCTTTTGTTATTCCTAGTTTATTTAGAAAGGCGGTTTTATACCAAAGATAAGTATGAACTTCGTTTAAAGCAAATTTCGTTGCTAATAATCTTTTAACTTCATACTCCTTTTCTTGAGTATGTTCTAATTCACCAAATGTAAGTTCTAATTTAAGTGGTTCTGGTCTAATGTTTTCATAACCATACATACGTGCTATTTCTTCAATAATATCCGCCTGCAAAGAGATATCTTTGGTTGCACGGTAAGTTGGTACAGTTATATCATAACTATCTTTCTTTTCTTTTACTTTAAAACCTAAAGTAGTTAAAGTTTTCACAATAAAATCAGCCGAAATATCAATATTCATATATTTTCTTAAAGTTTCCTTTTTTAAAATAATTTTCTTTTCTTTTAAAGGATTAGGATATACATCGGTAATATTAGAAGCAAATTCTATTTCTTTATCCACTTCTTGTAATAATTTAGCAAATCTTTTAGTAGCAATGATTGTCATATTAGGGTCAAGAGATTTTTCATAACGAGCAGAAGCTTCTGTTCTAAGACCTAAATATGTCGCTGCTCTTCTAATGCTTGCTGCATCAAAGGTAGCTGACTCTAGAATAATTGCGGTTGTATCTTCAAGAATTTCACTATCTAGACCACCCATTACTCCCGCTACTGCAAAATAATCTTTATTTTTCTTAATCATTAAAATATGCGAATTTAAAGTTCTTTCGATATTATCTAAAGTATAGAATTTATCTTCATTTTTTGCCATATCTATTTCTATACTATTTACTTTTCGGGCATCAAAAGCATGCATTGGCTGACCGAGCTCTAACATTAGATAATTAGTTAAATCTACTATTAGAGATATGCTACGCATTCCCGTATAATATAAAAATATTTGCATATCTAAAGGTGTTTGTTTATTACTAATATTATCTATTTTTAAACCTGTATATCTTAAACATAAAGGATTTTTAATACGAATATCTAAGTCTTTTTTATTGTTTGGTATTTCTACTAAATCTAATGGTAAAAGTTCATGGGAAGTAATAGCAGCAATTTCGCGAGCAATACCATAATGACCCCATAAATCCGGACGATTAGTTAAACTTTTATTATCTATTTCCACAATTATATCTTCTAAAGGTAAATATTCTTTAATATCCTTTCCGACAATATAATCATCAGGAAGTTCTAATATTCCTTCACAATTTTCAGCAAAGCCTAATTCCTCGGCACTACACATCATTCCAAAACTTTCTAAACCCGCTAGTTTACGAGAAGTAATTTTTAGACCACAAACATGACCACCTACATTAACTAAAGGGGCTTTAAGACCAATACGAACATTAGGAGCACCACAGATAATTTGTAATTTTTCTTTACCATTATCAACAAGTAGTTTATGTAATTTTTTAGAGTCAGGAACTTTTTCACATTCAACAATCTCAGCAACTACAACACCATCAATGTCTTTACCCTTTACGGTAACACCTTCCACTTCAGCTGTACGAATAGAAAATTTATCCCAGATACTAAACCAGTCAATCTTTTGACTATCTTTAATATAATTTTTTAGTCTATTACATGAAATTAACATATCTTCACCTACTCTACATTAAATTTATCTAAGGCACGTAAATCGCCCGAATTTAAAACCCTAATATCATCAATTTTATATTTCATCATTGCAAGTCTTGTAATTCCTAAACCAAAAGCAAAGCCTGTATATTCTTCAGGGTCAATACCACTTTCTTTTAATACATTAGGATGTATCATTCCACCTGGACAAAGCTCTATCCAACCGCTATTTTTACATGTTGGACAACCTTTTCCACCACAAATTAAACAACTACAGTCTATTTCTACTCCTGGTTCCACAAAAGGGAAAAAGCCTGGACGAACTCGTACATCTACATCAGTTTTAAAAATAGCTGATAATAATTCTTTCATTGTATACATTAAATTACCAATAGAAACATTTTTATCAATTACCATTCCTTCTAATTGAAAGAAAGTATTTTCATGTGAAGCATCTAAGTCTTCATTACGGAAACATCTGCCTGGAGCACAGATTTTAATAGGAGCTCCATATTTTTGCATAGCATGAACTTGATTAGGAGAAGTATGGGTACGTAATAATTTTCCATTATCTAACCAATAAGTATCTTGCATATCTCGCGCCGGATGACTTTCGGGAATATTTAAAGCTTCAAAATTAAAATACTCAGTTTCCATTTCTGGTCCACTTACAACACTAAAGCCCATTCTTTTTAAAATATCTGTTAACTCTTTTGTAACAATAGTAACAGGGTGTAATGAGCCTAAACTGGCTTGCACTGGTAAGCTATCATCAAAAGAAATATCAACTTTAGAATTAACTTCGTTAATTTTTTCACTTATTTTATTTTCTAAATCTTTTTTAATTTTATTAAAT
Organism: uncultured Bacilli bacterium; assembly: GCA_947625365.1. Taxonomy (GTDB): domain Bacteria; phylum Bacillota_I; class Bacilli_A; order RF39; family UBA660; genus HGM10766. The sequence goes on along the minus strand of CANQNZ010000036.1, from coordinate 7,535 downwards.
AAAGCACCGTATTGTTTTTTCTCTTCAATACTCATATCTTTAAGCTTACTCATTAACTCTGCTATTTTACTTTTCTTTCCTAAATACTTAGCTTTAATATTTAAAAGTTCACTTTCTTTTAAAGCTCCTTTAATATCAGCTAAGGCACTTGATACTAATTTTTTTAATTCATCTTGCATAATTTTTCCTCCAATAAAAAAATTCCTAAAACAAAGGGACGCTTTTACTCGCGCGGTACCACCCTTATTCTAGAAAATCTAGCCCTTTTTTAAGATTAACGCTCTTAAGAACGATAAAGCTCCTATGTTTGAATTTCTTTACCTAGTTTATCTTTAAGTAATCTCAGCTTTTTACTTAATCTCTTTTTGAAGAACTCTAGCTAAATACTAATGAACATCATCTTTGCTTTTTACATACTTTATTCTATCATATTTTTAAGGGTTTAGTAAATACTTTATTTCTTCTATTTCATAATAAGGTTTACCCAACATAATCTCTCTATACCATTTATAATAAAATTTTTCAAAATTAAATAATTCCTCTTTATTTTTAAGTTTCTCTATTATCCTAAGGTTCATATCTTTAGCTTGCGTCACTAAAACTTCTAAAAAAGATTTATTAGAATAATATTCTGATAGTTGTTTTAATACATCATTATATTCTAACCAAGAAAAATCATTAGTATAGTGTTGATGACATGGGCCACCAACTTTACATGGTTCAACAGTTAATCCCAAAGCCGGGCGCTTGTTTATATCGGCAATTGAGCAACCAATTTCCGTTAAATTTATACAAGGACCACCCTTAGAAAATAAATCAACAATTGGACTACTAACATTTCGAGCACGTAAATATAAAAGATATGACCAATCATCACTACAAAAACCATTAAATGGTTGACCCGAAATAGAAATTTTTCCTTGATTTAAAAGATTTTTTAAATATTCAAATTCTAAACATTCAAAATCACTAGGAAGATAAACACAGCCCATTTCTTTACAACAAGCGCCTTTACAACTAGCACACATTTCCTTATTAAAATACTTTTTCATACTATTCACCTGCAATTTTGCCTTTTATTCTATCATAAAAATGCCATAAGAAAAAGTTCTCTAAGGAACTTTTAATAATTTTCAGCTTTTAATTCCATGAAACTTTCAGGATGTTTACAAACTGGGCAAACTTTTAAAGCTTCTTTACCTACATAAACATGACCACAGTTACGACATATCCAAACTGTTTCTTCTCCTTTTTTAAATACTAAATTATTTTCGATATTATCCACTAATTTTAAATATCTTTCTTCATGATGTTTTTCAATTGCTCCTACGCTTTCAAAAAGGAAAGCAATCTCATCAAATCCTTCTTCTTTAGCAGTTTTAGCAAATTCAGCATACATATCTGTCCACTCATAATTTTCGCCTTCAGCTGCTGCTTTTAAATTTTCTAATGTAGAAGGAATATCTCCTCCATTTAATTGTTTAAACCAAAGTTTAGCATGTTCTTTTTCATTATTAGCTGTTTCTTCAAATATAGCGGCTATTTGCTCATAACCTTCTTTTCTAGCTTTAGAAGCAAAATAAGTATATTTATTACGAGCTTGACTTTCGCCAGCAAATGCAGCCATCAAATTACTTTCAGTTTTACTGCCTTTTAATTCCATTTTTTATCCTCTCCTTCTATAAAAATTATACAAAAAAATATGCTTTTAAGCAATATAAAAAGGATATTAACCTTCTAATATCCTTAGTAAAATTGCTATTAATTCCGTATCTACAACTTGCCTTACATAAAGCTCATTATTCTCAAATATTTCTTCCATAATAATTTTATCACTAGCATTTTCCTTGTGAGCAAGTGCATACTTAACTCCTCCGTAGAAAGTAATATTATCAATAATATATCTGTCACCATTTTCTAAAGTAACAACAGTATCTTTTGTAATTTCCATTCCTTTTTATTCCTTCCTTTTTTAAGCAACCCTTGAAAGTTGTGGTTCTTCTTCAACAAATGGTCTAAATATTATACCATCGTATATTGCCGTATCGTCTTTATTAAGATTTGGCTTTTTAATTGGTTCAATATTTACAACTTTATATTTTGGATTTTCCACAGTAACATCTGTTTTTAGATACGGCTCGATATTTATTACCTTAATTTTCGCAGGCCTTTCATCTTTCGGTGCAACATCTGTCTGTTGATTTCCTTCTAGAGTCTCTACGGCTTCTTCCGTTTTTTCTTCTTCCTTAGCTAATTGTCCTAAATCTAAATCAACAGCAACTCCAGATAATTTAGTTGGTTCAAATACTGGTTCTGTTTCTACTTTTTTAGCTTCTATACTTTGTACCGTTTTATCAATATCAATATTTAAGTCTATTGGAATTTCAGGAGTCTTTTTAGTTTCTTCCGTTTTTTGGGTTAAATCCAATTTATTAAGTAAATCCCCTATTGCATCAAAGGTATCTATTTCTGATTTAATTTCTTCTTTAGTAGGCACTACTTTTAAAGGAGTAACTTTTATTTCTTCACTTTCTAATGGTTTTAACTCAGTTGCTTCGCGAGCTTGAGCTTTTTTTGCTTTTAATTGACTAGCATAAAGACTTTTTAAATCATCTATTATATTATTCTTTGTTTCTGTAGGATTAATCTTGGCATTAGCAAAATTAATTCTTTTATTTAAATAAAATGTTTCCTTTTGCAATTCTTTAAGGTCATTTTCATGGGCTGCTCTTTCCACATAATTTTTAATTGGTTTACGTTGTTTCTGATGAACAACAATTGTTTTCATCTCTGCTTTATATGCTTCTATTTGCTCTTCTAAATGACTAATAAATTCATTTAATTTTTTATTTGTATCTATAATTGTTTGAACATCATCAGGATAGTTATCAATTAATTCTTTTTGATAAGTTAACAATTGTTGATGTTGCGTGTAGTCAGCTTTCAAAGTGGTCTGAGTAATTTTATCTAACTGTTCACTTTGTTTTAAATAATCATTTGATTGTTGCATTTCTTCATTATATTTACTTTTTAAATCACGATGTTGACGTAATAAAATTAATATAATATTAGAATTACTATCCACAACATTTTTTAATATTTCTATTTGTTTAATCTTACTATTAATTAATTTTTCTAAATCGGATAGACGCGTATCTTCTACTGGCAATGACTTTAATACATAATTTGATTTAGCAATTTTCCCTCGCAGTTCACTAATATTTTGTTCTAAAGCGGCTTTTTTTCCTTTTAAACTAGTTGTATCATTATTGCGAATAATCGCTGACATATAAGGTTTAGAACGTACAAGTTCATATAAAGTTAATACTTTTTCTTTAATTAAATCATAATCAGCATCATTTGCTATTAGCTCATCTATTTCATATTCCATATATTCTGGAGAACTAATAATTTCATCTAAGCGGGCTTGTAGCTTTGCTAATTCTTCTTTATTTTTAGCAATTTCATCTCTTTTTTCTTTAATAGTTGGGAAGTTCTCTAATTCTTTATTAGACTGTAATATAAATTCTAAACTAGCAATATCTTCATTGCAATTTTTAATCTTAGCTTCTTCATCTTCTTGTTCTTCCGTTAATATATTAACAGATGATTGTATTCTTCTTTTTTTATTTTGCACATCTATTAATTTATTTGTATTATCTTCCGCTTCTTGTTTACTATCCGTTGTATAAGATTTAAACTCCCTATTATTTTTATAATCATCTAAAATATTAATTAATTGGTCAAAATGACCTTTTTGTTTTAATAATGTTTTTTCAAGCTCAAGCGTACTATCTAACTCTTTTTTCTGTTTTTCTAGGTCAGCATTAATTTTCGCTAAGCGGGCATTGCGTTTATTTAATTCAGCTTTTCGAGTAGCTAAAGATACTTGATAAGAACTTTTAGCTTCATTATAATCAGCTTCTTTTGGTGTTAAATTAGCAATGTCTTCCTTTAAGGCTGCTATTTGATGCTCAATGTCTCTTTTTTCAATTAGTAAAGCATCAATACTTAAACCTTTTTCGGAAGCCATTTGCATTAAATAATTAACACCTTTATAAATTGCTCGCTTAGTATTGTTCTTCATAGAGCACTCCCTTATTCTATACTATTAAAATAATATCATATTCTAAAAATTAATGCAATAATATTAATCACGAGAAAATATAATTAATATGAGGCGAGGTTATGCACAAGTTTCCCCCTAATACTAATCCAGAACTATTTAGTGCTATTGGGTGCATTGTTGGCCTTATAGTTGAAGATGATTTCAATGCTAATGAGCTAAATTCGATTGGAAACTGGTTAATATTAGTAGGTCAAGTGCTTTTAACCACGGCAGCTCAGCAACAGCTTATTAATGCCCGCTATGCCAATAATGAAGGAAGTAATATTAAAAGTGATGCTAATAATCACTATCGTAAAAATCAAGAAAAAGCCGATAAATCAGATTTAGAACGCCTTAAAAAAACTGTACAAATTATGAGCCAAGAATTAGATAAATTAAAAGAGCAATAATTACTCTTCTAATAAAAAATCAATTAAATTTATTACTTTTATTCCATTATAATCATGATTAATAGTTTTATCCATAGTCAGAATTACTTTTTCATAATTATCATTAATATTTTCTAAACTTCTTATCTCCCTTTTTAAAGTTTTTTCCTCTTTTATAGATAAAGTTACTTGATAATATTTAACTTTCTCAATATTTTCTGCTATAAAATCTATTTCATACTCACCTATTTTTCCTGTACTTACTTTATACCCTCTTCTTAAAAGTTCAAAATATACAATATTTTCTAGTAAGTGTCCCTCATTTATATTTCTAAATCCTAATATAATATTTCTAATACCTAAATCAGTTAAATAATATTTTCCTAATGTCTTTAAAACATTTTTACTTTTGATATCACTTCTATTTGATTTATATATTATAAAAGCATTTTCTAACATTTTAATATAATTATCTATAGTTTGATGATTAGTCTTAAGAGCTATTTTATTACTGTTTAAATAATTGCTTATTTTACTAGATGAAATAGCACTTCCTATATTGGATGAAATAAATTTTAAAATATTTTCTAAAAGTACTATATCTTTTATTCCATTTCTTTCGATAACATCTTTTTTTACAATAGTATTATATATATCATTGAGATAATTTAAAACTAAATCATTTTTATTTTTAATAAATGTTAAAGCCGGAAGTCCTCCATATTTTAAATATTCATAAAATTTATCTTCTAAATCAGTTTGAGCGTAATCATTAAACTTTAAATATTCTTTAAAAGATAACGGATATACTTTTATTTCTATATATCTTCCTGAAAGCAATGTGGCAAGTTCACTAGATAATAGATAAGCATTAGAACCTGTAATATATATATCAACATCAAAATCTATTTTTAAAGAATTAATAGCTTTCTCCCATTTATCCACATTCTGAATTTCATCCAATAAAATATAATTTCGTCCTTTATTTAATTTTTCTTTTATATAATTATATAATTTTTTATAATCAGTAATATCATCAAACAACGCTGACTCAAAATTTATATATATTATATTTTTTTCTTTAACTTTTTCTTTTACTAAATATTCTTTAAACATTAAAAGCAATGTTGATTTACCACAACGACGTATACCTGTTATTACTTTAATAAATTCTGTATCTTTAGCATTTATTAACTTATTAAGATAATTTTCTCTAATAACCATTTTTATCACCAATTTAAGTATAAAACAGACATAAAAGTTTTGCAAGTTTATTTGCAAAACTTTTATTTTTTAGCATTTTTTGCAAACGTAAAATCAAAGTTACATAACAAAAAAAAGAACTAAACTAGTTCTAATTTTACTTCTAAAGCGTCGTCTCCAACTCTTTCTTTTAATTTAATAATTCTTGTATAACCACCGTTTCTGTTTTCATAACGTTTTGCTAAGTCATTAAAAACTTTATTAACAACTTCTTTATCGTTATGTAAGAAAGCTAGGGCATTACGACGAGCAACTAAAGTTCCTTTTTTACCATAAGTTATCATTTTATCTACGAACTTACGAACTTCTTTAGCTCGGGCTTCAGTTGTAACAACTGATTCGTTCATAATAACATCTTTAGTAATACCAGCAAGCATGCTACGACGAACTCTAGATTCTCTACTTAATTTTCTATATAACATGTTTTACCTCCTTAATCGCGGAACTCTAGTCCCAATTCTTTAACTTTATCAATAACTTCTTTTAATGATTTTTTACCTAAATTACGAATTTTAGTAACTTCTACTTCTTTTTTAGAAATTAAATCTTGAACTGTATGAATACCTGCTCTTTTTAAACAATTATATGCTCTTACAGAAAATTCAATTTCTTCAATTGGAGTTTCTAAGGTTTTAGTTATAGTATCTATTTTCTTTTCAGCCATCATACCTGAGAAATCGCTAATAGAATTTAAATCTGTAATGATATTAAAATGTTCAATTAATATCTTAGCTGAAAGAGCCATAGCTTCTTCTGGTGTAGTTGCTCCATTAGTATAAACTTCCATAACTAATTTATCAAAGTTTTCATTTTGACCAACACGAGCAGGCTCTACTTCATAAGCAACTCTTTCAATTGGTGAATATAAGGAATCTATTGGTATCATACCTACTTCTTTAGCTTCAATTAATTTTTGGTTTTCTTTAGCATCAACATATCCACGACCATTTGCTACAGTCATTTTCATGTCAATTTTTCCGCCTTTAACAAGATTACAAATAACTAAATCTTTGTTAATAATTTCAACATCAGCGTCAGTTTCAATATCACCAGCTGTTACTGGTCCTTCTTTAGAAACAGATAAACGCATAATCTTTTCTTCATCAGTATGATTTTTTATAACAACACTTTTTAAAGCTAGGATGATAGCTGTAACATCTTCTACAACTCCATCAATTTTTTGAAATTCATGCATTACGCCTTCGATTTTAACACTAGTAATTGCACTTCCTGGAAGAGAAGATAACATTACACGACGTAAAGCGTTTCCAATTGTTGTTCCAAATCCTCTTTCAAGTGGTTCTAAAACGAATTTGCCATAGTGATTATTATCCATATATTCTACTATTTTAAATTCTGGTTTTTCAAATCTTATATTCATTTTTATATTCCTTTCCCCTAATTAATTTCTTGGACGTTTTGGTGGACGACAACCATTATGTGGTATTGGTGTTTCATCAGATATAGATGTTATTTCTAAGCCTGCTGTTTGTAATGAACGAATAGCATTTTCACGACCTTGTCCTAATCCTTTAACTTTAACTTCAACTTTAACAACTCCGGCGTCCATAGCAGCTTTAGCGGCAGCTTCTGAAGCAAGACCTGCTGCAAATGGAGTTTTCTTTTTACTACCTTTATAACCGATAGTTCCTGAAGATGCCCAGGAAATAACATTTCCGTCTTTATCAGCAATACTAACAACTGTATTATTAAAAGTTGAATGAATATGTGCTACTGCTTCCGGAATATTTTTCTTTATTTTTCTTTTTCTTCTA
>CANQNZ010000035.1 GCA_947625365.1 uncultured Bacilli bacterium | reverse complement strand
ACTCCAAAACTTTTGATGGGAGTTCGATTCTCTCCGCCCCTGCCATATGTAGATAAAATAGCTTCAATTTTGAGGGAGCTGTTTTTAATTAAAGAAGATTAATCAGTTAATATTTAATCTTCTTTTTCTATTATCTTTTCAAATTCACTGCCGATACGCTCAATAACTCCGACAATTAAAGCATTTTCCATATAAAATATCTCTTTTTATCAGACATGCCTGTATTAGTCCAATCATCGGGAAGTCCATTTATTCTTTCACACTCTTTTGGTGTTAGAAGTCTTAGTTTTTGCGTTTTAGAATCTTCAATTACATGAGTAGTTCTACTAACACCATTTTCGTTAGTTAACATAGTTTTTGCTGGTGCTTCTAAATTATCAGGAAATGGCATTGCTCCTTCGGCATAGTAATAAGGCTCCCAATTTTGCTTAACTCGAGGAATCTTTTTACTTCCTTTTAAGAAAGCAAATTTTATTTTTCAATTTGGGAATCATTAAAAAAATATTTTTCAGAAACAAAATCAATTTCTCTTACATTTTTTAAAGGATAAATTAAATTACAATCTGCTTTTACTTTAACCGTATAAATTTTCCCGTCTTTTAACCCAACATGATTAAGTCCACCTCGGAATCCTCCAACTCCGGCGAATAATTCCACTAAATTTTTTCACGATTAAGACCTTCTGTCATTTGTTTAAATACTATAAATATAGTATAATTTATTTATTGAAAAAGATTAACTTTTATCAATGATTATTATATAATAATCATCAATGAAGATTAACCTTCTAATAATATTTTATAAAATTTAACTAAAAAAACAAAATCGAAAAGGAGTTTTTATGAAAAAAGGAAGACTTTATAATCGTCAAGAAATATCAGCTATATCTAAATCAGCTATTGGTAAATCTGTTGAAGATATTATTAAAGAAGAAACCGAAACAATTACTGAAAAGACTTCTAATAAAGGCGAAATAGGTCAATTAATTGAACAATATCTTTTTGGCATCCAAAATAATAATAATTCTGAACCAGATTTTATGCCGGCTGGTATAGAACTAAAAGTAACGCCATATAAAAAACTTAAAAATGGTAAATTATCGGCTAAAGAAAGACTTTCTTTAAATATTATTAATTACAAAGAAGAATGGAAAACCGATTTTAAAGATAGCCATTTCTGGTTTAAAAATAATACAATTCAATTAATATGGTATTTATGGGAACCTGATAAAGATGATAAAAAATTTAAAATAACTCATGAAAAACTATTAGAATTAGCTAAAAATGAAGATTTAAATCAAATTGAAAAAGATTGGAATTACATAATTGATAAAATAAAAAATGGTAAAGCACATGAATTATCTGAAGCCGATACGATGTATCTTGGAGCATGTACTAAAGGATCAGGTAAATCTTTAAGAGAGCAACCCAATACTTCTATAAAAGCCAAACAAAGAGCATTCTGTTTCAAAGCGTCTTATATGACTCAATTAGTAAGAAAATATATTGGGGATTATAGTAGTGTTGAAAAAATATTATCTAGCACAACTTCTTCTTTTGATGATTATATTAGAAATGTTACTAACAAATATATTGGCTCATCAGAAAAGGAATTATTAAAAACGTTCGCAATTAATGAAAAATCTAAAGATAGATATAGTATGATAATTAATAAGATGTTTAATATCAAAAAAGGCCTTAAAAATACGGAAGAATTTTTAAAGGCCAATATAATTCCTAAAACCATTAGAATGGAAGAAAATGGTAATATTATTGAATCAGTTTCTTTTCCTGCTTTTAAATTTAAAAATATAATAAATGAAACTTGGGAAGACTCTTGTTTAAAAGAAGAATTAGAAACTACAAAATATATGTTTTTTGTATTTAAAAAAGAAAAGAATGATTATATTTTTAAAGGATTTAAATTATGGAATATGCCTCAAGTAATAATTGATAATGTAATAGAAAATTTTTGGAATAATACAATTAATAAAATAAAAAAAGGTATAAATTTTACGATTATCAATAATACCGTTTACAATGATTTGCCAGGTATTGCTGATAATGGTGTAATGCATGTTAGACCTCATACATCCCAATCTGCTTATAAATTAAATAATGGTTTTGAAAAAGGGAATATCCAAAAATATGCTGATCAATTACCAGATGGTCAATGGATGACAAAACAATGTTTTTGGTTTAACAATACATTTATTAAAGATATCTTAAGAGAGTTTAATAATTAATGAATAATGTTCTTTTAAAACATCAATATTAGAAAAAGCTCCAAATTCTCTATTAATAGTACTTTCATTTTCCAAATATAGAGAAACTTGAATGTATTTTGGTTTATTATCTTTTAAAACAGTAAAATCAATTTCTCCTTTTTTAGTTTTCCCAATAAATACCTTATATCCTTTAACAATTAAATCATTATAAATAATATTTTTTAAAGCAAGAGAGTAATTAATTTGGGTATTAGTATTTTTAACAAAATTAGATTTTATATATAATTTAACTGGAAATACATAACCAATATTAGTTGCTCAGGCTGTCGGCATTTATTAAAGTAAAAACGATTTGCAATAATTTTTGATAAGAGTTAACATCACAATACAGAGGTGTTAGTCTGAATTGTATATAAGAATAGAAACATTAAAATCATTAGAATCTTCATATTATAGTTATTTACCTCAGAATTTAAAACGCCAATTACAAAATTGAAAAAATAAATTCAAAAGTTCCCCATAAATACCAGATTATTTGAAGTTTATTATTTTTAGCTAAGAAATGAGATGTTTCAAAAGTATTTTTATATTCATTCATATAATCTATTATGTTTAATACTACTCTTTTTTTAGCAGAAAGAGTATTGTCTTGATTCTTTTTATATGGTGTAACTTTAAGATCAATACCATCTTCTTTAAACTCTGGTCTAGAATAAGAGTTGATATTCATTCCCAAAACATCAGTTTCAACTAAGTGACCAAAAAATGATTTATTGAATTTTTCATCATTTTTATCATGATTATTGTCATTAAATGTACTAGATTTCATTTTTTGTAATTCACCAAAAGCCTTGCCTATTACTAATTGTGATTTCTTCTTCGGTATAATTTTTTTTATTTTTTGCTCCTTTCGATCTTGTTTTTTATTTAAAAATTTTATACAATACTAGTAAGGAAGGTTAACCTTTAATATCATTTGTTATACAACAAATAACGATAAAAGTTGATCTTTGTCTTCAAATAAGTTATAATATTTATGAAATATAAACAAATAGTCAGGCGGCTTAAGTTATGAAAAAAACTATGGTTGAATTATTTGCTGGTGTTGGTGGTTTTCGTTGTGGATTAAATCATGTAGAATTAAAGGGTGGTAAGACTATAGAAAATGGCAATTGGAAATGTCTTTGGGCAAATCAGTGGGAACCTGCTACTAAGTCGCAAGAAGCATATGATTGCTATGCTACTAGATTTGGTGCTGAAGATGTATCTAATGTAGATATATTTGAAGTTGATAAACATGATATTCCTGACCATACATTATTAGTCGGTGGATTTCCTTGTCAAGACTATTCTGTTGCTCAAACTCTTTCAAATAGCAAAGGAATAGAAGGTAAAAAGGGAGTCCTTTGGTGGGCTATAGAGGAAACTCTAGCTATAAAAAAACCACCATTCGTACTATTAGAAAATGTCGATAGATTACTATTGTCACCTGCCAAACAAAGAGGCAGAGATTTCGGAATGATTTTAAGAAGTTTCTATGAAAATGGCTATGATGTGGAGTGGAGAGTAATCAATGCTGGAGAATATGGTCTTCCCCAAAAACGTAGAAGAATTTATATTTTTGCTTATCATAAATCAACAAAATATTACAAAAAAATACAAAAAATTTCTAACTATGATGTGATTTTCTCTAAGGGTATGTTTGTGCAACAATTTCCTATTAAACAAAGCAATGAAGAATTAACAAAATCTAGTATTGCAGAATATAAAGATTTAGTAGAAGTTAGTAATTTATTTAAGTGTAATTTTTATAATGCGGGCATTATGAAAGATGGAGGCATTTATACAGTTAAAGTAAAAGCAGATTCTAATTTGGTTTATCCATTAAGAAATATTCGTGAAGAAGAGTCAGTAGATGAGAAATATTTCTTAAGTAAAGAACAAATAGAGAAATTTACCTTCTTAAAGGATAGGAAAAAAATTCCTCGAGTTAAGCCAAATGGTGAGCCATACTTTTACTCAGAAGGGGCTATGCCATTTCCTGATAATCTAGATGCACCAGCTAGAACAATGCTTACTAGCGAAAGTGGAATTAGTAGAACAACCCATGTTATTGAGGACTTTAAAACAAAAAAGCCAAGACTTCTTACGCCTAAAGAATGTGAAAGAATAAATGGATTCCCAGATGACTGGACTAATACAGGAATGTCTGATAAAAGAAGATATTTTATGATGGGAAATGCTTTAGTTGTTGGAGTAATTAAAAAGATTGGTGTTGAACTAGAGAAAATAATAGATAATGAAAATTAAAGTGGAAACTTGTTGATTAGATTTTTGTTAAATACGGAAGTTAATTTAAATTATTATAATTAACTTAAGACAAATATAGTTTCTTTTTTTTATAAATAGTTATATAATAGAAAGCAAATTAATATTAACTTGGGGGATTTTTATGAGATTTAAATATTTGTTAGTTGTATTGTCATTTCTTTTATTTCCAGCTTTTGTTAAGGCCACAAATGATATTAATTTGAATATTGATAAAACAAAATTACAAATTGGTGAAGAATTAAATGTGCAAGCTAATATAAATAGCGATAATAAAATTTACGCTTTAACAGCCGAACTACAATATGATAACAATGTTTTTGAAGTCATTAATACTAATGATTTTTGGCTATCCGAGGATTGGGCAGATATTTTTTATAATTCAGAAAATCATAAATTTGGTTTAATTAATAAATCAGGTTTAATCAAAAATGGTCAATTTTTAACTTTTAAATTAAAAGTTAAAGAAGATGCTAATGTTGGTAAAACAACTATTTCTTTAAATAATATCTTTGCCTCTGATGCTTATCAAAAAATAACTTTTAATGATGCGGCGGAAACGGTTTTAGTTATAAAAGATGCTAATGGTAATGAAACATTACCGGTGGAAAAAGCAGAACAGTCGATAAAGACAGAGAAACTAATTAAAACATTTCCCCGCAGAATTATTTTAGTTACAACTACAATCTTTACAATTTTACTTATTATATCTTGTATAATTATTTATCAAAAACAAATTAAAAATTACCGAAAAATAATTATATGTTTAGGTATCTTGGGCACTGGCTGTCTAATATTTATTAGCATTTTATTTGGTATTGATATAAAGAAAAAAGATGTAAATAATGATGGCAAAACTGATTATAATGATGCTTATGATGTAATTAAATATTTAATCGATTTACAAACAACTGAAGAAAAGTCTAATAGCTTAAATGAGCAAGGTTTAAAAGTTAATAATAAAAATATAACTATTAAAAAGGTTAAAAATAATATTACAGAAAATAATGTTTTAAATGATGACAAAGTAACTAATACTCCAAATAATACGGATGATTATGACGTCAACGGGGATGGAAGTATTGACGTAAATGATGCAGCTAGTAGTACTGAGTCAGCTACTAATAAACATTATAAAGTTAATTTAAAAGAAATAAATAAAGAAATTTATTATGTAGAAAAACAAGAAGAAATAACTTTAGAATTTTCTGCTGATATTGAGCCTGCTTCTACAATTAAAAAAGTTGTTATTGATAATCAAGAATATGAAGTTATTGCTAATTCATCTTCTTATAGCGTTAAGTTAATTGCTCCAAATAAAGCAGGAGTACATAATTTTAATTTTTCAAAAGTTATTTTAGATAATGGCCGAGAAGTAAGTACCGATTTAAAGATTAAAGTCGAAATATTAAAATCTAAGCCAAAAATTCAACACTTTGAAATTACTCCTAATAATGACGGTAATGATTTAATTAGCTTTGAAGTTAATGATCCTGACTCTGCTTTAATAAAGGCCAATATTAAAATCTTAGATGCTGCCGGGGAGAGCGTAGTTGAAGAGGATATTAAAAGTAAAGAAAATACTTTACAATATAAATTTATACGAGACACTAAATACTCAGTTATTATAATGGGCAAATATGACTTAGATACAGATGAATTTAACAAAATAACAGGAGAGAAAAATGAACAAACGGAAGAATTATTAAATGCTCCAATTGAAATTAATAGTTCTTATGAATTTGAAGTAAATGATATAACCTTAACCAAAGCAGTAGAGAAAAATGAAAGTCCTATCCTTACTTTTAAAAGTAAAAACAATGTAGATTATAAAGTGGCAAAATTAGTTTTAACTAATAACGAAGAATATGATGTAATATTTGACGAAGCTAATGATTTATACAAAGTAATTTTAAATGGCTTGGAAAATGCGGGAACTTATCAAATTGATATTGCTAAGTTGGTTTTAGAAACGGGAATAGTCTTTGTTAATACAGTTGATTTTACTATTGAACCACTAGAGTATGTTGTGTTAAAATCGACTCCGAAAATTGAAATTACTTCATTAAAAGATAATCCTAATACACAGGAAATAAGCGCTAATATATTAGTTGAAGATCCAGATAAAGTATTAAAAAAAGTAACAGTTAAATTTATGGATACTACTAAAAATAATGAAGTATTTGCTACAAAGACTATAGAAAATCTTAATGATTTAAAAAACATTTCCTTTACATACTCGGGTTTAAATAGAATGAAGTATCAAGTTGTAGTTTATGCTGACTATGACTTGGCTGATGAAAATTATAGTTATCAAGAAAAAGAACTGGCTCGTAAAGAGATTTCTGTTGAACCAAATATTTATATTGAAAATATATCTTTAAAGAAAAATGAGTATCAATATCCACAAAAAGAACAAATAATTTATGTCGATTATAAAATAGTTGTTCCTGCTGATTTAGGCAAAGCTGTTGGTAATATGGTAACGGGAATTACAATTAATGGTTTAAATTATACAGCTTTAAGAACTAAAGTAGAAGATACAACTGCTTATTATACTGTTTCCTTTAAAGCCCCAAATACTTCTGGGTTATACAATATTGATACAAATATGATAATGTTTATAGATGGTTCTTTTTATACAGTTAATGATAAATCAATTCAAATTGATGTTTTAAGAGATAAACCTTGGGTTGAAAATTTTGAAGTTTTAAGCGAAGATTATATTGCTAAAGAGGTTACTTATGCTTTTGATATTAAAGAAGAAGCCCTTAATGAATTTAAAAATGGTCAATTACTTTTAAATGGTGATGTAGTTAGTCGTGAGTTAAAAATAGGTCATAACGAAATAACTGTTGAAAATGTTTTAACAGATCAAAATTTAAATTTAAAAATATTAGCTGATTATGATCTTGATACCAATACATTAGATCAAATCTCAAACTATAAAATGAATGAAGAAATATTTGCCAATAATTATGGACTATACGATAGTTCTAATTATGAAAATGCCCAGATTATTAATTTCAAACCTTTAAGTAAATATTATGATAAAGATGAGCAGATTAAATTACAAATGCAATTAACTGGTTTATCTAGCGACATTAAAGCAAAAATAGCTAAAGTAATTATTAATAATAAAAAATATCCTGTCACATTTACGGATGATAACTATTATATGAGCATAGAAGGATATGCAAATGCCGGAATAAAAAATATTAGAGCAGAAGAAATTGTCTTAACTAGTGGTCAAAGAATTAAATTAAAAAATAAAGCTGAATGTTCAGTAGATATCTTAAAAACGCCACTGACAATTCAAGATTTTGCTTATGAAGATAATAATCAAAATGTGATAATTACTATGAATAAAAAAGACGAAGATAATTCTTTAATAGGTAATCTAATTGTAAAAATATTTGATGAAGATAACCACCAAATTGGTTCTGATTACATTTATAATGGGCAGAAGATAAGTTTTGCTAAAGATACTAATGTTAATAGATATTATATTAAAGTATATGGAACTTATGATTTAGATAGTGAAAAAGAAAATGAAAATTATTATCCAAATGCTTTATTATTAAATGAAGTAGCTTCTTTTGAAATCAATTGGATTGAAATAAGGGATATTACTGATATAGTTTTATATAACCAAAACAATGAAATAGTTAAAAATATTAAAAAAGAAGAATTAGATGCTAATTTAAATAATTATTTTGTCAAAATTTCGATGAGTAAAATGCCCGATATTTATAGTAATATATTAAGAGCAGAAATTAATGAAGAGCAACATTTAATCTTAGTTTTAGATTATGATGGTAAAGTGGCAGTAAATGGTAAAGAAGTTAAAGAGCTAAAAGTTGATTATGGACAAATTAAAGAAGATATAGCTCAAAATGATGGTAGACCAGATTCTTTTGCATCTTTAATTGAAAAAATTAAAGCCCATCCTGAAGGTACTTATGAACTAGACCATGATTTAGATGCCTCTGATTATAATGTTGATAGTAATTGGATAATTGATGAAACTTTTACCGGCACTATAAAGGGTAATGGCTATACTATTAAGAATTTAAATGTTAGTTTATTTCAAAAAACTGATGGCGCTGTAATTCAAGATTTAAAATTTACGAACGTTAAATTAAAAGCTGGAAGTAAAGGAATAATTGCTGATGGAGCTAGTCATTCAACTATTAAACAAATTTTAGTTGACTCCTTTGAAAAAAGAGGTGGAGTAGATGGCTCAGGAGCTTTAATTGGTCGCGCAGATAATCAAACAATTATAGAAGAATGTCGAGTTATAAGACTGCAATTATATAATGGTGCATACAACCAAGTAATTGGTGGAATTGTCGGTCGTTTAAATAATGCTACTGTTAGAAATTGTTATGTTAGTGGCATAAGTGATGCAGGATGGCATTTTATTGGTGGAATTGCGGGAATTGCTGAAAATAATGCCACAATTGAAAATTGTTATAGTAAATTAACAATGAGTTTCTCTTTTGAAGATAATAGTAACGGAGGAATAGCCGTAGCATATGGCGCAAAAGCGGCAACATTAAAAAATAATGTAAGCTTAAGTACAGCTAATTTTGGTTACGGAATTAATGCCGGAGAAATTTTAGAAGGTTCAATTAATAATTATCAAATAGAAGAGTCAAAATTTAAGAAAAACGAGGGAGAAGCTTATCAAACTATTTCTCAAAACGCAATTAATGAAGATTTATTTAAACAAATCTCTTTCTCTGAAGAAATTTGGAATTTAGATAATTCTAGTTATGATAATCCTCCCACTTTAAAAATTGAAAAAGTTAAAATACCTAATAGTGATGAAATTAAAGAACATAAAGATTATGAGGAAAATAAAGAAATATTATATCGTAACTTGTATCAATTGAACCCTTATGCTGATAGTACAAAAATAGTCAAAAATGGTATTAATGTACATGTAAATGATATTTTAAATAAACAAGAAATAAAACAAATTATTCCTATTGATAAAGATGGCAATTTAATTACTTACTTAACCAAAAGTGATTATAAAAAAATTGATAAAGTTAAATTGATATTTAAAAATGAAGAAGCTAGAGACTATGAAGTAACATTCGATAAATTAAATGGTTCAATAGTTAATTATCGTCTTAAAGATTTAAAAATTGATTATACTTTTAATCATTATATGCTTGATGAAAATGCGGATATAGTTAATAATTTAGTCGCATATTTAAATAATTTAGACTATCAAAATGATTTTGAGGCTATGACTCAAATTACTGATAGTAGATTATATAAAGATTATTACAATGAAGTAACTAAACAAGAATTAAAAGAATTTGTTTTAAAATATCTATCAACTAGTAATAATGCTAATTTTACTGGCAATAAAGAAATATCTAAACATATTGAAAATGATTTGATTCAAAGTAATAAATTGAAAAAAGCGTTAATGGTTTATAATTATTTCAAAAGATGGTATGGAGTAGAAATTAATAATATAAAATTAGATGATTTAGTCTTCTTTAATTCAACTAGTTTTAATGAAGTTTTAACTCCTGATAACATAACTAATAATTTCTTCAATTATGAAGCTAATTTTGAAACAGATCATACTAATAATACTTACAATCGTATTTTTAAACCATATACCAATATAAATGATGTTACTGGTTTCATTGAATATCTAATAAAGGTTTTAACTAATAATAATTTAACTGCTGATAAATGGTTTGCGGATACTTTTAAAGGCTATTTATTAGAAATAAATATTGAAAATCGTCCAGATATTACATACACTGCTTGGTCACATATTAGATCTACTTGGCAAAATTATGCTTTAGTAATATTAACACTTCCTAAAAATTCTACTTATATTTTGTCTAGTCCTACTCAATATCTGATTGGTTCGCAAAGAACATATGTAGCAAAGCCAGATACATTTGAAGGTGCAACTGCCCTTGATAATAAAATTAAAGAATATGCTGTAAATGTAAAAAGATACTATACTACAGCGGCAGGTATTATAAACGATGCTAGTTACTTTAACGCGATTCATAATGTTCAAATCGACCATCGTTTCACTTTAGATGAAAATGGTGTAACTAATTATCAAAGTCCATATGTAACTGAAGAAGGTTTTCATAAAAATTTCTCAGAACCACTTAATCAATTTACAAATGATAATGGTACAGCGGCTGGAGCTAATGGTTCTCAAGTTAAATATGTCGCCTATGCTGCCCTAAATGCTTATGGTACTTGGTCACATGAAAGTGCTCACAATCAAGATGCTCGATTGTTCTTACTTAACAATGGCCGTCGTTGGGATGCAGGCGGAGAAGATTATGCGGATGGAAATCTTTCTCAAAGATGGTCAAGCGGTGAAATTAGTATGAATATAAGTATTGAACATGGTGATACATATAAAAATAGTATTTCGACTAACTTAAGTCCAAGCCGTATTGATACCCAAGAGGAAATTAAAGATTTTTATAGTAAATTATTCGATACTTATTATATTCTTGATTATCTTGAAGCTCAGGCTTTTGTCCAATTGACACCAGAGCAACAAGCAGCGTTAGCTTTTAAAATTTCTTATAAAAACATTGATAGTACTGATATTAAATTACGTTATAAAACTACTCAATATACGAAGACATCTTCAGAAGAATATGCTCAAATGGCTTTAGCTTCTAAAGGTTTAGGTTTGAAGGCAGTTGAAAGCTTATATGATAATATGCTTACTGTTTATCCAGGTATGCCTAAAGCCGGAAATTATTATGGCGATAATAAATATGGTGCTGAGAAATTACAAAAAACTCGTTGGTATGCACCGTTTAACAATGAAGGTAGACCTGATTCTTATAGCTTAAAATTATTTGCTTATGAGATGCTTGGTTATAAAGGTTATATTGATGGTTATGTGGAATATTATAGCAATATTCATGCTGATGCTAATGGTCGAAAAACTGATTTGATGGCATTGCAGAAAATTACAGGTAATGATAATATTACTTTCAAGCAATATCGAATGGAACGTTTCAAAAAAGCTGAAGAAGCATTAGCTTATGTAAAATATATTAACGCTAATGAATTCGTTGAAAAAATGTATCAAGCTTTTCAAAGTGATGCAGAAGCAATTATTAATGCTGAGGCAAATGGAAGCCAAAACAATAATGTTTATAATCTTCCAAATAGTTCACAAGTCAAAATGGATGCTTATTATGCTTTAAAAAACGGAACTAACGATTTTGTTGATGATATTTATTCATTGTCCGCTTTAAGAATTATTGATGATTTTAAGGTAAATAAATAAAAAAATCATATAGTTAATTTCTAACTATGTGATTTTTTATTATGTAGCAAACGAAAGTTAGCTACTTATAAAACCACGTGCTATGCACGTGCGAGCCAAAGAGCAGTAG
>CANQNZ010000034.1 GCA_947625365.1 uncultured Bacilli bacterium | reverse complement strand
TTTATCCAAATTTCCGTTTGTTTTGTCTTTTGTAAAGCAACTTTATATTTTGTTAAAGCAAATTGCACTTCTTCAAATGATTTATTTAAAACTTCATTTGGATTAAAAACGAATTTTGTTTCTTCATCATGATATGTTTTATTTGCGCTTTCCCATAAAGTATAAGAGTTTCTTTGATAATTAAGTGCCATTGGCAAAGTAAAATACAAATAATTTTCTGATGATGCTTTTTCTAAATGGGGATTTGCGTCTTCTGGCATTATTTCTCCACCGAGACTCCCTTGTTTCCACATAGTATATAAAATATCTACTTTTTTAAGTATTTCATTTTTGTTCATGTTACCTCCAGCATATGATTTGTAATCGTCACTAATAAAAGAATCTTTTCTATGATTGCCCTTGTAATAAATCTAAAATTACTACCATTAAATTAGTTGATTTAGCAACCTTGGGAGTATAATTTTTCGAATATAAGTAAAGTTATCGCTCTATTGTCGAATCTGTTCGAACTTTTCGGACATTTAAGTAGATTTTATCAACAAAATATTATATTTTTACTTTCTAGTAATACTATAAGGTGCCATTAACTTTATAGGACTCAAAGCCTTTTTTTGTATATCTTTGCTATTTAATAATATTTCTTGTGGAATTCCGATAGCATTAGCAATATCGAAAATTAACCATTCGTTTGTACAGTTACTTTGCTTTACTATTTCTAAAAAACTTTGAGTCGCCTCAATTTTGGAAATGTCGTACTTCTCTACTAAAGTCTCTAAACAACCTCTTACAAATAAATATGAAGAAATATAAGAGTATCTAAAAGAACAAGATTTATTAGGTAAAGCTTCAGCAACTCCATAACTTCCGTCTTTTTCAGAATTTAAAAGTTCTTGGGCACTTAATATCATATTTTCATCTAAATGTAATAATATATTTTGATGTTCATCAAAAAGTTCTTCTAATCCTAATGTATAAAGAGGTAAAGTTTCAGCAAAGCCTTCGCAAATTGTTTGATTTTTAGAAAAAAATTGACTATGAATAATATGTGAAAGTTCGTGAATTTCATTTTCTCTTTTTGATATTCCCATATCTAAAGGTTTATTTTCTAAAAGATTTTGACTTAAACCATAAGCACTATTAAATCCATCTAAATCATAACAATTAACAGGTTTCCCACCGCCCGTTCCTTTATCAAAATGTTTAGGCATTCTTAATAACCTTGCATATCTATCATCAGGAACAATATATACATATAATATAGGTTTTGCATTCGCAGGATAATGAATATTTAGACTATTTATCATTTGTAAGCTATTTTGAATATTTAGTAAGGCATTTTGATATAAGCCATTATCATATTTAATTGCCAAATCTTTTGATAATCTCACTTTTATTTCTTTGCTAAACACTCTTATCTCTGAACTTAAAATATATTCTCTTAAAGCATCTTTTTGATACATACTTTTATCACCTTCGAAACGCCTAACATCATTATATCATAATTATTCAATATATAGATATCTTCTTCTGTCGCTCTTGGGAAAGTCTGTTCCAACTTTTTGTCCAATTCTATATTTACAATTACTTTATCATAAGTATAATAAGCAATGAAACTATCAAAATATTAAACACTCTCTGGCAATTTATATGTTAAAATTATTTATAGGTGATGTACTTTGAATATCTATAGAAATTTAAATGAAATTACAAAATACATTGACGATAATTTAGAAAATGAAATTAATTATGAAGTATTAGCAAAAATGTTAGGCGTTAATGTTTATAAAACGCAAAGATTATTTACTATGATTGCTGGTATTTCCTTATCTGATTATATTAGAAAAAGAAGATTATCTACTGCAGGTTTTGATTTATATAAAGGTAATCAAAAAATAATTGATATTGCAGTTAAATATCAATACGATAATGCCACTTCATTTTCTAGAGCTTTCGAGAAATTTCATGGCATTAAGCCTAGTCTTGTTAATAGAGAAACAAAATTAAAAAATTTTCCAAAAATAATTTTCAATGAAGATATTAAAATTACTACTGAACTGGATTATGAAATAATTACACTTGATGAAATGAATCTCTACGGTATTAGCATAAAGACCAATAACGAAAAAATAGGGCATGATGCTCCAATCTTTTTTAAAGAAACACAAAATAAATATAAAAGCACATATGGAAAAATAAAATATGGTATGATTACCTACGATATCAATCGTGAAAAAAGTAAAAAATATTATTGTTTATATGATAAAAAAATAGCTGAGTTTGAGCATATAATAATTCCAAAAAGTAAATGGCTAAGATTTAAAATTAATTCAAGAGATGCTAAGGACATTCAAGAAATATCACATAGATTTTATGAAGAATTTCTACCATCTACTAAATATAATTTAAAAGAAATTCCTGAACTAGAATACTATCATGATGATGTTACTGATTTTTTAGTTGCTATTTATTAAAACTGACAAAATTGATTGTGAAAAAGTCAGTTTTTTATTTTTCATTTTTGCTATATTAGTCACCGAGGTGACGGATTTATGGGGTTAACGTCAGAAATATATCTAACCAAAAAATTTATTCCCAAAGATGAATGGTTAGAATTAATTAAAACAATTTCCAATTATAATGGGATTTTAAGAAAATGGCAGATAATTATTACTAATGATAAAAATCAAATTAGATACTTTGTTAAAACAAGATGCACATTACCAGTCACAATCAATAATTTAAATTCCTTTTTATTAAAATCTTCCCAAGAAATATTTAAACCAAAATCTAACTATACATTACTTTCTTTACCTAAAATTGGTAGTAGTATAATAGACTTAATTAATTATAGTGAAATTAGAAATAAAGGTACTCTTATATATTTAGAAATTAGTTTTCGAAAATTATATGAAGAAAAAATCAAATCAAAGATAATATATTATTTAAATAAAAATGGAATAATAAAAAAATATAAAGTAATTCTTGCTATTCCAATAAGCATATTATCTGTAGATTTTGAAGGAAACAAAAGATATTTTTATAAAGCATCGCCAAAATATTTAGATATAAATAAAGTATTACATTTACTAAGTAGTGATGCAAACAATTCTTTATTATCTATTGATACTTTTCCATATTTACAAGGAGATTTCTACTTAAACCAAAATAATTTTAGTTTTGATAAACACTCTATTATATTTGGCTCTTCTGGTTCAGGAAAATCTAAAATGATAAGTTTATTAATTAACAATATAAATAAAAGTGAAAGTCTACGTCAAAAATATAAAGTAGTTGTTATAGATCCCCATGCATCACTTGAAAATGATATAGGTGGTATTGGAAAAGTTATTGATTTTAAAAATAATTTAGATAGTATAGATTTATTTATAAATGATAGTGATGATTTAGTTGCATCAACAGAACTTTTATTAGATTTATTAAAATCATTAATTGCTGACCAATATAATTCTAAATTAGAAAGAGTTTTAAGACATTCTATTCATTTATTATTAACAGATAAATCTTTCAATTTTAAAAATTTAAGAAAACTTATTCTAGATTTAGAATATAGAAATGATTTAATAAGAAAATTAAAATATAATCTTCCTGTTAGTGTAATAGATTTCTTTTTATCAGATTTTAATGATTTAAAAACAAAATCTTATGGTGAAGCTATATCACCAATTATAGGTTTTATAGATGAAATGGAAATGATTCCGGTATTTAATCGAGACCAAAATAGTGAAAATTTAAAAAATTCTATTTATAATAATTTTTTAACTTTATTTTCACTAGATAGAACAAAACTTGGTGACAAAGTTACTAAAACAATAGCAGGTCTTATTATGCAACAATTATTAACTATAATCCAGAAACGAGAAATAGACGAACATATTATATTTATAATAGATGAAGTTGCAGTTATTGAAAATCCAATTTTAGCGAGATTTCTATCAGAAGCTAGGAAATATAGTTTATCTTTAATATTAGCAGGTCAGTATTTTAATCAAATATCTGATGAATTAAAAAATTCTATATTTGCTAATGTTATCAATTACTTTATATTTAGAGTATCAAAATTAGATGCTAACGTACTAGTTGATAACTTTAATATGAAAATACCTTTAGATGATTCTAGAGATAGAAAAATAAAATTATTGACTGAATTACAAACTCGTGAATGTATAGTTAGGATAGATGCAGGCGGAATATTATTACCGGCATTTAAAGGAACTACATTAAATTTCGCAAGTATTCCTAGAATTAATAAATCGAGTATAGATAACAGTAATGAAAGTATAAAAGATAAACAAAATAATTTTAAAACAAATTTTAACATAAATACTAATGTAAATTTAAAAGATATTTTAATATCTAATTCCACAAATAAGAAAGGTGTGTAAGAAAAATGAATGATTCGAAAGCTTTAGAAATTGTTAATAAAATATTCAAAAGTGTATTTGATAGGGATAATAGTTATTCTCTAGATGTATTATTAGAAAAATTTGCTTTTGATATTAAACTACCAAAACAAGTAAATGACTCAACTACAAATGAAATAACTTGGGCGGATGCTATTAATAGTGGCAGATTTATTACAAATGAAAATATGGAAAAAAGAGATGAAACAGATGGATGGATGTTACCTAAAAAAGAAATTAATAATCTACAAGAATTAATTGATATTTGGAATACAATAAATCTAACTACAACGGAAAGAGTTTATGACTCAATTAATGTTGTTAAAAGTGATACAATTTATAGATGTGAAAATATATATAGAAGTACTGATTGTAGCGATTCTAAAAATTTAATTTATTGTGATTCTTGTAGTAATAGTGAATTTTTACTGGCATCACAAAGATCTGGAACATGTAATTTTAGTATAAGATGTGACGATTCGATAGAGTGTAGTAATAGCTATAATGTTATATGTTCAAATAAAGTAAGCAATTCTTTATTCATTCAAGATTGTTTTGATTTATATGAATGTATATTTTGCTCACATATAGCTTCTAAAAGATTTTGCATCGCAAATATGCAATTTGAAGAACAGGAATACTATGAAATCAAAAAGCTAATAATAGAGTGGATATTAAATTCTTAATTGTTTTTCTAGTATAAATTAAGCAAGCATCACAGTATAAACAGTTTGATATACTCTATTTTTTACTATTTATAATCAATTCCTTTATGCTAGCAAATATTTGATTTATTTTATTATCGTTCTTTATTAATTTGTTATTAATCAAATTCCTCCAATCATTTACATATTAAATTTTTAATACCATGAAAAAAGCGAATCTCCTAAGAGTTTCGCTTCATTTACTTTATTATTTATGCATTTTATATGCCCTTACTTTTGATAAAGTACCTCCTGAAAAATCTAATAAAATTATACTATATATCATATCTAAAATTTTTTCCTAGTTTTCCTAATAAGCTTTATTTATTTGTTAAAAAATGGAAAACAATATTTAAGTAATGTCGTAAAAAATGTCACAAGAAATGCCGCAAGAAAAATTTTAAAAGTTCTGAATTATGAAATTTTTTTGTATTATTTATTTTTTTAAGATATAATCTATTTATTAAATATGTGGATATACCTCATCTCTAGTAGAGATCAAACTTTTCGTTTATCAACAGTTTGAATTAAGTAATAACTTAATTAATGTAGAATCATAAATAGAAAGAAGGATAAATATGAATTTATTTAATTATAAAGATTTAATTAATGGCAAACCAATGCATATTGCCACAGTAAATAAAAATAATAATCCTAATCTCTCTGTTGCTTCCGACATTAGAGTAATTGAAGAAAATAAAATAATAATTTCGGTTAATGAAATGGTAAACACGCAAGAAAATGTTCAATATAATCCTAATGTAGTTTTGACAGTGTTTGATGAAAATTATAAAGGATTAAGAATATTTGGTAATGCAAATTATTTTACTGATGGAAAATATTATGATTTCTGTAAAAATACATTTTTTAGTAATAATGAGGTTACTCCCTTTGGAGCTATAAAACCTAAGGGAGCTATTGTAGTTACTGTAAATGATGTACAAAACTTTGAATAAACCCTTTTATTTATAATTTAAATTGAGCAAGAGATTGCCCATTTTTATTTAAAGGTAAAAAGAAGGTAAAATTATTAAACTTTTTCGAGTAGTCGTAACCCGAATTTTTGATTATTTTAAGGAAAATAAAGAAGAAATTTCTAGTTTATCTTATTTTGAAAGTTCGGACCAATTAAAACATTCAGAAAAATTGGAGCATCTCTCTTTAAATTATTTCAAATCCCATTTATTTTTTGACTTTCTAACTAAATATACACCGATAATTAAAATTTAAATTTTGATTTCTAATACTATTTTACCATAACTTCATTAGAAAAATAAAACTATAAATAACCTTTTAAAATCCGAAAAGCTATAGTATAATACCTAACTAAACAAAGGAGAGTTTTAAATGGAAAGTATAAATAAAAGATTAATGAGTTTTATTGATAAAACTCCAAATGCTTATTACTGTGTTGATAATTTAAGACATAATCTAATAGAAAATGGGTTTGAAGAATTATATGAAAGTGAGCCATGGATTAATTTAAAAGAATGTGGAAAATACTTTGTTACTAGAAATGATTCTTCTTTAATAGCTTTTAAAATGTCTGAAAAAAAAGAAAAAGTTGGGTTTAATATTATTTCTGCTCATGCGGACTCACCAAGTTTTTCAATTAAACCAAATCCTGAGATGTTTGATAGTAATTATATGAAATTAAATATAAATGGATATGGAGGAATGATAAATTATTCTTGGCTTGATAGACCATTATCTTTAGCAGGAAGAGTTGTTACATTGAAAGATGGTATATATACTAAACAATTAGTAAATATCAATAAAGATTTATTAGTTATACCTAGTCAAGCAATCCATATAAACAGAGAGGTAAATGAAAAAAATTCATTAAATCACCAAGTTGATATGTTACCAATAATTTCTTTAAGTAATGATAGGAAATTAGAATATATTATTAGAGAAAATTTATCTAAATCGGGCGAAGATGTGGATAAAATATGTGATTATGATTTATATCTTTACAATAGAGATAAGGCTAAGTATGTTGGATTAAATGATGAATTTATTTTAGCTCCACGATTAGACGATTTAGCATCGCTACTTCCGGCCTTTACAAGTTTTGTTGAAGCAGACAATACAAATTCTATAAATGTGTTATGTGCATTTAATAATGAAGAAATAGGAAGTTTAACTGTGCAGGGAGCAGACTCAACATTTCTTATCGATACATTAACTAGAATTGCAAGTGCATCAGATATTAATTTATTAGTGGCTTTACATAATACAGTTGTTATAAGTGCCGATAATGCCCATGCTATGCACCCTAATGCGGTGTCAAAAAACGACCCTACTAATAAAGTACTTTTAAATAATGGGGTTGTTATTAAGCATCATACTAATTATACTACTGATGCTGTTACATCTTCTTTATTTAAAGGAATATGTGATTATGCAAAAATTCCTTATCAAGATTTTGCTTGTAGAGCTGATATGAAATGTGGGGCCACCATGGGAGGAATTAGTCAAAGTCATGTTGGTGTTGACTCAATAGATATTGGACTTCCACAGTTAGCCATGCATTCTACTAATGAAACAATCGGGTCTAAAGATGTTTTCTATATGTACAAGTCATTATTAGAATTTTATAATAGTACAATAATTAAAGAAAAAAATAAAATAAGAATTTTACATAAATAAAAATCTATTATACATGTTTCATCTCTATTTAGAGATGATTTTTTCATATATTATAATCATTAATCTTTATTGTTTAATTCATTAAGGTATTTATTTAAATATTTATTTTTATCTTTCGAATTATATTGCATGATAAATCTTGGATGTTCTAAAGCAACAATCTTATCGAAAAATTTGTATTGCTCATTTATTTTGGTTAAAACTTTAAAATTTTTTCCACTGCCTATACAGTAACATTTAGATGTATCAATACCAAAAGCAATCTGTCTTTTTAAAGAATCTACAATAAAAGGATATAAAATATTTTCTAGTTTTTTATTTTCATAATAATTGGAATTAACTTTATTTCCTTTTGAATTAACATTTACTATTCCTAATGGACATAAAAAGCTCATAAAAAAGTCTTTATAGAATTTTTCACACCCTCCATATTGGTCCATTACATCATACAGAAAATTAGATTTTGATTTATTAATATAAAAATCATCAATCATAATACCGGTTTGTTTATAAAGATGCTCTGCATCTTCAAAAGGAACGCCTGTTATTGCCGTACCTTTTCTAGCCGGAGAGCTACCAAGTATTAAAAATCTTTTATTATAATCGTTATAATATTTTTGATAGAAAGCTTTAGTTACTTTTTTTATTTGCTCTTTATTATTACTACTAAAAGGATTACTAATTGTATAATTATCAAATAAATCTAATGATATTTTAGCTAAATAATCATTAAATTCTAATACATTATCTGCAAAAGTTTTTTGTTTAATCATATTATCAACCCACTTTTAAAAATAGATATTTTATTTCCTTTTTAATAATTTATAAAAATTATTAATATCCTCTGTTTGTTTAGCAATATGCTCTAAATCACTATGAATATTATCGTAAGCATCATCAAGCAAACCAATGTTGCTATTTATTAACTCCATTAAATTTTCAAAACTAAAAATAAATTCTTTTCTAGATAATGCTGGTTTAATATCATTTGTTAATAATTTTTCGTATATATGATGAGGGTCAGCATTACAATCTATCATAAGAGTAGTTAAAGGGTTTAACTTATATTCTCCTTTTCCATTTATTAGAGAAGCCTCTACTGCATTTTTTATATTTAGGGCATATAAATTCGTTGGGTCATAAGCATAAATTTTCTCATTTTCTTCAATTAAAGTTATAGCATGATTACCTATTTTGTTAATTAATCCTCTTAGAAGAAAGGTTACAAAACCACTAATAACTTTACCTTTTGCATTACTACTTATGTTTCTTTCTATTTCCGGGCTATAATCACAGCTAATAGCTTTTTTCTTTGTAGGTACTTTGCAAATTAAAAGAGCGGAATTTTTATCACATACTTCTAAATAATTATGTAAAAGCTCAGCATAAGCTAGACAAACCCCTTTTCCATTTATAACATCAAAAGAATACATTCCCGGTAATAGTTTTCTATCTTGTAATTGATAAGAATGTTCTTTACTTACAGAAAAATAACCATTCCATAGCATATAAGTTAATAAGTGTGATAAATCTAATGAAGAGTTTAGCTTAAATTCTTGAGCCAATTTTTTATAATTTTCCAAAACATGATTATACCTAATTAATGATTCTTGATTGACTTCTTGATATGTTAATTTATAATCACTCATTGCATATGCTACTAAAGGTTTTAATTTCCCTATATCTGCTGCTTCTATTAAGCATGTTAATTCATCGTTTTTAACTGGATTGTAAAAAAGAAAATTATCAAAATCTTTCCAATTATGTTCTTTTTCTACTATTTGAGCAATTTTTCTATATAGTAATAACTCTTTTTGGGCCTGAGTTAAAGTTTCAAATTCTTGCTTTAATTGCTCCACTTTCTGGTTTAATTCATCGTTATTCTTATTTTTTTCTTTCATATTAATTCTCCCGTTATATACTTTTTTTAAGCATATTACATATTTAGTTTATAGTTTCATATTCTATCAAAAAAGGGATAAACTTGCAATAATAATATAAGTAGTTTAAGATTTTGACATCCAAGATATCGTATTATATAATATTTCAAAACTTAGGAGGGTTTATGGATAATAATTACGAAATAAAATATAATTATGGAAATGTTATTATTGAAAAAAATGACGAAACATTTAGCGTTGAAAAAGGAGCAGATGACGATATCTGGTTTTCAACAAATAATGATATAAGATTTTCTATCAATTTTTATTCAAGAAATAGAAAAGAATGGCAAACTTATTTTATTTTTGAAAATTTAATGAAATTAATAATAGGTAGATACATTTTACATAGCGATAATAATGACGAGTATAGTAATTTACCAAAAGATTTTATAGATTTAGAAAGTAAAACTATAACTTGGCATTCTGATAGTGAAAAAGATAATAAATTACAATTACAATTTACAGGTAAAGAAATTATAGTATCGATAATGCGAGATGAAAATGCTAGTAAATTGGATTATTTTAATCCTATAAAAGTACGTATTAGAACAAGTGGTTCTAAGTATGAATACTACTATCAAGAATTTGAAGTATTCTTTGATGAATTACTTAACTTTGCTTACCAAATTACGCCGGCGAGTAAAGATGATATCCCTAATGTTCAAAGAAAATTATCCTTTTTTAATAAATTTAAAAAACACTAGAAGTAGGATAAATCTCAAAGTAATTAATACCTATATAATATAATTGACAAAATACATAGTAAACTTTATAATATCAGCCATAGAAAGGAAAATAAATGTGAAAAATTGTAATATATCAGATGAGAAATTAGAACATTTATCTAAGATTTATAATAATGCCCATATAGAAATTAGCGAAAATGTAGTTTATCTATTAAAAGATGCGCAAGCGTATATAATTGATGAATACGATGAATATTTGGGAAGTGTTGAACTATCTCATTATGAAGAACTAGGATATGAAAATGTTGTAAATTATTCTCCTTTAAATTATGCGGACTATATAGATGCCCTAGATTTAACTTGGATGGAGCCCGATGCTTCTTTCTGTTTTGAGGGTAATAAGCATAATAAATCTATAAAGCAAATTAGTGTTAACATTGTTAATTTGAAATTTTCATATTTATCAGATTATATATCAGAGGACAATTTTCATGATGTCGAACTTATTGTTCATAATTCTAACCTTAATATTGTAAGACAAGCTCAATATCTTAAAGCATTCCTTCAAGATAATTCAACTTATTTAAAATCTATTAAATTTGTAGGTTATAATTATGTTACTGCTATGATATTAAATAATATTGTTGCTAAATTTAATCTTACTAACAATGCTAAATTAACATTATCACGAAAAAAATAGAAATTTTAAATTAATTGGGTAAGAAATGAGGAAAAGATATGAGTAAAGAAATTTATGGATTACATAATCATATTGCCACTTTAAAAAATAAAAAAGCATTCTTAGATGAAGCTTTAGAGCAAAAAGCAACTGTATTATCAATAACGGACCATAGAACTTTATCATCATATTATGAGTTGTTTAATAGTCTAGAGAAAAATGATATAGATAAATATAAAAAGCTAAAATTTATTATTGGTATGGAACTAACCGGTATGTTTCCTTTTACCACTATAGATGGAAATAGAAGTAATATAGCTATGGACATTTTAGCTTATAATTTAAAAATAGAAAATTACGCAGAATTTTATCATTTCATTTTGAACAATTACCAAAAATTAGCTTATTTAGATTCTAGTCAATATCAACAAGAAGAGCTTGATTTTGCCAAAAAGGTAGCTAAAGAAATTGGTTATAAAGTCGACTATGATAATATAAAATTAACAGA
Organism: uncultured Bacilli bacterium; assembly: GCA_947625365.1. Taxonomy (GTDB): domain Bacteria; phylum Bacillota_I; class Bacilli_A; order RF39; family UBA660; genus HGM10766. Next base: position 713 of record CANQNZ010000034.1, on the reverse strand, counting down.
TGATGTACCATTTGCAGGATATGCAATATCATATGGATTAACAGACCCGAAATATGTAGATTACAATATATCTAAAGGTCTACTAGAAGAATTAAAAACAAATCCAAGAGCTTTTAGAAATAGGGAAATGAAAAATCCAGATAGTCAATTCTTTATTGATTACTCAAAATTTTATCCAAAAGTTGCAAATATAATTGAAGCTATTCATAATAATGAAGGTTTGGCATTCTTCCCGCACACAGCGGCTTATTTTGCTAAGTCTGGTAATGAAGAAAAAGTAAAAAAAGCCTGGGATAATTCTTTTAAATTAACTAGTGATTTTTTAAGATGTAATCCAAGCATTAATGGTCTTGAAATTAGACACCCTTCTTATTTAGATAATCAAACATTCTATGCTTATTTACAAGAAACTGCCAAATTAAAAGATTTATATGTAAGCGGAGGAACTGATTACCATAAAAGTGGGGAAAAAATAACTCTAGATTATAATGATAATTATATCGATAGTAATGTTCTTACAAACGTTCATGACTGGGCGATTATGTATAACTTAGATGATATGATTGATTTAAGTAAAGAAATAGATAAAATAACAAAAAGAAGCTTAACCAAATGATTTGGGCGTTAAATAAGTTGAAAAGGGGCTGTCGAGAAATTAGATAATTAATTTTTTGACAGTTTCTTTTCTTTTGACTTTACAATAGGCATTTTTT
>CANQNZ010000033.1 GCA_947625365.1 uncultured Bacilli bacterium | reverse complement strand
TCTGCGGATACGCAAAAATAGCCCGTTCCACCAGAAGCATAAACAATATATTCATCTGCCGGAATATCTGTCCCTACTTTATATTGCCCAGCTGAATACTTATTCTCTGAATCATTACTGCTTTCTGTATTAGCATCCCATTCATCCTTCCATATGATACCTCCAGATACTATCGTATCCCCAATATCTGCGGATACCTGAAGCACAAATATGTTATTTAACAATACAAAAACGCTTAAAAACAAAACGCGTATAACTTCCGCATTAGTAATAACGGTTGGATTTCCTCCTTCCATAACAGCAACACAACTATTAGTTGTACCTAAATCAATACCTATTATTTTTCCCATATTTTATCACTCTTTCTTTCTATTATTCATTAACCTTAACCATGGCTGGTCTTATAACTTTATCTTTATAAGTATATCCTTTTTGTAAGACTGCTAATACTATATTAGGTTCTTCTTCAATAATACTTTCTTTTAAGACCGCTTCCATTTTATAAGGGTCAAACTCTTTGCCTTGGCAATCAATTTCTTTTACTTCAAACTTTTCTAAAGTTTTAAGTAAATTTGCATAAATTAACTTAAAACCAGATAAATATTTTTCATCAGTAGTTGTATCCATTTCAATAGCTCGTTCAAAATCATCAATTACTGGCAAAATACTTTTAATAAATTCTTCACCATCATATTTTAAAAGTTTTTCTTTTTCCTCACCAGTTCTTCTTATCACATTGGCAAGTTCTGCTTGAACTCTTAAACATTTATCAGTAAGTAAAGCATTTTCTTCTTTTAACTTTTCCACTTCTTTATTTACTTTAGGTTTTTTCGGTTTACTTTTTTTTACTTCTTCTACTGGTGTTTCTTTTTTTTCTTGTTCCATACTTTTCTCCTTTATTTACTACCTATATTCTTGTTGATATAATCTAGTAAAGCAATAACTCGGTCATATTCCATTCTTTTTGGACCCACAATGGCTATTGTTCCTTCTTCACCATCTATATCATATTTAGTTTTAATAACAGTCACATCATCATCAAAATGACTATCTTGTCCAATATAAACATTAACTCCCTTATCATTTTCTTCAATGCTTCTTATTAAATCTTCATCTTCAAATTTATTAATGATATTTTTAATACTTTTCGCATCTGAATACTCTGGTTGTTTTAACATATTTGCTTTGCCACTAAAAAAGACATTAGATGAATTTTTAGCAAAATCACTAAAAGCATCATAGAAAATATTATAAACCGCTTGATACTCACGCACTTTTCTTTCAATAATTGGTTTAATATCAAACTCCAAACGGGCACTAACTTCATTAATTGGTGTTCCTACTAACATTTTATTAATTATTTCACTAGTTTTTACAACTTCATCAATATAAATATTAGGAGCTAAAGTAAACTGTTTATTTTCTACTATTCCTTTGTCAGTACAAACTAAAGCGACTATTTTATTATCATTTAAAGGAATAATACTTACTTGTTTAAGTTCATTATCTTTGCTATTTTTTCCTAACACTATAGAAGTATAATTAGTAATTTCTGAAATAATCTTAACACATTCATTTATCGCATCACTAACTTCTAAAGTATTATTGTGAAAAATAGTTTGTAATTTTAAAACATCTTCACCCGTAAGCTCTTTTGGTTTCATTAAGTTTTCTACATAATATTTATAGCCTTTTTCACTTGGCACACGTCCTGATGATATGTGATTTTTTTCAAGCATTCCTAAATGCTCCAAAGTGGCCATTTCATTACGAATGGTAGCTGAAGAACATTTTAATTTACCACATAATGATTTTGACCCAACAGGTCTGGCATTTTTAATATAACTTTCAACTATCTCTTTAAGTAGTTTCTTTTGTCTTTCGTCCACTTCATCACCTCATCATTAGCACTAATTAAACTTAAATGCTAAATTCATTATAATATTATGTTTAGCACTTGTCAATATATGAGTGCTAATTTTTTATTTTTTTGTCAAAAAAAAGAGTTTAATACTTATTAAGTTGACGTATAAACCCTTTTTCCACTTCTTTACTATCTGGTAAAGATGCAAAGTGTAAATTTTCATTTTTGGCATTAGCTAGCGATTGCCATAATATTTTTTCTAACTTTTTACGAGTTTTTAATAAAGCCTGGGTATTAGAAAATTCTTGATTAGTAAAAGCCTCACCATTAACGACCCATTTAATATTTAATTCATTTAACAAATCTATTTTCTCTTGAGGTAATTTATCTAGAATATATAATCTCCTTTGGGTCATAATCCAATTTCTTAAATTAATCTCTTCGCCATCTACCACTTCTGTATAATTAAGGGGAACATTAATATGTTTATGTTTTTTATAAAATCCATTTTTCAAAATATTATAATAATATTCCCATGATTTTGTAAATTCCCAAACTATATGTAAATCCTCTAGTAATTTAATTTTTTCTTCTGATAGTAATCCTTGTTTTTTATATTTTCTTTGAGTATTTATCCATACTCCTAGTTTAATAACTTCATAATTAGTACTTATTTCATATAAAGATGGAATATTTAAATTACCATAAGTTTCATAATATTTTTTAGCATATCTATATCTTTCTAAGAAATTATACATATTTAAGTCCCAAACCATATTCATTTTATTAAACTGGTCAATAATATCAGCCGATAATTGGTTATTATTATAATAAACGATTTGCTGTTTTAACCAAGGACATAAATAAATCTTTTGGCCTATCTCATTAACAATATATTCTTTTCTAGATAAAAATAAGTGATGATGTTTGGCATAATATTGTTTAGCATACGCAAAATATTCATTAAAAAAATATTTAAAGCTTAAATTATTTATTTCTACCTTTTCTAATTTTTCTTTTCTATCTAAAGGTAAATTATTATTCTTATAATCTCTTTTTTGTCTTTCAATCCAATTACCTAAATTAAGTTTTTCATTATTATATTCCAGGATAAAATTACTAGGAACATCAATAGTTTGATATTTATCATAATAAAGTTTTGCTAAGTTATACATATAATCCCAAGATTTACGATAAGGAATGCTAACTACTTCCCAAACCATATTTAAATTATCAAGAGCTTGCCTTTTTTCCAAAGATAACTTACCAGTTTTATTTTTAACACGCTGTGTGGCAAGCCAACGACCTAATTTAATAGTTTCAAAATCATTAATTGCATCATTAAAAACTTTAATTTCATAATTAGTGGGAATAAGCAAATTTTGATGTTTTTGAAAATACCAAACACATAAATCATAGTAAAACACCCATGGTCTTTTACTTTTTTTGATTTGCCAGTTTATTCCTAATTCTTCTAATAATAAGATATATCTTAATTGTAAATTTTTTGCTCGATACTTTTGCTTTTGCAAATTAAGCCATCTTTCAAGTCCTATTGCCTGTCCATTATAAGTTACTGTATAGTTGCTTGCTAAATCAATATTACCATGTTTGTGGTAATATCCTTTTAATAAATTATAATAAAAATCCCAATTATAAACGCTGCCTACTTTAACTAATTTATTCCAGCGCATGTGCAGTTTGTCTAATTTTTCAGCTCGCGCTAAGGGTAGTTCATTTAATTCTTTTAACCTTCTTTGCCTGCAGACCCATTCGCCTAAACCATAAATAATACCGCCCTTTTCTACTTTATAACGAGCAGGTATTTCCAAATTTTTATGCTCTTGAAAATATTCTTCGGCCAAAGCATACATTGTTTGCCATTTTTCTTCTAAATACATCTAAATCATCCCCTTATAATTTTTGCCTTACTCTTTGAGCAATATCATCTTGCACTTCTGAAAGGTTTGCCGTTTGATTATATTCATTTAAAACTTCATTTAATAAAGTAGTTAATCTAAAACGTACTTGTTTTAAATTATTTATATCATCTAACTTTTTATTATTAAATCTTTCATTTTGCGCATTCCAAACCATTTTTATTTCATTTAATAAAGCCACTTGAGTAGATGATAACTTATTTTCTCGATAATTATTTCTTTGCGTATGTATCCAAAAGCCTAATTTAATATTATCAACTACATAATGATAAGGAATTAATAGATTACCATGTTTTTGAAAGTAATCTTTAGCCAAAAGATATTTATAATACCATTTACTATCTAAATTCCACTGGTAATGATACTCATCTAATCTTTTTTTAATATCTAAATCAATTTGCTGATTATGATATAAAATTCTTTGATTTTTAAGATATTTGCCTAAGTTAAAACCATCAATCACATAGTTTGGTAAAACAAATAAGTTACCATGTTTTTGATAATACTTTTCAATATATTTAAATGCTTCTTGCTTTTTATATTCGTTGACACTCCAAATCATGCCAATGCTATTTAATTTGTTAATTCTTTCTTCTGATAACCTATTATCTTTATAAGCTTTTCGCTGGTTATTAATCCAATTTCGAAGATTTACTGAACCTATTTTATAATCTTTAGGCACTAATAAATTACCATGTTGTTCATAATAAGTTTTAGCAAGTGCAAAATTATCTTGCCATTTATTTCGAGGAGACACCTCTTTTATTCCAATAGAATTTAGTAATACTTCATGGTCTTTAGGCAATTTATTTTTAACATATAACTGTTTTTGATTAGCAAGCCACATAGATTGCTGCAGATATTCTGCCGGAAGATGTAAATTATGAAATTTATCATAATACTCTTTAACTATTTGGAAATTTTTTTGCCAATGATATTCTCTTAAATCCCATACCATTTTTATTTCATCTAGAAGATTTTTTTTAGTTAAAGAAAGTTTACCTTGTTTTTGCAGTTGTCTTTGTCTAACAACCCATTTTCCTAAATAAAAACCTTTATAATACGTATGATATCCTGGCAATAAATCATTATTGTTTAAATAATAATCTTTAGCAATTAAATAAGAATTATACCAACGTTTATTCATAAACAAAACCTCCCTTTTATTTGGTCTATTATATATTTTGGTAAGCTTTTAAGTCAAGAAAAAGTATAGTTATAATTTCTGCATAAGTTTATAGGGCACATCTTGTTGAATAGCAGATACTGCTTGATTTTCCTCATAAGTAGCCAGGCTGTCATATAAAATCTCTTCTAATTTTTGACGAATTTTAAGTAAATCTTCTCGAGTTTTAATTTGTTTATGAAATAATCGATAACTAGTCATATCCCAAATCATTTCTATTTCATTTAATAAGGCCGTTTTTTGGGGACTTAATAGTCCTTTAGCATAATTTGCTCTTTGCGTTCTTACCCATCTTTCTAAATTATTACCACAAACAATATAATCACGAGGAATTAATAAATGATGATGCTCTTGGTAAAACTCCTCTGCCAAATGATAACTTAAATACCATTTATTATCCGTACGCTTGGTAAGGTCTATATTATTTTTTTCCATAAATTCTTTAAAATCAGAATTGGCATTTCCTTTTCTTAACTTTCGCTTTTGCCCATTTAACCATTTTCCTAATTCAAAGCCGTCCATAACATAATCAGAGCTTATAAACAAATCACCATGTTTTTCAAAATAATCTTTACATAATTTTAGACCTAGCGCATTTTTAACTTCATATGTATCCCAAACCATGCCAATAGCTTCTAGTTTAGCTATTCTCTCTTTTGTTAAAACGCCATTTTTATAAAATCTTCTTTGATTTGAAATCCAAAAGCCTAAATTTATCCCACAAATAGTATAGGTGTATGGAATTAATAAATTATGATTTTTTTGGTAATAATCACAAGCTAACTTATAACAATATTCCCAATCATCACGTTGCCTTTTTTGCCATATCATGCCGATTTTATTTAATAAATCAATATATTCTGGTTTTAACGTTCCCTTTTTGTATTTAGCTCTTTGCTGAATAATCCAATAGCCTAAATGAACACCATCAATTACATAATCTCTTGGTACATCTAAGTGATGATTTTGCTCATAAAACAAAACTGCATAAGAATAAGTTACGCGCCAGTTATAATCCAAAACATCCCAAATCATTCCTATTTCATCTAAAAGATTTTTATATTGAGTTTTTAATATTCCCTTATTATTATTTTCTCTTTGCACACTAAGCCATGGGCCTAAGTCAAAACCCGCAAATGTGGCACGCGCTTTAACCTCTAGATTACCATAACGCTCATAATAATCTTTTGCTATAAGGTAAGAATTATACCAAATTTTATTCATTATAAAACCCCTCCTTTTATTGCGTATTATTATACTTAATTTAGCATTTATGTCAAGAAAAAAAGCTAAGGCAAATATTTCCTTAACTATTTTTTAAATTGTTCTAATTTTTGTTTAAATGATTTAAATAAAGCACTTTTTTGTTTAATCAAAGTAGGATATTTCGAATCTGGATTGCAACATTTTAAAGCTGTAGCTAATGCATTAATTGGTCCTCCAGAGCCTAAAGAAAAGTTTTCTTTAGAATATTGCTCACTTACTACCATACATGGCACAGAACCAAAAAAGTTAACAGTTGCCGTATCAGCAGCTAAAGAACTAATTTGCAGTTGCTTATTAATACCAAATAAAGATGATATTATTAAAGTTGCTTGCCCTTTACAAATTTCTTCTAATATAGCTATATAAGTATCTATATCATGTAATGTTTCCTTTATTTCATTGATTGTTTTTAAATTATCAATACGCGTATTTATAATTATTAAATCATATTGTGGATTTTCAACTAAGCTTTTCATTTGCTCTTTATTAGATAATAACTCCTTAGTACTTAGTAAATACTTTATCTTAGGACTAAGGACATTAGCATAACCATTAACCATGTAATTAATAGTATTAAGATTTTCTTGGTCTGTTAATATTGCGGCTTTAATATTTGTTTTTTCTAAATAGTCCGCCATATATTCAGTAGCTCTAATATTTTCAAATAAATTAGTAACTCTTGTTTCGTTTTCAATTGGAAATAAAGAATAAAATTTTAAAGTAGATGTATCTACTGTTTTATAAACAATATGAGGATTGATAATGCTTTCAATCAAATTAGTATAATCACATTTATTAAAATTAAAGAAGATAAATGTATCATTTTCTTTTATTGTAAACTCATCATTAACACAAAAAGGAGGAATATTTATAGGCAGAATATTATTATTAGCAAGTCCATTTAATTTTTTAACATATTCAGGCCATTTTTCACCACTTTTACTGTTAAATAATACTCTATCTAGAGTTTTTAAATCTTCTTCTTTTGTTTTGTCCGTAATACAACTTTCTCCAAAGATTAAGCCAATATTGGAAGCTTTAAAACTACTAAATGTAAAGTTATTTATTAAAGTAGAAATTCCCTTATATTCTCCTAAACTATTTTGATTTAAAATAAAGTGCACTATTACGCGATTTAAATCCATTTTTAAATATTTAACAAATTTATTTAAAGACTCTATCATATCGCCACCATCTAAGTGAGCAAAAATATGAATGCGCGTTTCTTTCCCAATGTTATCATCATTAAATTTTTTTAAGTTAGGATTTTCGGCTAATTTATTATCTTCTATTAAATCATTTAAATAAGAATAATTACTAGCTTTTAATGTCCCGGTTGAAAAAAGCTGATAGCCGGTTGTATAATCAGAGGCATTAGAAATTAAAGATGTATATAAGTTGTTATTCATCATTTTGTCTAATGTTGGTAAAGCATTAGCATCATATATACTATATGAATCTTTTTTTTCTATACCAAAGCCATTTATTAAAAATAGTACTGTTTTATTCATCTTTCTTCCTCCCATTATTTTACCTTTAACAGAATATCACAATATCAAGTGAATGTCTATGAATAAGTTTTCTATCTGTAAATGGTTTACATTTTATTTCCAAGTCCAATTACGTATTTCTTCTAAATCTTGGCCATACTCTTTTATATATTCTTTATGTTCAATTAATTTATCTTGACACCACTGCTCTAAACTAGTTTTTTCATCAGCTAATTTTGGTAAATATTTTAAAGCATCTAATACTAAATGAAAACGGTCAATTTTATTTTGCACGCGCATGTCAAAAGCCGTAGTGATTGTTCCTTCTTCCATATATCCATGCACATGCATGTTTTGATTGCATCTTTTATAAGTTAGTTCATGAATTAAAGAAGGATAACCATGGAAAGCAAAAATTATTGGTTTATTTTTGGTAAATAAAGAGTCATAATCACTATCATTTAGGCCATGCGGATGAACATAATCCGGTTCAAGGCGCATTAAATCTACCACATTTACTACGCGAATTTTTAGTTTAGGGAAGTTTTCTTTTAGAATAGATACGGCCGCAATTGTTTCTAAAGTAGGCGTATCTCCACAGCAAGCCATTACAATATCAGGAGATTTACCCTTATCTGTACTGGCAAACTCCCAAATACCAATACCCTTTATGCAATGCGTCACTGCCTCTGACATAGAAAGCCACTGCTTAGAAGGATGCTTAGAAGCAATAATTACATTAATATAATTTTTACTTTTAATAATATGATCAAAACAAGATAATAAACAGTTAGTATCGGGTGGTAAATACATTCGCACTGTATCAGCCTTTTTAGTAACTAAATGATTTAAAAATCCTGGGTCTTGATGAGTAAAACCATTGTGGTCTTGTTGCCAAACATGTGAGGAGATTAAGAAATTTAAACTAGCAATTGGCGCGCGCCATTCTAATTCTTTTGCGACTTTTAACCATTTAGCATGCTGAGAAACCATCGAGTCAATAATACGGACAAAAGCTTCATAACTGTGCATAAAACCATGACGGCCTGTTAAAAGATAACCTTCTAAAAGACCTTCACATACATGTTCAGATAAAATCGAATCAATTACTCGGCCGGTTGGAGCTAAAAACTCATCAGAGCTTTTAATTTTTCCATCAAATTGACGATGAGTAGCTTCAAATATATGATTTAAACGATTTGATAAAGCTTCATCGGGGCCAAAAATTCGAAAGTTTTTATTTGGCTCATTTAAAGCTATTATATCTTTAATATAATTACCTAAACACATCATATCTGATGACTCTGTAACTCCTTTTTGCACTTTAATACCATATTTTTTAAAATCAGGTGTTCTTAGCGGTTTATAAAGAAGCCCTCCATTAGCATTTAGATTTTCCCCCATTCTTCTTCCTTGTTTAGGAATTAATTTCTTTAAAGAAGATATTAATTGCCCATCTTTAGTAAATAATTCTTCAGGATGATAACTTCTAAGCCACTTTTCTAAAAGTTTAAGGTTCTGAGGTGTTTTAATATCAACTGTAATAGGAACTTGATGAGCTCGAAAAGTTCCTTCGATTTGTTTTTCTTCAAATATTTTAGGACCAGTCCAACCCTTCGGCGTTTTTAAAATAATCATAGGCCATAAAGGACGCCCTTCTACATTTTCTTTGCGGGCTTTATATTGAATAGATTTAATAGTTTCTATTGCTTTATCTAAAGCTTTAGCCATTTTTTCGTGCATATCGTATGGTTCATGTCCTTCCACAATTAGCGGATTATAACCTAAACCACCAAAGTAACTTATAAGTTCCGTCTTACTAATGCGCGCTAAAATAGTGGGATTGGCAATTTTATAACCATTTAAATGTAAAATAGGTAAAACTGCGCCATCATTTTTGGGATTAATAAGTTTATTAATCTGCCAGCTCGCTGCTAAAGGTCCCGTTTCCGCTTCCCCATCACCAATACAACAAGCGACAATTAAATCAGGATTATCTAAAGTTGCTCCATATGCATGAGCCAGGCTATAACCTAATTCGCCCCCTTCATTTATTGACCCAGGAGTTTCAGGAGCAACATGAGAAGATATACCGCCCGGAAAACTAAATTGTTTGCATAATCTTTTAAGGCCTTCCAAATCTTGACTTACATTAGGATATATTTGACTATATGTTCCTTCTAAATAAACATTGCTTACTGCTGCTTGCCCACCATGCCCAGGACCAGCAACATACATCATATTTAAATCATATTTTTTAATTACTCTATTTAAATGAACATAAATAAAATTTTGGCCAGGTGTTGTCCCCCAGTGCCCTACTATTTTCGGTTTAATATGTTCCATTTTTAATGGTTCTTCTAATAAAGGGTTATCTAATAAATATAGTTGCGCGGCAGAAAGATAATTAGCTGCTCGAAAATATTTATTTAAAAGTTCTATTTCGGCAATTGCCATTTTTTTTCTCATAATAAAAACTCCTTTTATTCTCTAGGTTAATTATACCCTAAAAAGGAGTTAATTAAAAGTTATTAAAGATTAAATTCGCCATTTTTTAAAATTAATTTATAACCTTCCGTTGTTTCTGCCTCTACCTGTAAATCATCTGTGCCTATCATTAAATCAACATGGTCGGCGGCGATATTTAAACCTTTTCGAATAAGAGTTTGTATATCTTGATTTTGATAGTCTCTAAAGCAATTAGGAAAACCACCACCAAGAGCAATATGCGAGCTACTATTTTCGTCAAATAAAGTGGAGTTAAAAATAATATTACTTTGAGCAATTGGCGAACTTTTAGCCACTAAAGCAACTTCTCCTAAAAAGGCGCAATTTTTTTGTTTTAAAACATCTGTTAAAGCTTCCTGCCCGACTTTGGCTTGATAAGAAGTAACTTTCCCATTATGAAACTCTAAAGAGATTTTATCCATAAAGCGTCCCTCATCTATAGTAGGTTTACTAACATAAACTTTACCTTCAGTTTGACGATAATCAGGAGTTGTATAAATTTCATAAGATGGTAAATTAGTCATTAAGTTTGGACCATCACTACCAATATTATGCCAAATAATATCTTTAGGCAATCCTACTGTTAAATCTGTTCCCAAAGAGTTAGTATAATGTAATGTTTTTATTTTTAGTTCATTTAATCTGTTTTTATAATAATTACTTTTAGCTATAAAATCATTCCAAGAGGCAATAGGATTTTCTTTATCAATCATACACATTTGATAAATACATTCTTCTAATTTTTTATAAGCCTCGCGGTTATCCCCAAAAACACTTTTAGCCCATCTTTCATTAGGTAAAGCCACAATAGTCCAAGGAAATTTATTTAAACTAACATTATTATTATAATAAGGAGCTGTCTTGGTTCTTTCGACAATCCATTTATTAATTTTTTCTTGCGGAATATCATCCATTAAACCTGGGGCTGGCGAGTCTACTAGTAATAATGCTGCTCCTTTTTTAGAATAAGTATCCCAACAATCACGTCTAATTAGCATACAACTTTCTATATCATCAATACTCATATCTTGTAAATAACTATGTATACGTTCTAAATTTTCTAAATGAATATAAACATCATTAATACCCATTTTATTAGCATATGCTTTTACTTTTCTAGCAAAATCTAGATGTTCTTTAAATTCAATATGAATTAGCAAAGCTTTCGCTTTTTCAAAATTTAAACATCTTTTTAAAATCAGTTCAATATATTTTTCCTCTAAATTTTGCATACAACCCCTCCGAATGCTTCTTATTATATAAAAAAATTGTTGAAAGGTAAACTATAAATTATGATAAATTATGATACATAACAGACAATATAAGATTGTCTTTAAAAAAATATTTTTTAGAAATTTGGAAGAACTTCATAATCTTAATTTTAAATAAGGCGAATTCGCCATAATTAAAAGTCAAGATTGGTATAATAAAAAGCGATAGTTAGTTTAATGGTAAAGCAGAAGTCTCCAAAACTTTAGTTATGGGTTCGATTTAGATATACCCTGCCAAACAAAAGCCTGCTTTATTGCTATTATAGAAAAAGACCTAAATTTAGGCCATTTTAATATGTTTATTGTTTTAAAGAATAAGTAATTTCATCTATTTTTTTATCATACATTTTGAAATCACTTAACCCTTCAAACATTACACTTAAGCTACTTGTTGTTACTAAACCCGCACCTAATAAACAAAAAAGTTTTATTAAATTACTATATGTTCCAAAATCAGATATAAGATAAGTATCAAGCGCAATACTAACACTAGATAACAAACCGCCTATAATAATTTCCATTTTGCTAACTTCTTTAGCTTTAATAATGCTAGCTTTTAACTTTTTTAAACCAATATAGTTTTTATCATTAGCTAAATTTTTAATTAATAAATCCACAGATTTATCATAAGTTAAAGGTTCTATTTCTTCTGCCTCTATACCTTCTTTTTTATTTTCTTTATTATTTAAAACATTTAATATTTCTGGTTCTTCTTTTGTCATTATAATTACCTCCCGAGATAAAAAAGTCCTTTTCAGCAAAGAATTATAATTAAAATTTTAGATTATTCCCTGACTGATGGAGCTATTATACTTAGTTAAAATAAATTTGTCAAATCTTTTGTTGAAAGTGATGTAGTAAACTAGATGTGGGAAAATAAATTTTTCTAAAATAAAAGAGAAAACACTCAAAATTTTAAAAACAGTT
>CANQNZ010000032.1 GCA_947625365.1 uncultured Bacilli bacterium | reverse complement strand
TAAATACGTAGGCAATAGCTAGACCGAAGGAAATAGTAGTACCAATTATAAAAGCCGCACTTATAAAACCATTAGGTTTATATGTTAAGGTTATTCCACCCTCATCACTGCTGCTTATAGCATAAGCTGGAGTGATATTAGCTGTTAAATGTTCTTCATAATTTCTAATAACAGCTTGCTGGGCCGGATTTAGACTAGTGCTATCTTGTGATTTTAACATTTTGCAAAAAATCAAATATTCTTGAAGTATTTTAAAATTTTTATTATTTAAGTAATGTTGATTATTATTAGCATCATTCATTAAACTCATAAAATCTAAAGTATCTTTAGAATATTCATTATTATTAATTTTTTCAATAAAATCTTTTAATGATAGCATAATTAAACACCTTCTTCATTTGTATTAAAAATAATTGCATTTAATTTAATTATTTTAAATAAGTCTTTAGCTTTCATATTACTTATATCTAATTTTAATTGATAACTTTCAAAAATAGTTTCAAGATTAAAATTTTGTAAATTTATTTGCTCATCTTGATATTTTAAAATATTATTATTTAAAGTAAGGCTATTAAATTCAGAGTTGTATTTTTGAATAATTTTTAAGACTGCTTCATTAATGCGACTTATCATAATTACAACTCCTATTCTAAATTTATTTTACTAAATTTAGAAGATTTTGTCTATTAATTATCATTTAAAATATTTTTACAAGCTAAACAAATAGAGGTATAATCTTATTGTGATATTTATGAAACAGAAAATTTCTAAAGAATTTATTATAAATTTATCTAAAGAAAAAAAAGAACCAGAGTGGATGTTAGACTTTCGTCTTAAATCCTTTGATTGTTTTTTAAAAATGGCTAATCCTGATTTTGGCCCTGAGTTAGATATTGATTTTTCTCAAATTGTTTATTATAAAAAAGAAGACCAAAAAAAGACTAGTAGTTGGCATGAAGTTAAAGATGATATTAAAAATATTTTCGACCAATTAGGAGTTATTAAAGCGGAAGAAGAGTATTTAGGTGGCGTTAGTAACCAAATAGAAAGCGAAGTATTTTACCATAAACATGAAAATAAAGAGGTAATATTTGAAAGTACAGATGAAGCTTTACAAAACCATCCTGATTTATTTAAAAAATATTTTAATAGTTTAGTAAAATATGATGAAAATAAATATACGGCTTTAAATGGTGCAATGTGGAGTGGAGGTTCTTTTATCTATATTCCTAAAAATGTAAAATTAGATAGACCTTTACAAAGTTATTTTCGTATTAATACAAAGTCTTTAGGCCAATTTGAAAGAACTATTATAATTGTCGAAGATGAAGCTGAGCTTTCTTATATTGAAGGATGTACAGCCCAAAGTTATTCAGCCAATTCATTGCATGCCGGGGTAGTGGAAATATTTGTGGGTAAAAAAGCGAAAATGCGTTATTCGACTATTCAAAACTGGTCATTAGATGTTTATAATTTAGTTACAAAAAGAGCTATTGTTGATGAAGAAGGTCTTATGGAATGGGTAGATGGAAACATCGGTAGTAAAGTAACGATGAAGTATCCTTCTTGCATTTTAAAAGGAGATAATTCTATAGGTAATTCCATTAGTATTGCTTATGCCAAAAAAGGGCAAAAATTAGATGCAGGAGCAAAAATGATACATTTAGGTAAAAATACACGCAGTAATATAGTTAGTAAGTCAATTGCCGAAGAAGGCGGAGTTGCTAATTATCGAGGAACTTCTCATATAACTACTAATGCAACAGGAAGCAAAGCTAGTGTTAAATGTGATACTATTTTATTAGATAATGAATCTATTAGTGATACTTATCCCAAAAATACCTTAGCTAATAATACGAGTATTTTAGAACATGAAGCTAGCGTTTCTAAAGTTAGTGAAGAGCAGTTATTCTATTTGATGAGCAAAGGTCTTAGCATGGAGTCGGCCAAAGAACTTATTATTATGGGTTTCATTCGGGATTTTCAAAAAGAATTACCGATGGAATATGCTGTGGAATTAAATAGATTATTAAAAAGTTAAAAACTACTAAATTTTAAATTTTGTAGTTTTTTTTTAAACAGAAATTTAAATTTTAATAAACAAAACGACAATTTTTGTTATTTTTTCTTAGCTAAAATTAAAATTTTGCTATTTGCTTGCTCGTTTTATTTTTTGTTATATTCATTCTTAGAAAGGAGGTATCAAATGTTGAACCAAGTTGTTTTAGTAGGTAGATTAACTGCTGACCCGGAAATTATTACAACGGAAACAGGTAAGAAAAAAACGGTAGTAAATGTCGCTGTAAATCGGCCATTTAAAAATAGTGATGGAATATATGAAACTGATTTTATTCGTTGTATATTGTGGAATGGCATAGCTGCTAATACAACCGAATATTGCTCTAAGGGAGACGTAGTAGGAATTAAAGGAAGAATCCAAACCTCTTCTTATGAAGAAAATAATGAAAAGAAGTATATTACCGAAGTTATTGCCGAAAGAGTTTCCTTTGTTAGTAGCAGTAATAAAAAAGAAGATTAAGTTAATCTAAATCTTCTTCATAAAATATATCATCGGGCTTCATTTTAAAAATAGCAGCAATTTTTTTGGCTGTTTTATAATAAAGCCCTCTTTTTTTGTTTTCAATTTGCCAATAGAAAGCTGTACACATTCCGAGCTTTTCGGCCATATCGGCACAAGTAAACCCGCTACTTATTCTAATTTCTCTTAATTTTTTCATATCAATCACATCTATATTATAAAAAAAATATAGTCTTGTTGCAAGAAAAAAGTTTTGTTTATGTCAACTTAAAACATTTTGCGTTTTGTAAAGTTTATAATAGTGACCTAAGAGGTGAAACTATGTTTAAAGGAGATAGATTAAAATCTTTAAGAAAAAAGAAAGGATTAACTCAAACAGATTTAGGAGATATGATGGGTCTTGATAAATCAACTATATGTTGTTATGAAAAGGGAACTAGACAACCACCCCTAGAAAACATTATTGATTTTATGCAGATATTTGCTGTAACAGCTGATTATTTGTTAGGTTCAGACCATTTAATAAAAACAGTCATAAATCCGAAATATACCGTTAAAAGTATGACAGAAGAAGAGGTTATTTTTATAGATGAACTTCGTAAAGATAAAATGATATATGATATATTACTAGAAAACCCTAAAAGAGGGGCCGATATTGTTAAAAAACATTTAAGCTAATTTTTTTAAAGCTTTTTCATATAGTTATATTAGGTGAATTATATGAAAAAGTTTTTTCAAATTCTAGGAATATGTAGCATTTTAGTTTTTAGCTTTTATTATACAGATAAAATAGCTTTAATAGTTCAAGAAAAAAATCCTGTTTTAAAAGAAATTAGAGCTAAAGGTAAAGATTTACAAGTAAATTCAGTTGATGCTACGGTGATGAATGAATATATAATTCCTGGCTTATCCGGAAGTAAAGTAAATATTGAAAAAAGCTTTTTAAATATGAAATCATTAAATGAATATAATGAATATTATTTAGTTTATGATAAAATAACACCTAAAGTTTCTCTTCAAGATAATAAAGATAAAATTATAATTAGTGGAAATAAAAAGAATAATAAAGTCTCTTTAGTTTTAGAGTATAATGAAGAAATAATGAAATTACTATCAGCCTACAAAGTAGATTTACTTATAAATAAGGATAATTATATAAATAATACTAG
The DNA here is from genome assembly GCA_947625365.1 of uncultured Bacilli bacterium. GTDB lineage: Bacteria > Bacillota_I > Bacilli_A > RF39 > UBA660 > HGM10766. The sequence continues at coordinate 8,946 of CANQNZ010000032.1, read as the reverse complement.
TTTTGAATTAATTAATAATGAGACTTCTTCTAAACTTTATAAACAGGTTAATACTTTGTTAGAAAAAGATAAATTAAATAAAAATATCTGTCTTTTAAATGATTATAATAAAAAAATATGTTTAGAAGATGAAAACTATTTAATAAAACCTAGCCTAATATTAAATGCAAGTAGTATAATAGAAGTGAAAAACGCACTCGAAAATGGTTCGATAATTTTAATTGATAAACAAGCAAAAATAGAAGATATAAAAATATTGTTAAAGCAAATTAAGTTTCAAGATTTAGATATTGTTTATTTAAGTGAGCTAATAAAAGAGTAGATGGAGGAGTAAAATGTTAAAAATTAAAATTGATTCGCGTAAGGTGGAAAAAGGCGATACGTTTGTAGCGATAAAAGGAGCAAATGTTAATGGCCATGACTTTATTGAAAAAGCAATTGCAAATGGGGCAAGTAAAGTCATAATTTCTGAAGATAGGCAAGTACCTGTAGAAAAAGTTTTAGTTGAAGATACCAAAGAGTATTTAAAAGAATATTTAGTAAAAACATATGCAGAAGAGATTAATAAAATCCATTTAATTGGGGTGACAGGTACAAATGGAAAGACTACGAGTTGTTTTTTAATATATCAATTACTTCAAAAGCTAGGAAAAAAGGTAGCGTATATTGGAACGATAGGTTATTATTTTGAGAATGAAAAAGTAGAATTACCTAATACTACCCCAGATATTTTAGATTTATATGATATGATTTTAAGTGCTAAAAGTAAGGGTTGCGACTATGTAGTTATGGAAGTTAGTTCCCATGCCTTAGATTATCAAAGAGTCGCCGGTTTGAAATATGATGTAGTAGCTTTTACTAATTTAACCCAAGACCATCTTGATTATCATAAAACAATGGAAAATTATTTACATGCTAAATTAAAAATTTTAAATCATTTGAAAGATAATGCAGTGGTTGTAGTTAATGTTGATGATGAATATGGTCATTATTTTGCTAAGGGAAATTATAAAAGTATTAGTTTTACAAAGGGAGACTATAAGGTAGTTTCTTATCATGATAATGTGGCAACAACTTATGTTAAGTTTAAGTTTTTAAATAAAGAATATGAAGTAGATATTAATCTTAAAAATCGTTTTAATATTTATAATTATTTGACCGCTTTGGCCTCTGTTCATAATCTAGGTTTTAATCTTGATGACATAATAAAAGCAACAAAAGAAATTAAAGCTCCTAAAGGCCGCTGTGAAATGGTTAAAGTTAAAGAAGGTTTAGTTGTTGTTGATTATGCCCATACCCCAGATGCTGTTTTAAAAATTATTACTTCTTTTGCAGAACATAAGAAAGGCGATATTATAACAATTGTCGGATGTGGAGGCGATAGAGACCCTAAAAAGCGTCCAATAATGGGGGATATTGCTACTAAATATTCAGATTATGTTATTTTTACCGATGACAATCCCCGTACGGAAGATAACAAAAAAATTATGCAAGATATCTTGGACGGCGTTACTAAAGATAATTATGAAGTGATTTATAATCGTAGACAAGCAATTGAAAAGGGTATTTCTTTAATAAAAAAAGATACAATACTTTTAGTTTTAGGTAAAGGTCATGAAGATTATCAAATTTTAGGTAAAGAAAAAGTTCATTTTGATGACATGGAGGTAATACTAGAATGTGCTAAATAACTCTTAGGAGTTATTTTTTCTTGCAAATTTCTAAATTTATGTTAGGATATATGGCACTGGAGGCGTTAATATGGAAATTGTTATAGCTAGAGATTTTACGGATACTCCGGGAGGGCGTAATAAAGTAGAAGGACCTTTTTCGGGAGAAGAATTTAGAGAAAGATGTTTAGTGCCAGCTTTAAATCAAGCTTTAAGTACTCAGCAAAAACTGGTTATTGATTTAAATAATCTATATGGTTATCCAGTTGGTTTTTTAGAGGAAGCCTTTGGAGGATTAAGACTTTATTTTAGCTCTGAAGAAATATTAAATACTTTAGACTTTAAATTTGACGATGATATTAAAGTGGTAGATATTATAATTGAATTTATTAAATCATCTGACCGAGATAATCTGCAAATGGTTTATAAAAATAAATAAGTTTGCAAAAGTAATATTAAGTTAATATTGCATTTTTATATTAAGTTGATATATAATATTGGTAGGAAGAAATTCATTCTATCCTATTTTAAGGGCAAAAAAAGAGATACACTTGATTTTGTTGCGTTAGGTGTTTCTCGGTCCAATAATTTTGGTGGAGAACACCTTAATCATAAATGCTGATTAGGTGTTCTTTTTTTAATCCTTGTTGTGAGTATCTTTTGCGTTTATTAAATAAATAATAATAGCTAGAATAATTAAATATTCCATTAAGATATCCCTTCATAGGACCACCTCCTATCCGTATAAACAAAAAAAGAAAATGCGGACCGAGGTTAAAAACACCAAACAATCAAATGTATCTCTAAAGCTAATTATAATATATATGTCGGAATTTGTCGAATAAATTTTATACAAAAAAACATTAGGAATATATAATAAATAGCCATTATTTATTTGCGGTGAAAAATTAATCAAAAGAGGTAAAAATGAGAGTAATTTCATAAATATTAATATAAAAAAGCCTTGAAATTTCAAGACTTTTTGTTTTTTTATGGTGTCCTGAGGGGGATTCGAACCCTCGACCGTACGCTTAGAAGGCGTATGCTCTATCCAGCTGAGCTATCAGGACATCAAGCTTTCGTAAAATGATTATAAACCAAATTGCTTTGATTTTCAACATTTTTTAGAGCATTTGTCAATTTCTTTGTTATTGACAGAAAATATAACTTGCTCGATATCTAAGTTATCTTTAATAGAAAGCGAAATTGTATATTTAACTTCTTCTTTAATTTTTTCTTCCTCTAAATCGTTAAATAGGTTTTCATTAAAAGATAAATTAATACTATTTTCTTTAATTTCGTAATCTTGCAACTGGGCATTAGCTTTTAAATAGCTCATTAGATTTGTTTGATAAATAGGACTGTTTTTAAGTTCACTAATAATTATCTCTACCTTATCTCTGGCATCATTATTTATCTTGGTAATTGGCACATAGTAATAATTATTAGCAAATTTACTAATATAGTAAACAGTTGTTTTCGTAGTATCTTTATAGTTATTTAAATCATAAACTTTATTAATGCCATAACTTCTATCAAGTACTTCAGGAAGTGCTTTTTTACTATGAGGTAAGGCATTTAAAATTTGTCCATCGACAAATATCATTACTTTTTTGACTCCATCAATACTTGTTAAAGAATAGACTATGGCTTCAATCATCTTTTCTTCATTAGCTGAAGAAACATTTAAAAGCTCTTTAGAAAAATCCACTTTTAAAAGGTTATCTTTAAACTCAGTAGAATTTATTTTCGTATTTTTAGGGATGATAGCTTTAAACCCATTAGGAATATATTCACTTTTTTTGCTACCAATAACTAATGTTTCTAAAAGTTCTTTAGCTTTTTTAGAAGGAGTTTTATTGTTAACAACTATATCGGTCATAGCTACATAATTATTTTCGTCAATTAAAAAAATATTATTCTTGTTTTCCGAAATACTTATATATTTTTTGGTAGTTTGAAAGCGAGTATCGTTTTTGGTTGGGAAAAGATAGAGTATTCCCACTATTAAAAGAGCACAAGTAGCAATTGTTAATCTTCTTAAAGAAGCTCGTTTTAACATTTAAATCACCTAGTTAATTATATTAAGAAAAAAGTAAATTATACCAAAATAAAAAAGTCTTTGAAGACTTTTAAATTGCTAGTTCCCCTAATTTTATTAACTCGACAACTGCCTGAGCACGACCCTTTACGCCTAGCTTTTGCATAGCATTAGAGATATGATTACGTACTGTTTTTTCACTTATACCTAGAAAGGTCGCTATTTCTTTTGTTGATTTATTTAAAACTAAAAGTTCAAATACTTCTTGTTCTCTTTGAGTTAGAATATTTTTTTTCAAGATTTAAACCTCACTTTCATTTTATAACCATTTCCATTTTATTTTATGAGTAATGGAATATATAAGTGAGAGTTAAAAACCTAAAAACTTTTAACTTTGGAATTTTACCGTTATATACATTCGGGTTTCAAAACTTTGTTGGACGGTTCTGATGATGCTATTGGCAAGAACTTCGTCATGTTTTTTATTAGAAATTACTACTTGCACTTGGTCACCGTTTATTTTAACAAAACTTTTTAATTTATGATTTTCGGTGATATTTTTTTCAATTTCTTCTTCTTTACCTTTGTTTTGATTAAGCTCTTTTAAGGCTTCATAGGCATCATTTTTTTCTTCTACAGTAGCACTTTCATTAAGCAAGACTTCTTGCAAATCATTCATTTGCTTTAAAACTTCTTCATCAGCTTGCACGCGCAAGGCCGCAAGGACATCGCTATCTTTTATTTCTATAGTTTCTTTAGTCTCATTATTAGAAGATTTAATAGTTTGTAAAACTTCATCTGGCATAGTTAAATAATAAATACTTAAGACTAAGATAAGGGTAAAAAGTGTCAAAAACCACAAATTCTGTTTGTTAATCAATGTTAACACCTCCATGTATTCTAATAATTCATATGCAAAGTAAAAAAAAATAATACTTTTTTTAAAAAATTTTCAAGAAAAAAAAGGAAATCAAAGTTTTATCTATAATATAACTAATGAAGGGAGGAAAATATTGAAGAAAAATATCATTGTAAAACAAGCTGATTTGAAAGATTGTGGAGCCTGTTGTTTGCTTTCGATTATAAAGTATTATAATGGTCATATTCCTTTGGAGACTATTTTACAAGATACTTATACGACAAGACTTGGTACAACTGCATTTCATTTAGTAAGTGCAGCGCGGAAGTATGGTTTTGATGCTGTAGGCTTGAAAGTATCAGGAGAAAATTTTGAACAGTTAAAATTTCCATTTATTGCTCACTTACAACTGGAAAATCAGTATAGTCATTTTGTAGTTATTTATGAATATGATAAAAATAAAAATATAGTTACAGTTATGGACCCTGCCAAGGGACTAGTAAAAGTGGACTTTACCGAATTTTGCTCTTATTGGACTAATGTAGTTATTCAACTAATTCCAACTTCCGTTTTACCAAATATTAAAAAAACTAATAATATATTAAATTACCTTATTAAATTAGTACCTGAAGAGAAAAATCTTATTTTAAAATTACTTTTTACTAGTATTATTTTTACTATAATTAATATTATAACTAGTTTTTATTTTAAAATAGCTCTAAATGATATAACAAATAATAATCTCAAGGCTTTAAGAACTTTAATTATCTTTTTTCTGTTTTTGACCTTATTTAAAGTAATTTTAAATTATCTTCGAGATTATTATGAAAATTATTTGAATAAAAATATTGATTTAAAAGTTATGCTTCCATTTTTAAATCATTTGTTTTTCCTTCCTTTAAATGTTATTAATAATAGAACGACTGGAGAAATTGTCAGTAGAATTCGGGAAATTAATGATATTAAAGATTTATTTTCTAAAGTATTTGTAACAATTTTTCTCGATTTATTATTAAGCATAGGCGCGGGTATATTTCTTTATAATATAAGTAGTAAATTATTTTTGCTTCTTTTGTTAATTATTATTATTTATATTATAGCTGGATTTATTTTTAATCCGGTTTTATATCGAAAGATAACGCGCAATATTGAGCTAGAAACTGATTTTAGTAATGAAGTTATTGAAAAAGTTGATAGTTTTTTAACTTTGAAAAATATCAACAAGCCCGATATGGTTCAAAAACAGATAGAATATAAGTATTGTCTATTTTTAAAAGATACTTTCAAATTTAATAAACTGCTTACTTATAATAATTTTGTTAAAAATTTAATTAATGAAATTGGTCTTTGTTTAATTACTTCGATAGGTTGCTATTATATATTAAAATCACACCTTACTCTCATCGATTTGATTACCTTTAATTCCTTACTAGTTTATATGTTTGACCCGATAAAAAATATAATTAATTTACTACCTAAAATTAATTATATTAAAGCGTCATTAAATAAAATAAGTGAATTTAGTAATTTAGAAGAAGAAAATTTAAGAAACCAAAAAGAAAAATTTTTAACTGGAGATATCGTTTTTCAAGACTTAAGTTATAGTTATAATAATTATGATTATGTATGTAAGAATTTTAATCTGACAATTAAAGAAAAAGAGAAAGTAATGTTTAAAGGAAAGTCTGGTTGTGGTAAAAGTACTATTTGTAAATTATTATATCGATTATATGATATTAAAAACGGAACTATTAAAATAAATAATATTAATATTTTAGATTATAAGTTAAATACAATTAGAAAAAATATCACTTATCTGGCCCAGAAAGAAAGTCTATTTACTGATACTATCTATAATAATATTGTTTTAGATGAAAATGTTAGTACGCAAAGATTTAAAATGATATGTGAAATATGTCATTTAGAAGATGTTGTGCAAAAAAAGCCTTTGCGATATGAGACAATAATTAGTGATAATGTGACAAATATTTCGGGAGGAGAAAGACAAAGAATTTTATTAGCCAGAGCATTACTAAAAAAATCTTCTATAATAATATTAGATGAAGCTTTAAGCGAAGTACAAACAGATTTAGAAAGAACAATAATCCAAGATATTTGTACTAAGTTTGCTGATAAAACTATTATTTATATTACGCATCGTAATTTAGAAGATTTATTTACTAGAGTTATAGATTTTGAGGAGATACAAAATGGTTCATTACTATAAGAATAATAAAGGCTATCTCTTAAGTTTAAAACCTCAGAATTATTTTAGTATTACAGTTATATCTTATTTATTATTAATTAGTTTTTTAATTTTTAGTTTTGTTTACAAAGTAAGTGAATATAAGGAGGCGAAAATTATTGTTTCATGCACGGAAAGTTGCTCTTATTATCTTTATAGTACTTTAGAAGATTTAGCTGATATAAAGCAATCTGAAAATATAATAATTGATAAAAATAACTACTTTTTTACTATAAAAAATATTGGAGCTCTTTCTTATGATGAAAAATATCAGACAAATTATCAATTATTAACTCTTAATATTAAATTACCCAAAAAGTATCAAATAGATAATTTATATTTAAATGCAAAAGTTAAAATAAAAGAAGAAAAGTTAATTCAAAAATTACGTAAATTATTGTTTTAAAGGAGTGATAGTATTCAAAAGTTAGATAATAATGAATTAATGGATGTTAGTGGAGGTTCGCTTTCTATTGGGGCTTGGGCCTTAATAGGTGCGGGAGCAGTATTTTTAATAGGGGTAATTGATGGAATAGTAAGACCCTATGCTTGTAATTAAAGGAGGTAAATCATGAAATTAGAAAATGCCCAGTTAATAAAAGTAACCGGAGGAGCAATTACTTCGAGCATGCTAAATGCTGTAAGTCGAATAATTGAAAGTATCATGGATGTAGGAAGAAGTCTTGGTACAGCCATTAGAATGATTTATAGTAATCGCACATGTTAGAAAATTTAAAAAATAATAAAATTTTAAAAATAGGGATTATATTATTGCTCTTGCCTCTATTATGTTTTTTCTTAAGTGAAGTTATTATTTTCCTACTTAACTTAGGAAGAATAGTAGGGACAATTATTCACAATATTAATACTTTATGTTAAAGAAGAGTTATTCTTCTTTTTCTTGTGTCCTAAATTATTCTGTTTTATAATTAAAGAAAGGTATGGAGGGGTAATATGCCAAAGAAAAATGGTTTTATTGCAATATCGGTTATTTATTCTTTCTTTTTATGCTTTGTCATGTTAATGATGGGATTACTAGCTAATTATGCTAATGCTAAGTTATTGCTACGCAAAACAAATGAGCCTTTAATTTATAACCAAGATAATACTTTATATGCTAAAATAACCAAAAATACTATTCATAATGCCCCTGATACAGAAGACGGATTATATAATACTACAGAAGATTACTATTCTTTAGAAGAAGACCATACTAACCATGTTTTTAATACTACTTATTACTTTAAAGGAAATGTTGTTAATAACTATGTAAAATTTGCCGGGAAAGATTGGCGTATTGTTCGAATAAATGGGGATAGAACAATCAGATTAATATTGAAAGATAGAATATCAACGGCAGCATTTAATAATACATCAAATGGACTGCAGTCTGTGGGCTATACATATGGAAATAACAATACTTGTACAAAATCATCACCATGTGAAAGTACGTATAATGGTAGTTCAAACTTTACTAATTCTAAAAATGGAACAAATAGTACAATAAAAAATAATCTTGAAAATTGGTATCAAACTAATCTAGCTGCTTATGATGCGCAAATTGATTATTCTTTATATTATAATGACAACTTTGATACTAAGTCTATTATAGAAGATTTAAATCAGATTAATTTTAATACTTACCAAAACATTAATAATAATTCTACTATTTTAAATTATTTTATTAATAGCCAAGCAGATAAATATGGAGGATTATATAAATTGAAAATAGGATTACTTACAGCAGAAGAAGCAAACTTAGCTCGAAATGACAGAGGAAGTTATTTAAATATAGGCCGCGAATTTTGGACAATGACGCCAGCATATTATACTGTAACGCAAGAAGATGGAGATGATTTTACATTTCAGGAAGCATACATGCTTTATGTAAATAGCTCAGGAAATTTAGACACTAAAAAATTAACATCTTCAAGCGGAATAAGACCAGTTATTAATTTAAAATCGAATGTTAAAGTAAAAAGTGGAAATGGGACCTCAGCTTATCCTTATATAATAAATGAAGAAGAAGATATTTAATAATTTCTCCTTAAAAGTAATAAATTAAAATACATAGTGACCCCGGTTATTATGTATTTTTAAATGATAACAAGTATAATAAGAGCCTTGAAAG
>CANQNZ010000031.1 GCA_947625365.1 uncultured Bacilli bacterium | reverse complement strand
TGTAGTTTTTTTATTAAACTCCCCACTAGATTTTCTATACGGGATTTTTTATCTCCCCACTGAATTATCTAGAGCCAAAACTTCTTATACGACGCTCAATTATACTAGTCTCGACGATTAGAAAAAATTAATATTAATCTTAAAAGTTCTAGTGCACTAGATAATACTCCTGCTACATATGTCATTGCTGCTGATGTTAATATTTTATCCACACCAATTGCTTCACTTTTAGATACTAATTTTAATCTGTTTAATTCTTCTTTAGCTCTTTTAGATGCATTAAATTCTACTGGTAAAGTAACAAGTTGAAAAACTAAACCTGTTCCAACCAAAGCTATACCAACAGCAAACATATTTAACATCTCAAAAAGCAAGCCAATAATTAGAACGATATAACCTAAATAATTAGCAATATGCACAACAGGAAATATTATACTTCTAAAACGCATATAAACATAACCTTGTTTATCTTGGATGGCATGCCCGCATTCATGCGCAGCAACACCTGCCGCCGCAATTGTTTCCCCATGGAAGATATCCGTAGAAAGTCTTACCACTTTTCTAGATGGGTCATAGTGGTCTGTCAAATTACCTCTAACCTCTACCACATGAACATTTTCTAAACCATTTTTATCTAAAATTTTTCTAGCTACTTCAAAGCCGCTTAGTTTCTTATCATTTTCAATTTTACTATATTTACTATAGTTAGTACTAATCCCTATTTGGGCAATTAAAGGAATAGCAATGATACCTAAAATTAATAATAAATTCATTTTTACACCTTCTATTTTATTATATCACTAATTATTATTTGTATTTATATTATTTCGTAAATTGTTCCTTCTTTAGTATCTTTTAAGAGTATACCATCTTTTAATAAAGTACCTCTAATTTCATCAGCTAATTTATAATCTTTATTTGCTTTAGCTTCATTACGTTTAGCAATCATGTTATTAATATAATCTTCATCATGATTAGCATCCTTTATCTCCTTTTTAGTTAAATCTAAAGATAAAACTTTATCCCAGCTATCTAATAAAGCTAATTTAGTATTACCGTTAATATCAGTTTTTAATAAATCATAAATTAAACTAATAGCATTAGATGTATTTAAATCATCACTAATATATTCCTTAAATCTTTTATCATACTCTTCAAATTTTTCTTTATCTATTGGTCCTTCCGAATTTATATTTTTAATTTTATTTTTTAATTTTTGTAAACTTTGTTTAGCATTATCTAAAGCATTATAAGTAAAGGTTAATACTTTACGATAGGAAGTACTTAAACACATAAAACGGTAATCTAAAGGGTTATACCCTTTTTCTTCTAATAAACTTAAAGTAAGAAATTCTCCTTTACTTTTACTCATTTTACCATCTATATCATTTAAATGCTCACCATGTACCCAATAATTACACCATTTATGACCTAAATATGCTTCACTTTGAGCAATTTCATTAGTATGATGTGGAAAAATATTATCTATACCTCCACAATGAATATCTAAATGCTCTCCTAAATTAGTTATACTAATTGCACTACATTCAATATGCCAGCCAGGATAACCTACTCCCCAAGGTGAAGGCCATTTTAATTCTTGGTCGTCAAACTTAGACTTAGTAAACCATAAAACAAAATCAGCTTGATTTTTTTTGGCTTTATCAACACTAACATCTTCTCTTACCGCTTCTACTAAATCTTTATCTGTTTGATTAGTTAATTTATAATAATTATCTAATTTAGAAGTATCAAAATAAACATTACCACCACTTATATATGCATAATCTTTAGCAAGTAAATCTTCAATAATTTCAATATACTTAGCGATATTATCAGTTGCACAAGATACTATCTCAGGCCATTTAATATTTAATTTAGCTGTATCTTCTTTAAAAGCTTCTGTGTAAAATTTAGCTATATCTAAAACTGATTTGTTTTCTCTTTTCGCACCTTTTAACATCTTATCTTCCCCCGTATCGGCATCAGATGTTAAATGACCTACATCAGTAATATTCATACATCTTTTAACATTATATCCTAAATAAGTCAAAGTTTTTTCTAAAATATCTTCAAAAATATAAGTCCTTAAATTACCAATATGAGCATAATGGTAAACTGTTGGTCCGCAAGTATACATCTTGACTATATCCTTATTATTTGGAATAAACTCTTCTACTTTTTTCGTTAAAGTATTATATATTTTCATAATTTCACCTTCTTAATCTTATTAAAGAACGCATTAATTTTTGATCATCTAAAGATGCATTTTCTAAATATTTTTCATAACCGCCATTATTATAATCTTGATAAGATTGTGATTCATTATTTATGTATTTATAGGGAACCGCTTTTCCCACAATAAATTCATTTTTTAATTCTTGATAAGGAATAGCATATTCTAAAACCGGTAAGTAAGGATGACATGTCTCAGGATAAATACCAAACCCTTGATTTTTTTCTATTATGCCCTCAGGTATATCATAAAACCCAATAAAAGCTCTATCGTCCAAATATATGGAAGGCTTTGTCGAAATAAAATAGACTTCATCTTCAAAAAAATGGAAAAAGTGCATATAGTTTACACCTTCTAAATATTTATGAGTATTAACGCCATTATCATGCCATGTTTTAGGAAAACTAATTTGACCGTTTAAATAGTCTTTATATTCATTACGTAGGTTTCCATTAACATCATAAGTATAACTATTTTCGAGCAATCTATATACAACCATAATTCCCCGTCCTTACTATTTATTTTTAAAATTATCTAATCTTTTCATAATTCTTTCTTTACCCAATAAGCGCATTATTTCATAAAGGTCAGGTGTCATTGTTAAAGAAGTAATAACAAAACGTAACATCTCACAAATATCGCCCACATGACCCTTATACTTATCTGGATTTTCTTTATATTCTTTAACAGAAGTGTAACCATTTTTACTACCAAATTCTGCTATTTTATTAAACCATGTATTTTTATCGTCTTCTTCATTATAATAATTCTCTAAATAATCTTGTAACAAATTTGTATTAATATCTTTATCTTCATAATTTGGTTTAAATTCTTCATCAAACATATACCATATTAATTTTTTAACATCGCTATATTTACCTATATCTTTACGAGGTTTTTTCTGCTCTCTTTCGATATTTAAGATTGCTTTAGTATATTCTGGATTTTTCGTAAATACTTTTAAAAATTCTTTATCAAACTCTTCTAAATAAGTCTTAGTTTGTTCATATACTTCCTCTTTAGTTAAACGGCTAAAATAAGTTTTTGATATATTACCTAATTTCTCAAGGTCAAACAAAGCTCCACTTTTACTTACCTTCTTAAAACTAAAAGTAAAATCGCTAATTTGTTTATCTTTATTTTGTAAATACCATTCTTCAAAATTAGTGTTCATGATAGTAGCTAAATATAACTTAACTGCTTCATTTGGTATACCCATTTCATGATAATAACTTACAGCACATTCCGAATCTTTTCTTTTAGAAAGTTTTCTTACTACACCATTATCATTTTTTAAAAGAGGGGAAATGTGAGCATATTTAGGAGCTTTAAAACCACAATAGGAAAATAATTGAATATGAATTGGTAAAGATGATAACCATTCATCTCCTCTAATTACATGAGTTGTATGCATTAAATGGTCGTCAACTAAGTGAGCAAAGTGATAAGTAGGAAGACCATCTTGTTTCATAATAGGAATATCTAAATCATTTTCTGGAAATTCTAATTCTCCTCTAATTAAATCTGTACATTTAACTTTTTTATAAAAACTTCCTGGTGATTTAAAACGAATAATGTATTCTTCTCCATTTTTTATTTTAGCTGCTGCTTCATCAGGAGTTAAATCACGATATTTAGCATACTTTCCATAAATCCCAATACGATCTTTATGTTTTTCTTGTCTTTCTCTTATTTCATTTACTTCTTCTTCAGATAAAAAACATGGATAAGCTTTACCCTCTTTAATTAATTCTTTAATAAAAGTATGATAGATTTCTTTTCTTTTAGATTGAATATAAGGACCATAACTGCCTGTTTCAGCATTTTCATTTGCAGCACCTTCCGTGAAAGTAATATCAAAATCTTTTAAATCTCGTATAATATTACTTATTCCATTTTCTACGGTTCTTTTAGTATCTGTGTCTTCTATCCTTAAATAAAATACTCCATCACTTTGCTTAGCAAAAGAATATTCAGTAAAACTTGCAAGCAAGGCACCAATGTGCACAAAGCCTGTAGGAGATGGGGCATAGCGAGTTACAATTGCTCCCTCTTTTAATTTTCTTTCAGGATATTTTTCTTCATAATATTTTATATCATGTTTAATATTTGGAAATATTAAATCAGCAAGTTCTTCGTGTGTCATAAAATCCCTCTTTCTTTAAAATATTCTAACATAAAAAAAAGCAAAAAAAAAGCTCATCTCTAAGCTTCTTTGACTTTATTTATATATGGATATTCTTATGAAAAAACATAAACAAATATAAAAGTATCTTCCATTTTCAACATCACAAAAGTTTGGTCATAATTTGACGAACGATTTTCATTTATTTTTATTGTTTAACTTTTTATAATATTTACTCGAGTGCTATCTGTGGGCATCTACCATTTACAACCTGTTAAAACACAATCCTTAGGGGTTTTGGTTTATTAAGGAGTAGATGCGTTATGAAAAAATTTTTAGTTTTACTAAAACTTTTTATCATTATAAAAATTTTAGATATCATCGAAGATATTTAAAAACAATAAAAGACGCCCGTTAGAAAGAGTAATCTTTTTAACATGGCGTCTACAACCAATGTGTAGATGCTATACATTTAGCACTTACATTTTCATTTTATAAAACTTTTTGAATTTTTACAAGTAAATTTTTATTAAACATTAAATCTGAAATAACAAATATCTCCATCTTGCATTTGATATTCTTTACCTTCTAAACGAAGTTTGCCCGCTTCCTTAACTGCCTTTTCACTTTTTAAATTAGCTAAGTCTTGATAACTCATTACTTCAGCTTTTATAAAACCTTTTTGAAAATCAGTGTGGATAATACCTGCACATTCTGGTGCTTTCATACCTTTTTTAAAAGTCCAAGCGCGAACTTCGTCAGTTCCCGAAGTAAAAAATGTTTCAAGACCAAGCAGCTTATAAGTTGCTTGAATTAACTTATCAAGACCACTACTATTTATTCCTAAATCTTGTAAAAAAACTTTTTTTTCTTCATCGTCTAATTCTGATAACTCGCTTTCAACTTTAGCACACATAATTATAGTTTCAGAACCTTCTTTTTTCGCATAATCATTTACGGTTTTTGTATATTCATTTTCTCCTGCGATTGCTACTTCTTCGCTTACATTTGTCGCATAAATAATCGGTTTTAAAGTAATTAAATTAAAGTTTTTAATAACTTCCAATTCTTCATCTTCAAACTCAATATTTCTAAGAGCAATATTTTCCATTAAAGCTTTCTCGCATTTTTTCAAAGTATTAACTTCTAATAACGTTTCTTTATCTTTAGTCATATCAGCTTTTTTACCAATTTTACCAAGGCGATTTTGAATAATTTCTAAATCAGCTAATATTAATTCTACATTAATTATTTCAATATCTCGAATTGGGTCTATAGCTCCTTCTACATGAGTTATTTCTGTATCTTCAAAGCAACGCACTACTTCTACAATGGCATCTACTTCTCTTATGTGCGACAAAAATTTATTTCCTAGCCCTTCTCCTGTAGCGGCTCCCTTAACAAGTCCTGCTATATCAATAAATTCAAAAGTGGTAGGAACTAAACGTTCTGGATGATACATCTCATTTAATACATCTAATCTTTCATCAGGAACGGTAACTACCCCTACATTAGGCTCAATTGTCGCAAATGGATAATTAGCAGCTAGAATATTTTTTTTAGTTATCGCATTAAATAATGTTGATTTGCCTACATTAGGAAGACCAACAATACCTGCTTTTAAACTCATAAAATCACCCTCTTAAATAACATTGCTCCCTTTTTATTTTATAAAACTGCGGCACCACCAATACCAATTGGAATACCAATAATATACCATATAATAATTAAAGCAATAAATAATCCTGCTGTTCCAAAAGAATATGGTAATTGATATTTAATAGTCTTAAATAAACTTATTGGTTTTTCATCTTGATTATATTTTTGAATAAAGGCTAGATAAATTACAAAGTAAGCCAAAAGTGGCGTTAATCCCGTAGTAATACTTTCCGCAAAGCGGAATATGACTTGCCCAAATTCTGGTGTAATTCCGGCGTTCATTAAAGTTGGCACAACTACCCCTGCCATTATGGAGTATTTCGCGGTCGATGATGGAACTAAAAGCGTTCCCAAGCTGACGAGCAAAAATAGTAAAATTATTAATGGTATACCTGTAAAGGAAGTATTTTCAATAAAACTAGTAAAAGTTGCAATTAGAACAGTACCAATTTCTGACTTTTTAAAAATATTAATTAAAGCAGAAGCAAAGAAAATTAAGACCAAAGTTCTTCCTGTACCATCTAAGGAATGCCCAAGATAATTACAAACATCATTATTATTTTTAATCGTCTTTGCTCCTATACCATAAAATAATCCCCATATAACAAATAATATTAAAATAATAAAGACAAATCCATTACTAAAAAAGGAGTCATAACTAAATAGTTTATCAATATAATAAGTCTGCGTATTATCAAGTAAATTTCCTGAAAAAGGAAGACCAGGAATAATATTATAAATAAAGAATATTAAATATAATAACCCAGCTCCTAAAGCATAAATTAATCCTTTTAATTCCTTACGTCCAATAACAACATCTTCCTCTAATTCGGTAAATTCATATTTAGGAAGGCGAGGAGCTACTATTTTTTCAGTAATAAACGTTATTAAGAAAGATAACGCCACAACAGCGGCAAGCATTATAAATAGAAAACATAAAGTATTAAGTTTATAACCTTTATCTAATACCGCTGCTGATGTTAAAGTTAATTTTAAAAGCTCACTATCAATAGAAGTTAAAAAGATACTTATTCCTGAACCACAAGTAAGACCTGCAAAAGAGGCAATAATTCCCAAAGTAGGATTACGTCTTCCGTGCAAGAACAGTAAAGCACTTAAAGGTATAAATATTATATACCCTAAATCTCCCATTAAAGAAGAGATAATACTTAAAAATACTAAAACAAAGGTTACGGTATTTTTCTTACAATATTTAGAAAGTAGAGTAAAAGCTGTTTTTAAAAAACCACTTTTTTCCATTATACCTATACCTATTAAAATAATAATTAACATACTTAAAGGAGTAAAAGCTACGAAGTTGGAAACTGTAGAAGTAAAAATATATTTTAAGCCACTTAAACTAAAGAGATTGAAAACACTTACTAAAGTTTGCGTATACTCTCCTGTGGAGTCATTATAAACATTATAAGTTGATTCAAAACCTACTAAAGATAAAATGCCACTAGCCACAATAACTACTAACATTAAAATGATAAAAGTCATTATGGGATTTAGGGTTATTCTATCTTTTAATTTTCTTTTACTCATTGTTATCACCTAAAACTTTTTTTAGTTTTTTTTCAAATTCAATGCGGTCCATCATAATTTCTCGTCCGCAACTGACACATTTAATTTTTATATCAACACCCATGCGAGTTACAACCCATTCATTAGTTCCACAAGCATGAGGTTTTTTCATAACAACATGTGAATTTAATTTATAATTTTTTTCCATTATGCACCTCAATTTGTTGATATGGAATAGTTAAGTTATTTTCTTCATAAGCTTGTTTTATCATTTTTAAAACAACTCTTTTCATATCCCATTGTGTTCCCTTTTTACACCATACTCGCACAGCATAATTAACACTCGAACTATCAAACTCTTCCATACCTAAAAATTGACAGTCAGTGATATTTTTTACTTTCTTTATATTTTTAGAGACATTTGTTAAAACTTCTTCTACTTTAGCAATCTCATCATCATAACCAGTTGGTACATTAACAGTAAAACAGGCTAACTTCTGTGATAAGTTAATAATTTCCGTTATATTACGATTAGAAACTATTTTTACTTGCCCACTTAAAGCCTTTATCTTTGTAGTTTTAAGACCTAGTTCAATAACTTCGCCCATAAATCCTTGATAATCTACAATATCTCCTACAACAAAGAAATTATCCATAATAATAGTTATTCCATTGATTAAGTCTTTAAGAGTATCTTGTAAAGCAAGACCGAGTACAGCCCCTAAAATTCCTAAGCCGGCAATTAATGATTTTGTATTAACACCATTTAATTCTAAAGCAAATAATATAATTAAGATAAAAACTAAATATTTAGAAATACTTTGAAATAAATTAACTATAGTAGCTCTTTTTTTCTTTTCTAGCTCGGTTTTACCATTATTAATTATTTTTTCAAAGATAATTCCGGAAAATTTATAAATAATATACCCTGCGGCGACAATAAATAAAACACCATAAACTTCCTTTTTAGATAAAAGCTTAATTACTTGTTCTAACATCTTAGTCACCTTCAATCTTAATATCTAATATTTCTAAAATACGTTCTAAATCCTTCTCTGAGTCAAAAGGAATTTCAATTTTTCGACTATTAATTCTTACTTTCGTTCCTACTTTTTCTCTTAATATTTTTTCAAATATACTAAATTTAACATTAGTAGGACGATTTATCTTCACTTTTTTTGGCAACTGCTCATTGTTCGTAAGTCTTTCAATATCTCTTACATTTAAATTTTCATTTATAGCTCTTTTAGCCAGTTCTATTACTTTTTGACTATCAGTTATTTTACTTAAAGCACGTGCTGAAGATAAAGATAATCTTTTTTCTTCAACATCTTTTTGAACACTTAAAGGTAAATTTAAAAGACCTAATAAATTGGTAATATAACTTCTACTTTTCCCAAATTTTTTAGCAACCTGCTCTTGGGTCATATTAGTTTCTTTTATTATATTTTTAAATGCTTTTGCTTCTTCAATAGGGTTTAAATTTTCTCTTTGGATATTTTCGATTAAAGCGATTTCCATCATTTCCTGGTCATTAAACTCTTTTTCAATAGCAGGAATAGTAGTAAGTCCTGCCAAACGAGCGGCACGTGTTCTTCTTTCCCCCGCGATAAGTTCATACCCTTTAACACTTTTTTTAACAATAACTGGTTGAACAACGCCATGTTCTTTAATAGACATTGCCAGCTCATTTAAAGCGTTTTCATCAAAAACAGTTCGCGGTTGATAAGGATTTCTTCTAATCTCATCTAAAGGAATTTCTTTAATTTCTTTGATATTAGTATTACTAATAATATCTTTTTCAAAATTATCAAAATCAATTCTTTCATTAGAGAATAATTGTTCTAATCCTCTACCTAAAGCTTTTCTTTTATTTTCCATTTCTATCTATCACTTCCTTTGCTAGGTTAGCATATGCTTCAGTTGCTCGACAAAGGGGGTCATATTCACCAATTGGTTTACCATGAGATGGGGCTTCTACCAGACGAACTAATCTTGGAATAATTGTATTAAAGACTTTATCTTTAAAGAATTTACGTACATCTTCAATAACTTCTAATCCTATATTTGTACGTCCATCTAGCATCGTAAGTAAAACTCCTTCAATGCGTAAATTAGGGTTCATATGTGATTGAACCATAATAATAGAATTTAAAAGTTGAGTTATTCCTTCTAAAGCAAAATATTCACATTGTACAGGAATTATTACTGAGTTACTAGCAACTAAAGCATTCATTGTTAATATTCCTAGTGATGGTTGGCAATCTATAATAATATAATCATAATTTTTTTCAATAGTAGCAAGAGCATTTTTTAGCTGTTCATTTTGTCTAAATGTATTATCTTCTAAAAGCTTTTTAACAAATTCTACATCTACACCTGCTAAATTTATTGTAGCAGGAATGATAGAAAGATTAGCAAATTTAGTTTTAATAATTGCTTTTTTAATATCACATCTACCTGTAATAACATCATACATATCTACTTTAAAATCCGCATTATTATAGCCTAACCCCGTAGAACTATTTCCTTGAGGGTCTAAATCAATAAGTAAAGTCTTTTGACGTTCTTTACCTAAGGCAGCAGCAAGATTAATGCTCGTTGTAGTTTTACCTACTCCACCTTTTTGATTTACAAGGGAAATAATTTTTGCCATACTACCACCTTTTCTACTTAATCTATTTTAACATAATATCTATTATAAATCACTAAAAAGTTAATATAAAAACACTGGAAAGATTTCCAATGTTTATAAGGCATACACTTTATTCAATTACATCTGGCTTATATAATTCTTTATATTTTTCATTTTTCATCAGTTCTTTATGTGTTCCACTAGCAATAATTTTTCCTTTTTCCATAAGTACAATTTCATCCGCATCGATAATTGTTGATAACCTGTGCGCAATAATAATTATTGTATGGTCTTTTACTAATTCATCAATAGTCTTTTTAATATATTCTTGACTTTTATTATCTAAGGCTGAGGTTGCTTCATCCAGTAAAATAATTTTCGCATTTTTAATTAAAGCTCGCGCAATAGAAATTCTTTGCTTTTGCCCACCACTTAAATTAACGCCATTTTCACCAATAATACTATCATAACCATTAGGTAAGTCCATAATGTAATTATCTATATAAGCTTTTTTACACGCGTTACGTACTTCTTTTAAAGTTACATCTTCTTTTACTATTCTAAAATTATCCATAATACTTAAATTAAATAAAAATGTATCTTGACGTATTGCACTAACATTGCTTCTAAGTGAGTCTTCTGATATTTCTTCTAATGGCACACCATCAATGGTAATACTTCCTTTATTAGCTTTAAAATATCTTAAAAGTAGATTAAATAATGAAGTCTTTCCACTACCACTACTACCCACAATCGCTGTTTTAATATGAGGTTTAACTGTTAAAGAAAGATTATGTAAAGTTGCCTTTTCATCATTATCATATGTAAAATCAATATTTTTAAATTCTATTTGTCCTTTAACATTATTTAAAGTTTTATCTCCAAAACTTTCTGGCTTATAAAGTCTATCATTTAATATTTCATCTACTCTCTCTAAAGCGACAGCTAATTTTTGATAATCGCCAATAAACTCAGTATAGCTTTGAACAGCCCAGTTAACACGTGATAAATAATTATATATAATAACTATAACACTTATTGTAATGGCCCCTTGATAAAATAAATAAGCACCAGTAAATAATGTAATAAATTCAAATATAGCATAAACAAACCATTCAATAGTATAATGCGTAACATTTAACATTTGTGAGTCATATGAAGAATTAAAAACATTGGCAAATTTATTACTAGTTAAAGATATAACTCTTTGCTTTATGCCTAAAGCTTTGACCTCTCTTACTCCTGTTAATATCTCAGTTGTATCTTTCATTAAAGCATCGTTTTCTTTTTTTACCTTTTTATTAGCTTCTTTCATCTTTGGAGAATAATATCGAGAAATAAAGAAAGTTACAATACCAAATACAATAATTTCAATTCCCAAAACTACACTTATCTTGATAAAGACGAAAACTACGATAATGGCCGAAATAAAACGACTAATTAAAGAGATAAAATTAGAAAATAAACTTACTATTCTATCTGTATCACCATGAATACGATTGTTAAGTTCACCTACTCCATGTTCTTCAAAAGCTACAGCAGGGTAATTAATAACTTTTTTATAAATATCTATTTGAATATTTTTAAGCATCGATACTTCTAACTTACACTGCAAGTAATTAATTAAAGCATCTATTCCAATATCAAATAAAAATAATACTAATTGTAATAGAATAAATAAAATAGCTTCAAAGAATTTACCAGCTACTAAATTTTCTAAAATAAGCCCCCATAAAGCTGAGAATAATAAAGTTTCAACATTTCCTATTAACATTACAATACCAAGTAATATTATTTTTCCTTTATCTTTACTATAATAAGCTTTCAATGATTTTAAAGATTTTAAAGCTCTCATACGTTACTCCTTGTTACTTTTTTCCGGTATTCTAATAATTATTTCCCCATTTTTAGAATATAAATACTTTTCACGGGCATATCTAGCAACATAATCGGGGTCTTGTAATTTTGTAACTTCTGATTTTAAAGCGGTTTCTTTTTCCAAAAGTTCATCATATTCATCATTAAGCTTACGTGCTTCTTTTTTATTTTCTAAAATAGTTGCCCAATTGCTAAAAAAACTGGCCCCTAATCCAACAATTAAGCCAATTAAAAGAACAGTCATAATAGTTAAACGACGCTTAGCTTTTCGAGATACTTTCTTCATAATCATTACCCACTTTATATCCTTATAAATTATAGCACCTTTTATAATCCTTTAATATACTCTTTCAAGCATTTGACATTTTTTTTACTATTTTATTTTTTATGATTAATTTTCATTATATTAATTAAAATAGAGAAAAATATTATTTCTAAGCCTATGACAATTAAACAATTAGCCATAATAACTTGAGGCATAAATAGTTCGGGATTTAATGGGCCAAAATTAACATGTTGCCATTTAATTAAAGATATCACACTCATAACTAAACCTATAACTAATAGTATAGTTCCTGATAATACTAATTTATACGTTCTAATTCGGCACATAGCTTTTGTAAAGCAATCTAACTTTAAAATTAATTTCATATTATAAGAATATAGTTTATCCAAAACAAAAAACATACATAATAAAATACC
>CANQNZ010000030.1 GCA_947625365.1 uncultured Bacilli bacterium | reverse complement strand
GGATGCTCTAACCAACTGAGCTAAAGGTCCATTACCAGTTAATAATACCATATTCTTCCCGCAATCGCAATATATTTTATGCATAAAACCTTCATAAAATGAAAATAAGATAATCATGTTACCGTATGATTACCTTATTTTATAAATATTATTTATCTTGTAATAAATTTAATAAATCAATTTTAAACATATCTTTTGAAGCGTTAGCTTTCGAAATCATAATTCCTTTATATGTGCCAAGCTCTGATCTATGTCCTTCTAAAAGAATATCTTCTGGTGTAATAGTTTTTAACATAACTGTAGCTTCTTTTTTATAAACAGTATAAATTAATTTTACTTCTCCATGAACTTTACTAAACATATCATCGCTTTTAAGTTTTAATTCATATGTTTCCGTACCTAACTTTTTATTTTGAGATACTTTTTTACCTAAAAATTCTCCATTTCTTAAAGCTGGATAAGAAGTAAATATAAGTTCCTTGTAAGCTAACATATTATACTTTTTTAATGACCTTTCAAGCTTACTAAACTCATTTTCATTAATATAATCTAATACATAACCTTTCATAAATAAAACCCCCTTATATATGACATATTATAACATAAAACATCATAATTGTCAATTTTGTGTCTACCCTGAACTTCTTATGTATCTTGATTATACAACTTTTTTGGTTATTTGTCAACTTTTAACACGGCAACGGTACATCCAGGATTAAAAAAACCGGTATAAAAATTTAAAACTCGCTTGTCATTTTTCAAATAATCATGAGTAGCCTTTTTCAAAACCCCATTTCCACGCCCATGAATTATAAGTATATTTGCATTTTTCAACTTGATATTATCATCGATAAAACTATTTAAAGGAGCAACCATAGTAGCTCTAGTTTCACCGTGCAAGTCAATTTGCGGATATTTACTTACAAACAAATCATCATTAAACTTGCTCATAATATTTTTTTACTTCATCTAATTCTGGAAAAGAATTTTTGCTGCCTACATTGCGTACAGATAAACCAGCCGTGACATTAGCAAACTTAACAGCCTGTTCAATATTTTTAGTTTGCGCGTATTGATATGCAAATGCCCCATGAAATATATCTCCTGCTCCTGTTGTATCTTTGGCATCCAATTTTAAGGCCGGTATTAATTTAATATGACCGTCAATAGCATATAAAGCCCCTTGGTCCTCTAAAGTGACAATTATTTCTTGTTTAATAAAGCGTTTCTTTAAATTTTGATATAAATCGGCAATCGTTTTAGTATCCCCTGGCACAATTTTAATTCCACTTACCTCTTCCGCAAATTCTAAAGAGCAAATAATAAAATTAACTTTACTACATAAATCCAATACTTCTTTTGTAGCTCGTCCTGCATCTAAAATACTTGTTGCCGTCTGACATGTACGTAAAGTTTTTAAAGAAGTTTGATATTCATGCCCATCTAACAATATCATATCGATAGGTATTTTATTATAATCATCTTTCTTAATTGGAGAAAGTTCAGATTTTTTTGATAAAATAGTTCTACTTTTATTTACAGGATTTAATAAAATATAAGAGACAGAAGTTTTTCTTTCATAATCAATCTCTAAAAAATCAGTATTAACCTTAAAATTAGAAAATTCTTTTTTTATTTTTTCACTATATTCATCATAACCAATAACTCCACATATATAAGGTTCAAATCCCCATTTTCCTAATAAGCACGCAGCCGTGGCGGAAGAGCCTCCCCCAGTTTCTACTATATTATTTATTTCATTACGTGTATTTTCTACGGGATAAGTAGCCATTTCAAACGTCACATCAAATGCTATATGCCCAATACATAAAACTTTCATTACATCACCCTTCTACTCTATATAGATTATATAAAATTTCCTAATTATTTTCAATATAGTCAAAATATCTTTTCAAACTATATAAAAAACATTGGCAAACCAATGTTATAAGAAACTTTTTAAATTGTCTAAATTATTTTGTTCAGTTTCTAAAAGTTTATTAGCTAAATTAACTATTTCCTCATCTTGTTCTTGAAAATTATTTAATTTTTCGGTTATTTCAATAATTCCCTTATTAGAGCCTTCCATCATCATTTTAGCTAAATTGGATGTTGAAGTATCATTTATTGTTTTCATCATACACATCATATAACTACTTATCTTGGCCATTTTGTTTAGTTCTTTTTGCTCTTTACCATATTTTTTTAAAATATCTTTAGCTTGAATACAAATATTTTCATAATCACTTTTTTGTTCATTTAAAACTTTTTCAAATTTCTCATCCTGAACTTTTCCGATAATATCGTCAATCCCTACTATTCCCATTTGAGCATTTTGATAAATATAATTTAAAAATTCAATATGATTATTCATTTTTCTTCACCATTTATATTATTTACCTAAAAAAAGAAAAGTATACTCATTTTTAGATAAGTTAATATTTTTCTTTACCTAATCTTTGTATTGCCTTAACCCCTAAATTTATTATATAATAAAAGAAGAATAAAAGGATGGGTGCAAAATGATTAGAGAATTCGACTATGAAAATTTACCAGTCGTTGACATTGTTAACGAAATCATTGTTGATGCTATCAAGAAAAATGCTTCTGATATTCACTTTGACCCAACTGAAAAAGGATTACGTATTAGAATGCGTATTGATGGATTATTAGTAGATTACTCTAAAGCTCCTACCACCGTGCAAAAAAATATGATAACTCGTATTAAAATTTTAGCAGGGATGAATATAACGGAATCTCGTCTGCCTCAAGATGGCGCAATAAAAAATGAACTTGCCGGCTATGACCTAGATTTGCGTGTGTCTTCTTTACCTATATCAGATGGAGAAAAAATAGTTATTCGTATTTTAGACTACTCTATGAGTCTTAAAGGATTAGATAAAATAGACTTTACGGAAGAAAACCTTGCCTTAGTAAATAGTATGATTTCTACACCAAACGGTATTATCCTAATTACCGGAGCTACTGGTAGTGGTAAATCAACAACCGTTTATTCTATGCTCCAACAATTAAATAAACCCGAAACAAATATTATTACTGTTGAAGACCCCGTCGAAATGAAAATCGAAGGGATAAACCAAGTTCAAGTTATGGCCGAAATTGGTATGACTTTTGGCGCCGCTTTAAGAAGTATTTTAAGACAAGACCCTAACATTATTATGATTGGAGAAATTCGTGATGATGAAACCGCCCGTATTGCCGTACGTGCTTCCATTACAGGTCATTTAGTTTTATCAACTATCCATACAAATAACTCTTTAAATACTATTGAAAGATTACTTGACATGGAAGTCGAAAGATATTTATTAGGCTCGGCTTTAGAAGGAATAATTTCGCAAAGATTAGCAAGAAGATTATGTAATCATTGTAAAAAACCGCAAAAAGCTACTGACTATGAAAAAAGTGTTATTAAAAAAGCTATTGGAATAGATGTAGAAGAAATATATGTACCTGTAGGTTGTGATGAATGTATAGGAGGATATAAAGGTAGAATTGCTATTCATGAAGTGTTGAAAATAAATCAAGATATTCGTGATGCAATTACTTCTAATATGCCTAAAAAAGATTTCCGTCTTTTAGTTTATGATAAAGCCGGTGTATCTACTCTTTTGCAAGATGGCCTTAAAAAAGTTGTTGCTGGTTATACTAGTTTTGAAGAAATATTAAAATTAATTGATATTAATGAAGATTATGTCGGTGAGGAAACAGATGATTTAAAAGCTACTTTAATGGGCAAAATTCCTAATAACAATGATATTCAGGCTGAAAATGAAAGCAAAGAAGAAAATCCTGTAAAGACAAAGAAAAGAAAGAAAAGTGAAAATAAAAAAGAAGATATTGAAGTCTTAGAACTTTAATATCTTTTTATAAATAAAAGACTTTTAAAATATTGGTTATTGGTTCCATTAAAGCAAAAACTAATAAAGTCGCTGTTATGAGAAATGGTCCTAAAGGCATTTCATCCCCTTTGTTTTTTAGTAAGATATAACAAGCATAAGGTAAAGCAATAAAAGATGATAAAACAAAAGCGACAAGTCCCATTTTAAAACCTAGAGCTATTCCCATAACTACCGCAAGTTTAATATCCCCTCCGCCGAGTGACTCTCTTTTAAAAATTTTATCACCAAATATTTTTATTAAAAGCATTACAGTCATTAATAAAAGTCCTGCTATAAGAGCAAATAAAGTACTTTTTAATCCTAAAGTAAAATATTTAGCAATTAATATTAATAGACCAAAAATTATTAATGGACCATCTAATATTACAAAATATTTAAAGTCACTAACATATATTATTACTAAAAGTGAAGCTAAAAATAACATTATAAGAGTATTACCACTTATTTTATAAGTCATATAACTTAATACAAATAAAATACCTGATAAAATTTCAGTCAAAGGATATACAAAAGAAATTTCTTCATTACATTTACGGCAACGTCCTTTTAAAATAACATACGAAATTATAGGAATAAGTTCATACCACTTTAATTCATGATTACAATTTTCACAATGTGAACGCGGTTTTATTATTGATTTACCTAAGGGTCTTCGCATACCAATAACAGTGTAAAATGAGCCTAAAACAGCGCCGACTATAAACAAATATATATATATCATATAAACTCCTACATAGAAATACTATTATATAAATCAAACATTGGAATAATTACAGCTAAGATAATTGCCCCAACTATTACCGCAAGGGAGGTTATCATAATTGGTTCAATGAAACTTTTTAAATTATTAACAATGCTTCGATGTTGTTCTTGATAATAAACACTTACATTTTCCATCATTGCTGCAAGCTCACCTGTAGACTCACCTGTAACAATCATGTAGTAAGCAACATCAGGAATAGCCCAGTGATCTTTAAAAGATTCTGAAATTTTTTCACCACGAGCAATATTAGAGATAGTATTATACATTATTTCTTTATATATTTCATTATTAGTAACCTTACTTAATATTTCTATACTTTCCGTAATAAATACATTATTTTTTAGTAAAGAAGAAAATGTTTTAGTAAAAATAGTCATTTCATTATAAATTATTATTTTCCCCACCACCGGAATATGCATTAATAAAATTTGAATATTCTTGCGAAATAATTTAACTTTTTTATAAGCAAGAACTAATACCATTATAATAGCAAAAGCAATCAGTAAGATAACGGATATATTATTTTTTAGGAAATTACTTGCATCAATAATCGCTTTAGTAAATCCATTTATTGTAACTCCCGCCGTATCATAAACTTTTGTAAATTGTGGTATAACATAAAGTAAAATAAAGCTAATAACTGCTACAGAAAATACTGTTATAATGCAAGGATAAGTCATGGCACTTACCATTTGTTTACGAGTTGATTCAATTTCACGATAATAATTAGCCATATCATTTAAAGTTTCTTCCAGTTCACCTGTAGCTTCCGCCGCTTTTAACATATTTATCAGTAAAGATGGAAAAACATTACCTTGTTTAGCTAAAGCGTCACTAAAAGAAGAACCCATCGTAAGTTCATATATAATTTTCTCAAAAATTCTTTTACGGCCTTTCTTTTTACCCATTTGATTAGATAATATTTTAACCGAGTCCGTAAGAGGTATACCAGATTTAACATAAGTATATAATTGAGTTAACCAGAAGATTAAATCTTTATTTGACATTTTTCCGCCGCCAAAGCTTGGCTGACCATATAAGAAATTAATCATACTACTAGTACGAATACTATAAACATCATAACCTTCATTAACTAAATAAGCATTAACATCAAGTTTAGAACTGCCAGTAAAAGTTCCAGTAACCATTTTTCCAGTTGGGTCAATTGCCTTATAACGAAATGCCACCGGTTTATCTGTTCTTTTAACATCTCCACTAGCAAGGTCACTAATTAATATTTCTTTTTCGGCTTGCAATTTAGCGTTTAACTTACGATTTAATTTAGTTTTTTCTTTTAAAGCTTGTTGTTCTTGACGATGTTTTTCTCGACGTTCTTTCATTATTTGCTTACGGTCTTTTTTATTAATCATAACATTGGATTTACTAACTAATTCAGGAGATGGTTTATTAATATTTTCAAGAGCTTGCCCTATTTTTTGTTTTTCCTTAGGTAAAGTAGCCATCTGTTTTAAAGTCTCATCACTTAACTTAGCTTTGACTTTAGCCATTTCTTGCTCTTTTTTGACCTTAGCTTTTTCCTTACTTAAATTATAACTTTTTAATAATTTAGAGGGTAAATAACCAATAGTAGCTTCTAAACCTTTAATAGCATATTGTAAAATATTTAATATATTATGAATGATTGCGGAAAAGGTAGAACTTATACCAAGCAAAACCCATCTTAAAAGGCTGAATAAGCCAATAAATGGATACATGATAAATAATGTGCGTTTTGGTTTATCCATTTATAGCTCTCCACCTTTCTATTCTTACTCATAATAAGTATAACACACTCCCGTTTTAAATTAAACTTTTTTAAGCTTATACATATAATTTAATAGGTGAAAAGTTATGTTTGGAAATAATTTAATTGGGGGCATAACCCGAAATACTTTAACTTTACCTAAAATTTTAAATGGCCTATCTAAAACTTTAGGTGTAGTAAATCAAGCTATCCCTTTATATAAACAAGCCAAGCCTATGATAGAAAAAGGGCGAACTTTATTTAAAATGGCTACAGAGATGGCTAAACCTTCCCCTTCTTCTTCAGCAACTAAAACTAAAGTTACAAGCTCCGAAAATCAAAGAATATATCAAAAAAACATCCCTCTTAAACGGAATGTTTCTGCTAATAAACCAGTATTCTTTCAATAATTATTTAATCTTCTTTTTAGGTTTTAAATTATTTTTTACAATTATATATCCTAGTTCAGCTATTAGTAAACCACTACATGCCATATTAACATATTTAATATAAGCAAGCTTATCACCAATTAGTTCAATAGCTGACACAGAGCCCATTACATCAACAAATAAGTATATAGCAATACCTATTGAAATAATAATATTCATAACTAATACCGTTGTATTTTTAGTATAAGCATTAATTAAACTAATTAAACCATTAAAAATACTTAAAATTAAAGGTAAATAAATTAAGAAACGATATATTGTATCATTATCCTCTAAACGTACAATTACATTACTAAAGTCAACGGCTGTAGGAATATACATCATTACATAAACACTAATTGCAATTAAACCACACGCTACTAATAAATTAATTACTGTTTTCATAAACTCCTCCTATTATCTATTTTATCATACTAAAAAACATTGGTAATATAATTATTAAAATTAAAGTAATAAAGATAAACAAAAACGACACTAATTTGACATATACTGGTAATTTTAATAAATATTTTTGATTTTCTAATCGTCTTTCTTTTCGAATATAATCCAATTGATTTTCTACACTTTCGGTAATATTATTACCAAATTTATTAGTATTTATAATATTTAATATAATATTTTGAATAATATAGCTTGGTATTCTTTTTTGTAAATCTTTTAAACTTTTATTTAAATCTTTTCCTAAATTAACTTCATTTAAAGATTTTTGAAATTCTTGAGCCAAATCCCCATTATTATTAAGACAAGCTTTATCTAAAGCTTCTTTCAAACTAGAACCATTTTCTAAAACTAATAAAACAGTTTCAAAAAAATATAAGGATTCTTCTTCTATTTTTTGTTTTCTTTTTTTAATAGGAATATCAAAACATATATATTCTACTAAATAATAATAAATAATAGTTATAGCAGGGGCAAGAATATAATTATAAGGGAAGAAAATTAATCCTAGTAAAAATATTATAATACATGCTATTAATCTTTTATTTAGAAAATTATAAATATCATAATTTACATCTAAGCCTAAAAATGTTTCTTTTCGTTTTAGTTTTTTAATAGTTCCTGGTAGGTATAATTTTTTAATAATTTCCATTTTCATTTATTTATACCCCCTATCAACTTTTTTATAATTAAAATATATAAAATATAAAGTAAAGCTATAGTTATAAATGTAATTAAGCCTATCGGCGTAAAATAATATATTTTTAAATACTCTTTTTTTACAAATAACATAACTATTAATACTATTATAGGAATAACTAAGCATATGCGATAAATTAAATTTAAACTAGATAAATAGATATTTTTTTCTTTTTTTATTTCTTCTGCTTCTAAAAATTCTTTTTCAATAATGCTAAATATTTTAGCTTCCTCTCCTCCTTCGCGATTTAAAACGGTTAAAGTAGTCCAAATATATTTTATTTGCGAAAGAGGAACTCTTTCATAAAATCTTTTAAAAGCAACTTCTAATGACAAACCATACGCTAAATCTTGAGAAATTTTTCCGAATTCTATTGCTATCGGCCCATTAAATTCTTTATTAATTAAGTCAAAACTTTGATAAATGGTAAATCCCGAAGCTAAAGCACTATTTAAATAAATAATTACAGAGGCAAGTTCATTTTGAATTTGTTTTTTCTTCTTGCGAAATTGAAAAAGAAAAATAATATCAACTATATAAAAACCTATCATAAATGTAATTATCATACTAATAAAACGTAATATAGTTAATTTTTTTAAACCAGTTAAAATATTAATCATTGTTAAAAATATCGCCGTTAAGATTTTTATGCTTATACAATCCATTTGGTTATATTTGCTTTTATATGGTAAATATTTTTCATATTTAGAAGAGAAATTTATAAATAAATTATGTTTTTTTAAAAATTTACTTAATCCCTTAATAATATTTTCAAGCCATAGATTAAACCTAGCAAATAAGGAAAGTTCGACATCTAAAGAAGATGATAAGGCAAAGTCAGTAATTCTTTTTTCAAATTTTATTGATTTAGTTGTTTCATTTACATACAAAAAAGCACATAGAAAAACAAGACCAATAATTATAGGAATAAATATTAATTTTTCAAGTGAACTCATCTTATTTGCTCCTTTCTTTCTATTTAGTTTTTAAATTAGGTAACCCAACATTATTTACCTCGGATGATTGTAAATTTTGAAACATATCATCTACAGAAGTAATTCCGCGAGTTTGCAGTTTCTGATAAACTTTTGGCACTTTAGGAATTAAAGTATACTCGCCATTAACTTCTCCATTTTCTGTTACACCATTTTGTTTAAAAACAAAGATATCATTTAATGTTATTTCATTATTAACTATTGCATTTATTTCACATATACTAGTTATTTTTCTTTTGCCATCACTCATTCTTTCAATATGAATTATTATATCAATAGCATTTTTGATATATTCTCGTATTGCCTTTATGGGAATTTCTATTCCAGACATTAAGACCATCGTTTCTAAACGGTGTAAAGCATCTATAGGACTATTAGCATGCATAGTTGTAATTGAGCCATCATGACCAGTATTCATAGCTTGAAGCATGTCAAACGCTTCTTTTCCTCTTACTTCGCCAACTATAATTCTATCTGGACGCATGCGCAGGGCATTAATAACTAAATCCCGAATTGTTATTTCTTTAGCTTTATCATAGTTACTGTTTTTAGTCTCTAGAGAAATAACATGTTTTTGTTTTAATCTTAATTCTGATGCATCTTCTATAGTAATAACACGCTCATGATTGTCAATAAAAGCGCTCAAAGTATTTAATAAAGATGTCTTTCCCGTTCCAGAACCACCACTAATTAAAATATTTAGTTTTCCCTTAACCGCTGCTTCAAGAAAACGAGCCATATAAGGAGTTAGAGAACCTATTCTAATTAAGTCTTCAATTGAAGTAATACTATTTTGAAATTTTCTAATAGTAATAACTGGCCCTTTTACGGCCAAAGGAGGGATAATAGCATTAATTCTTGCCCCATTTTCTAAACGAGAGTCTACCATTGGATTTGAAGCATCAATCGTTCTTCCTAAAGGAGCAATTAATTTACTAATTGTTCTAATAATATGTTCATTATTAATGAAAGAAATACTTTCGTCTTTCATAAGTTGACCATTTATTTCAATATAGATTTCTTTAGGGCTATTAACCATAATTTCACTAATATTGTCATCTTCCAATACTTCTGTTAAAGGACCATAACCATTTATTTCGTTATCAATAAGATTATAGATATGACTACGCTCTAAATTTGTTAAATCATACCCTGCTACTACCGCATCAATTTGTGCATTAATAAATTCTTGTTTATTTTCTTCATCAGGTATTTTGGCATCGATAATATTTTCGACAATTTTATTACGCAAAACATCTAAAAGTTTTTTATCTGGAAATATATCATAATCTGACAATATTGTTTTAGCAGGATTTTTCTTCTTAACATTAAATTCATCTAATAAACTATTTTTCATGTTGTTCCTCCTTATTATCTAAGATAAAATCACTAGCCATAGTCATAAATGTGGTATATTCATTTGGATGCTTTCTTTCAAATTTATCTTCTAATAAGATTATTTTGCCATTCATGATATAATCATCAATATTACTTATATAAAATTTATTTGATAAAGTATAATCAATATTAGCTTTTAATATATTTTTAATATCATATAATGAGAAATAATTTTTAAAAGGATTACTGGAATTATTTAAAAGAACTTTATAATTTGTTTTACCTAAATTATGAAAAATACTTAACATAGATTTTAAATTTTTTAAATCAAATGGGTCATTAGTTACTATAAACAAAATATTATCTGCTCTTTCCATTACAGTTAAATTTAATTCATTAATATTGTGAGTTGTATCAATTAAAACCATATCATAAGAAAGTAATGCTCTATCTAATATCAAATCAATATGATTTGTATCAATTTTACCTGCTTGACGTGGGTCTTTAGGGCTAGCTAAAAAATCAATATAATCATTATATTTAGTAACATAGTCGTTTAATGAATTAAATTGATTACTATCTATATCTAAAGCGATATTATATAAACTTTTTTCAAAGCCTTTATTCAAAGCCACCGCAATTGCTCCACCGGTTAAGTCTAAATCGATTATCAAAGTCTTTTTTCCTAAAATGCAATACGTTCCTGCTAGATTTAAAAGCGTCATTGTTTTTCCAACTCCACCTTTTGCTGAAGTTATACATAAAGATTTACCAATTTTTTTAGCCATCTCACACCTCACGTCTACCCTTTATTATCTTTTTTATTATATCAATTTATTGAGATTAACACAATAATTCGCAGAAAATTTCATAAAAAAAATAAGATATCAATCAAAAATATCTTATTATATATTACTCTACAACGTATGGATTACTTTCTGTTCCATCTCCACCAGTTATTTGGATATCCGAGTTTAGATTGATAACTGGAAGCACGCCACTAACGCCGTGAACGCCGATGCTGCTGAAGTCACCATAATAGCTGCCACCGAACTCATTAGCGTAAGAACTATAGGAGTTGTAAGGCGACATAGACCACCAGTAATAATTGTGATACATATAATAATCTGAATTTATTTCTCCATACCGTGGAAGTCCCGCTATATTCATTTCATCCGCGGTTAAAAGGCCTATTTTTAATTTATATATTCCTCCGTAATTTACTGTTGTATCCGGGCATTTTAAACTGGATGTACTATCTTCTAATCTTTTATATGCTCCAAAATATGTTATTTCTCCATTTGCTAAACCTATTGTTGTATCATTACAATACGTTCCATAAGCTATTTGTGAGTCTTTGTCTTTTAAGTTTGTATAATACCACTGTTCTAGATAGTTTTTTATATCACTATTTGTTCCTCCATTAGAGTTATCAAATGTTGCACTTCCTGTATATGTACTTTTACATAGTGATGTTTTCGTACAATTAGTGTCATTATCATATGTATAACCGACATACTTTAATCCATTATGTGTTGTATTAAATGCTTGATCCGTCTCCAATTTATCATTTAACACTAATCTGATTGTTCCATCGCCATTTATTCGTACTACTCGCCAATATTTATCAGCAAATTTTACATAGTTATCGTTTATTTTTCCTCTTAACACATAACTAGTCCCATCATCATCTGGCGTTGCTACTATTCCTTCATCAAGGTCATATCTTGTATAAGATAAAATGTCTGCTTTTGTTATATAGTCTCCTTCAACTTTTTTTATTTTATATAGTGTCCCATCTTGATTTGGTAAATAGTCACCATTACCATATGTATACCAACCAATATAATTTGATGCGTTAGTGATTTTTTTACATTCATCACTCTCATTCCAACCACTGCTTGTATAGCACATGGCTCCAATGGAAAATGGTTTATCTACCCAATTTAAATTAGCAGTTGCATACTGTGGGGAACTTTCAGACGTTTCTATATCAACAGTTTGATTTTCTTCGGTTATCAGATAAAAATCAAACCCATTTTCCATTTCTTCTCCTGGTGTTATTGGATAACTTTTTAATATTTTAGTAGCAAGTAATTTATCGTTTGTTAATCCTGACGTTGCCTCTATTGTTATTTTAAAAGTAAAACTTTTACTTGTTCCATTTTCTACTGATGTATTCTCATCCATCCAACTTCTTACATCTATTATTTTGGTTGAATTTGGTGACAAGACTCCTGTACCTATTATATATGATGCAGAAGTACTAAAACCACTTATACTTTGAGTTGTTGTCGTTTCGTACTCATTTAATTTCTTATAGTTATCTCCCACTGCTACTTTTAAATATTGGGGTTCTAATGTTGAACTGCTATCTTTATTTAGTATGACATCATATGTTGCTATTGTTTTACAGGTATTTTTAACGGTTATTTCATATGGATTATTCTGCATACCCTGTTCATCTGTTTGTGGGTAACCGTGTTCTAATGTTACACCGTTTCCTTTTGTTTCCTGATAACTTATTTCAAAACAATCATATATATTTTTATTTACTCCTGTTTCGGTAAAATTTCTTGTCCATAATGCATATGAGAGTGTTG
>CANQNZ010000029.1 GCA_947625365.1 uncultured Bacilli bacterium | reverse complement strand
GCCTTTATTTTAAAGGATTTTGAAATTTCGTGGTGCATTCCCATATCCTGTTGTATTTAAAAAAATAGCTATTTTTTTGAAAGAAGGAATTTTGATGATAAAATTTATGGTTAGAAAATGTATCGAGCTTGCAGTAAATTTGTAATCGAGAAATGATTTATTAATGGATATTGTAAATAATAAATTAATTAGAATAGTTTATAGAGAAAATTTTCAAAAGAAATTATTTATGCGAATATGGAATTTCTAGTTGATCAAGATGTTAAAATTGAGTCTGATTTTGTTTGCTTTTATGAGAGTATAGTTTTTATTTAGATAAAATTATAAAGATAAAATATAATTGTACTTTAATTTAAAATGATTTCATTATCTTAGTTTAAGATTAAAAAAAATAAACCAAAAGTATGATATAATAATTTTATCTGAAAAGAAAGGAATAATAGTAATGGAAGAATTAATAGATGTTTTGAATGAAAATGGAATAAAAACAGGAGAAGTATTAACAAGAAATGAAGTACATAGAAGAGGTTTATATCATAGAGCAATAGTTGTTGCAATAATCAATAATAAAAATCAAATATTATTACAACAGAGATCTTTTAACAAAGAAAAAAATGCAGGTATGTGGGATATATCGGTTGCAGGGCACATATCTTCTGGACAAGATTCAATATCGGCTTCGATACGAGAAGTTAAGGAAGAAGTAAATGTGTATTCTGAAGAAAGTGAATATGAACATATAATAACATATAAGGATAAAAGAATTATAAGAGATAATTTTATTGAAAATCAATTTTATGATTTCTTTATTTTGAGAAAGCCTGATTTAAAATTATCAGATATTAAAGTACAAGAAAGTGAAGTAGAACAAGTAGCATTTGTAGATCCAAACACATTAGGTAAAATGATAGCTAATAAAGAAATGGTCGAAAGAAATGTAATGTATAGTGCTTTATATGATTATTTGCAAAAAGAAAATAAAGAAAAGTTAAATTTTAAAAGATAAATATTAAATTCAGTAATAAGGAGAAAATAATTACATAAAAGTAATATGCAGAAATAATAAAAAAATATGCTAGAAAATCAAAATAGTTGAAAGTAATAATATAAATTATTAGCTTTTGCTAAAGATATTGCTTAAAAAATGGCTGTGCGTTATAATTAATTTATCAAATGTGATGAATCAAACTTTAAGGTGCAAAACCCCTTTTGCAAACGCACCAGATAGATACCAAACTCGGACTTTATAGTTTGAGTTTTAGAATGTATGATATATTTTTATAAGATGAATTGATATATTTATCAATTTAGAAAATACACTTATAAGTTTACCGACAATATGGCTTAGGAGAGTATATGGATAAAATAAGAGATATTGATAAATATATAGATACTGTAAAATTACATAGTAATTTTTTTAAAAGTTATTATTTCCACTCATTAATTGATTTAAATTTAACAAAACTGGATTCTATTTTACACTATGGGATATTATCTAAAAATTTAATTGAGGAAATAAAAGTAAGTTATGAACAATTATGGAATATATTAAATGAGTATGAATACCCCAGATAGATGGTTGGAATTTGCTATTAAAAAACAACGTAATCAATATGGCAAAGATTTAAAAGATATTCTTGCAAATATATTACAAGATTTATGGTCTAAAAAATTTGACATGGTTGACTCAACATACATAGATGTTGTAATGAAATTAAATAATAATCAAATACCAATTTATGAAATAAAAAGAAAAAGTTTAAAACGTATAATTTAACGTTGTCGTCCTCCTTCCTTTAAAGTAGCATTGGGAAATCTGTTCAAACTTTTAAGCCTAATATAAAAAGATAATCTCTTAGGTTATTTAGATACATGGAACTTGGAGCTTTATCAAATTTTTAGACACTTTTTAGAGGAGGTAATTATTTTGCCATAAACAAAAATTTGCTATAATTTAAAGTGGTGATGATATGAAGTTATATGATAAATTATTAAATAATAAGCAATATATAAAAACTGTAAAAAAAATAGAACAAATCAAATTTATTACAAATGGGAAATGGGACTGGGAGCATGGACTAAGTCATTATATCAGAGTTGCTGATTATGTAAAAAAAATATTGATACAGTTAAATGCCGATGAAAGAACAATTGATTTAGGAATGACTTGTGCATTATTACATGATATTGGACTTAGTAAAGGAGATAAAATAAACCATGCTATAGAAAGTAGCAAAATATTTTCTAGATATATTGATAAAAATGATTTTAGTTTAAACGAAATGGAAATTATTAAACAAGCAATTTCAGATCATTCTAATGGCAATAATATACAATCTTTAATTGGACTTTCTTTAGTGCTAGCTGATAAACTAGATGTGACGTATCACAGAACAATAAATTCTAGTATTCAAGATTGGGTTAATAAAGAAATACAAAAAATAAAAAAAGTGGATATTGTAATTAATGATGAGAATTTAATAGTAGAATATTTTACTGAAGCAGATTTTGATGTTTCAGTATTAAAAAGTTGGAAAAAGGCAATTATTATACCTAAAAAAGTAGCAGGGTATTTAAATAAAAATTATATATTTTTAATAAATGGTAAGGAAATTCAATATAATGATTTAATATCATAATTTAAAAAGTGTAGATTACAACGTTATTCGCACAAAATTGACACCAACTCGAACTTTCGAGTAAAATAGAAAGACGTACTTGATAAAAGTACATTTAAATGTTATGATGAATATGTCAAGGGAACTGGCATAAAATTAAAAAAGATACATTTGATTGCGAGAATCAGATGTTTTTATTATCTAAATAGTAAGGTGTTTAAAAAAGGATAATTATGAATATAAACGAATTAAATAATTTAATACAAACTGAAAAAAGAAATGGTAATATTTTGGTGAAGCAAATAAGTGATGGACATCATACATTTGAAGATTTATATAAAAATAGATTGATTTTATTTTGCACTTTATGTAATATTAATCCCGATATATCTTGGAAGTCAAAAAAGCATTTTGATGAAGAAAACGACCCAATGTTTAAAGGTGATTTTATTGCTGGTATTAATACACCAGAAGGAGTTGCTACTTATCACTTTAAATTAGAATTTTGGGATTTATTCCAAATTCCTGAAATTGAAAAAGCCCCTAAATATGATAACTATGATAACGCTACTGTTTTAAAAAGAATTTATTCCTTATCCAAAAAGCGTAAATAGAATTGTCACGTACTTATTAACCAAAATTTTCGTTTGATAGTGTATTTTTTTGGAGAGTTTAAATACTCCTTTTTTGATGTGAGATATTAATTGCCAAAAACTAAAAGTTACATTATAATAAATAAATACATGAAGGAATGAAAAGATGAGTAGTATCCAAATAACTAAACCAGATAATTTTATAAAAATAAATATAAGAGAAGATGTGCCTTTTAAGGAATATTGCCGTTCTTTAAAAGAATTTGACGAATCTCTTTATTCAAAAATATGTGGTAAGATAGCTCTTTATGATACAGAATCTTGCGTTGTGGATATGGCTTTAAGCAAAATTATATATGTTTTTTGTTCTAATAATAGTTGTTATACTATTAGTTCGAATAAGGATATGACTTGCATGATCAAAAGAACAATTTATGATGAAAAAAATCCTAATACAGAAGATTTTGGTACTCCAGAAGATGAGATAAATGATTTTGATAAAACCTTTCATGTAGATGATAAAACTATTTTAATATATACTCAAGAAAAGGAATATGCAATAGGAATTGAGAAACATGGTTTATTTCACGGGTCTACATTTTATGTAATGCCTTTTAATTCAAAATCACATTTTGAAAAATTAGTAAATAATAAGGAACCTTTATTAGAAATGGCCCAAGAGTTAATTGAAGAAATAAAAAATATAGATAATATAGAAACAATAGTAGATTTAAGTGTCTTTGATATAATTCCTAAACCTGAAGTAAAAAAATTAATTAACGAAAAAAAAGATTGATTACAGAATATAATTTTATTAAATCTATTACTCGACATTCAGCTTCACCAGGGTGACAGAGTAAAATAGAAAAACTACTTGATAAAAGTACATTTAAATGTTATTATGTATTTGTCAAGGAAACTTGCATAAAATAAAAAAGGATACATTTGATTGTGGGAATCAGATGTTATCCCTTATGGATGTCATCTGAAATCAACACTTGTTGAAATCAGATGTTTTTATTATCTAAATAGTAAGGTGATTACTACAAAGAATAATAGTAGAATTATAATAAAATGAGAAAGTTCTCTTTTTGTCATAAAGAACCACCACCTTTCACTTATCATTGGATAATTGAAAGGGAAAACACCTGATATATTTCAAATGTATCCATGAACATTATACCAAACAAATGTTCTTTGCTCAACAAAAACCAATTCTAAATTTTTGGGAAGGAAAATAGTTATGAACCCTATAATTAGAAAAAGGAAAAAAGAAGATTCAAACGAATTAGCGCATGCTATTGCTCTTGTTTGGAATACAATGTATAAGGGGATTGTTGATGATGATTTTTTAAAAGGATTATTAGATAATGAAACCATAAATAATAGTGCAGAGAAATTAAAAAATAGTATAAATAGTCAACCAAATTATTATGTTTTAACTTTACAAGACAAAATAATTGGCTGGATTTATTATACTTTAGATAGTGATAAATATGAAAATGCGGCAGAAATACACTCTTTATATGTTCTAAAAGAATATCAAGGAAATGGATATGGTAGATTGTTATATAATTATGCTATTAAAAACATTATGAAAAAGGGAATTAAAAAATTGATAATTGGCTGTTTAGATGGCAATCCTTCTAACAATTTTTATAAGCATCTTGGTGGAAAGTATATAGGCAATGATTTATTTAGGGAAAAATATATAGAAAATATATATTTGTTTGAATAGTACTTTAGTAAGTGGCTTGCTTTTGCAAGACATCAAAAATCCACTAGCTAAGCTAGTGGGAGTTAAAAGGCTTATAGCAAAAATGACATCTCGCATGCTATAATATGGCGGTTCAAGCCCATATTAAGCATGAAAGGAGAGATGCCATGGCTAAAAGTTTAGCACATACAAAATATATGTGCAAGTATCATATAGTATTTATTCCAAAATTTAGAAGGAAAGTAATATATAACAAATTGAGAAAAGATATTCAAAAATATATAAAAGATTTGTGCAAGTGGAAAGGGGTAGAAATAATAGAAGGGCATATGATGAGTGATCATGTGCATTTGCTATTAGAAATACCGCCAAGAATGAGTGTATCATATTTTATGGGATATCTAAAAGGGAAAAGTAGTTTGATGATATTTGAAAAACATACAAATTTAAAATATAAATTTGGAAATAGGAATTTTTGGGCAACAGGATATTACGTAAGCACAGTGGGACTAAATGAAACAACAATAAGAAAATATATAAGAGAGCAAGAACATGAAGATATGATGCAAGATAAATTAACAAAGAAAGAATATGTGAACCCTTTTAAAGGTTTATTTAAGTAGTCATAGCACTGGGCTTGAACGAAGAGAAAGCCAGCATCCATTTGCGTGCTGGCTAATATAAAAGCCTTATAGGCTGTGTGAAATCCACCCGTTTTACGGGTGGTTATTTAATTATGAAGTTATTTTATTCATTAAATGCTTTTGCAAGATACTCATAAAATGATTATTAATAGCATTTTGATTTTCCTTAGTATCTGCTTCAATACGATATTCTAAGCAAGGGGTAGTATTACTTGCTCTAAGAAGTACCCAACCATTATCATAAAAGACTTTGACGCCATCAATATCTGTAAGCTTATAATTTAATTTTTCATATTCAACTTTGACAGCGTTAACAATAGAAAATTTATCACTTTCTGCTACTTTAATATAAATGCTAGGCGTAGTTATATATTTTTTAACATCATTAAGCATATCACTTAGATTATTCGGTTCATTACTTAAAATTTCTATAACTCTTAAACCATTATATATGCCAGAGTCAATACCGGGCCATCTATCTGTAAAAAATAAGTGTCCTGAATATTCACCACCAAAGGGAATATTATCACTATTTACTTTGGCTCTAGTATAAGATGCTCCTGTTCGATAGATTAGGGGATTACCATTTAATTTAATAATTTCATCTTCTAATGCTTTTGAACATTTAATATCAAATAAAAATGTTTTATTCTTAACTTTATTAATAATATTGCGAATAATTAAAATCATTAGATTTTCAGTAGAAACAATTTCTCCTAAATTATTTACTACTCCTAGACGGTCGCCATCTCCATCGAATGCTACTCCTAAATCAGCTTTGACTTCTTTAACTTTTTCTTGAAGCATTACTAAGTTTTCGGCGATATTAGGGTCTGGATGGTGATTGGGAAAAGTAGCATCACTAGTATCATTAATCATTACGAGCTCTAAATTAGAAAATAAAGAATAAATATTTTTAACAAATAAGGAAGTAGTTCCATTGCCGGGGTCAACGACAACTTTTAAAGGGCGATTTCCCATTTTAATATTATCTTTAATTAAAGAAGTATAATAGGGTAAAATATCAAAATTAGTTACTTTGCCATTACCTTTTAAAAATTCATTTTTTAAAGTAAAATCACGAAAATCATATATCTGTTTTCCGCGAGCCATTCCTAAATTATCAAAAGTAAATTTAAAACCGTTATATTCTTTGGGATTATGACTAGCTGTAACCATTAAACCAAAAGTAAGATTAGTTTTAAGAGTAGCATAAGCAAACATTGGGGTTGTGCAGGTGCCAAGATTTACGACATCAGTGCCACTATCTACTAAACCTTTAATTAAATTATCTTGCAAAGAAGGACTAGATAAGCGATTATCAGCTCCTACAACACAAGTCGATTTATTAAATTTTTTCTGAATGTAACTACCATAACTTTGCCCAATTATATAAGCATCATTATCAGTTAAATCTTCATTATAAATACCTCTTATGTCATATTCTCGAAATATTTCCTTTTTCATTATCTCACCAGTATAAATATAGCATTTTTTTACTAACTTGGCTATTTTTTTAATGACTTTTGTCAATATCGGACATAATTAGACAGGAGTAAATAATACTTACTTTTCAAGCTGATTAAAAAAGGGTATAATAAGTATTGAGGGATATTTATGATTAAAAAAATTTTAATTCCGTATGCAACTTATGGAAATGGGCATAAAGTTGTAGCTAATTATATAAAAGATAATTTTAAACAAAAAAATCCAGATATAAAAGTGGAAACTTTAGATATACTAGATTATGCTACGCCTTTCATGCGCAAAGTTAGTAAAGGAATTTTTGAAAAAACTATGTTTGCTAAAAATCCATTTTTATGGGAATTTATTTATCGCTTTTATAATCATAAATTTCGTTCTTTAGGGATGCGCAGATTATGTTATCATTTATTTGATAATGATAAATTACGTCATAAAATGCAAGAATTTAATCCTGATATTATTATTTCTACTCATTTTTTTGCTAGTATACTAGCTTCTAGATATATTAGATATAATTTAATTAATAGTAAGCTTTATACTGTTATAACGGATTATGAAGTGCATGAAGCTTGGACAAAAGCTTCTAATGTGGAAGAAGCAATTATAGTTAGTAATAAAGAAATGAGAAGTGAACTTTTAGAAAGAGGAGTTCCTAAAAATAAGATTAAAGTTTTTGGCATTCCTTTATCAGATGCTTTTTGTGAACAGTTAGATAGTAAAGAATGTAAAAAGAAATTGAAATTAGATAATGGCCAAATAACTATTTTATTTTTCGGTGGGGGCAATAATTCTTCGGTATCTTTACCTTTTTTAGAAAAATTAATAATGGGTGATTACAAAGTTAATGTTGTCTTTATAGCAGGTAGAAACAATGAACTGAGAAAAAAGGTTAGTGATTTAGTCAAAAAAAATAATATTGCAAATATACAAGTGTTAGGCTTTGTTGATAAAGTAAAAGAATATATGGTAGCTAGTGATTTAGTTATTACAAAACCAGGAGGTCTTACGGTAACCGAATGCTTATTTTTACAAAAACCTATGCTTTTAATTAATAAAAGTGCGGGGCAAGAAAAGGCTAATTATAAATTTTTAGTAAAAAATAAATATGCATTAAAAGCTAGTAATCCTAAAGAATTTGGTATTTATTTAGATAAAATAAGTAAAAATCCGAAAATTTTAGATGTTATGAGTAAAAATATGGGAAAAGAAAAAAAGAAAAAAGCTATTGATGAATTATATAGTTTAGTTATGAAAGAACATAAATTTAAAGTTAATGATATTCATAGTAAGTAAAAGAAAGAGAGTTTAAATGACTTGAAAGCTTGGATTGATGATAATAATGTTGAAGAAATTCTGCCAGTTAAAAGCCCGGGAAAATCTGTAGAAATGAAAGATGAAGATTTGCAAAAATGGATAGATGATGATAAGACTTATCCTGATACTAAAATTCGTGAACTTTTAAGAAAGATGGTTTGACAATCAATCTTTAACATAATATAATAAAAAGCGTTAAAGCAATTGAAAAAGACGTTAATATACTAAGTTTATAGAGAACTGATGGATGGTGCAAATCAGGAAATAATGTATATTAAAAATCACTTTGGATGTGTTATATTGAAAGTTAGTAAATATAAACGGCTTACTTACGTTACAAGTATTAAGTGTATGATTAAAATCATAAATTAAGGTGGTACCACGGGTATAATCTCGTCCTTTAGTTTATGATTTTTTTATATTTAGGAGGTAAAAAATATGAGTCCAGAAGAAATAAATATTGTCAGTAATCGAATTTATGAGTTTATCAATAAAGCTAATCATTTAGAGTTTTCTTGTGATTATTTAAAAGAAATACATCACTTTTTATTTCAAGATATTTTACCTAATGCCGGCGCTTTTCGAAAAGATAATTTATTTAGAAAAGAACATATAATTGATGATGA
Organism: uncultured Bacilli bacterium; assembly: GCA_947625365.1. Classification (GTDB taxonomy): domain Bacteria; phylum Bacillota_I; class Bacilli_A; order RF39; family UBA660; genus HGM10766. The sequence continues at coordinate 4,334 of CANQNZ010000029.1, read as the reverse complement.
AACAATTTTTTATGTCAACTTTCAAAATATTGAAAGCTACTTAAAATATGATTTAGATACTGAAAAAACTTATAATTATCAAGATAAATCACCAGAGGAAATTTTAAAACATTTTGCTAAATTTACCTCTAATATTTGGCAAGTTCATCCCTTTAATGATGGAAATACTAGAACAGTGGCTACGTTTATGATAATTTATTTTCGCGCTTTAGGTTATCAGCCAAATAATGATATTTTAAAAAATAATTTTAGTTACTTTCGAAATGCTTTAGTTTTGAGCAATTGCATAGATAAACATCAGCTTGCCCCTTACGATTATTTAATTAAATTTTATGAGAATTTATTATTAAATAAAGATAATGATTTAGATATTAAAGAAATGTTAGATTTTAATGAAAATGAAAGAAGGAAAAGATAATGAAAAATTTTAAAGATTTAGACAAAAGACCAGTTAGTGAAGTAGAAGAAAGTATTTTAGCTTCTTGGCAAAGCGTTAATGCTATGCATGATAAGCAAATTAAAGTGCATGAAAACGATAAGACTTATGTTTTTTATGATGGACCTGCTTTTGCCAATGGTTTTCCTGGCCTTCATCATATGGTTTCTAAAAACTTAAAAGATACTATAACTAAGTATCATGTAATGAATGGGCATAAAGTTATTCGTAAAATTGGTTGGGATACGCATGGTTTACCTATTGAAAATCATGTCGAGAAAAAATTAGGTATTTCTTCTAAAAAAGAAATAGAAGCATTAGGAGTCGATAAATTTAACGAAGAGTGTCGTAAGTCAGTGCGAGAAAATGAAAATGCTTTTTCTGATTTAACTAGTAAGATGGGCCAATTTTTTGATATAAAACATCCTTATTTAACATATAAAAATGAATATATTGAAACCGAGTGGTGGATATTAAAAGAAATGTTTAAAAAGGATTTATTCTACGAAGGTACGCGAGTAGTACCATATTGTCCTCATTGTGGAACAGGTCTTGCTACTCATGAAGTTGCGCAGAATTATCAAACTGATACGGCGATTACAGTTTATGTACCTTTTAAGAAAAAAGATGAAGATGTTTACTTTTTAGTTTGGACAACAACTCCTTGGACTTTAATTGCTAACGTAGCATTATGTGTTAATCCTGATGAAGATTATGCTTTAGTAGTATCGAAAGGAACTAAATTCATTTTAGCTTCTAAACTTGTAAGTAAAGTTTTAGGGGAGGAAGCCGAAATAATAGATACTTTTAAAGGTAAAGATTTAGAATATCAAGAATATGAGCAATTAATCCCTTCTTTTGAGGTTTCTAAAAAAGCTTTTTATGTAACTTGTGATGATTATGTTACCATGGAAGATGGTACAGGTATAGTTCATATTGCTCCTGCTTTTGGTGAAGATGATGCTAATGTAGGGAAAGCTTATGATTTACCATATTTAAATCCTGTTGGTAAAGATGGTTGTTATGTTGGTGGCTTATGGGATAAGAGGTTTGTTCATGATGTAAATGAGGAGATAGTAGCTTATTTAAAAGAAGAAGGTAAGTTATTTAAACGTCAGAAAATTGCTCATGAATATCCCCATTGCTGGCGCTGTGATACTCCATTAATTTATTATTCAATGCCAAGTTATTACATTAAAGTTTCGCAAATGCGTGATGATTTAGTAAAAGCCAACTCTAAAGTTAATTGGTATCCCGCTTATGTAGGGGAAAAACGTTTTGCTAATTGGCTTGCTAATGCGCGTGATTGGAATGTTTCAAGGTCTCGTTATTGGGGAAGTCCTATTCCTTTGTTTAAATGTGCTTGTGGCCATACAGAAATGATTGGTTCTATTGCCGAATTAAAAGAAAAAGCTACAACTAAATTAGATGATAATTTAGACTTACATAAACCATATATTGATAATGTTCATCTTAAATGTGAAAAATGTGGAGGAGAAATGACCCGCATTCCTGATGTTTTAGATTGTTGGTTTGACTCCGGCTCTATGCCATTTGCTCAATATCATTATCCTTTTGAAAACAAAGAGTTATGGGAAAGCCAATTTCCAGCTGACTTTATCTGTGAAGGTATTGATCAAACAAGAGGTTGGTTTTATACATTAATGGTTATTTCTACTTTTGTTAAAGGTTGCTCACCATTTAAAAACGTTTTAGTTAATGATTTACTTTTAGATAGCGAAGGCAAAAAAATGAGTAAATCGCGTGGTAATATAGTAGAACCATTTACAACAATTAAAGAGTATGGAGCAGATACAGTAAGATTTTATCTCCCTTATGTTTCTCCAGTTTGGACTCCTTTAAAATTTGATATTTCTGGTTTAAAAGAAGTTTATTCTAAATTCTTTAACCCTCTTAAAAATTCTTATAGTTTCTTTGCTACTTATGCTAACATTGATAAAATAGATACAGATAAATGTCAGGTTCCTTATGAAAAAAGAGAAGAAATTGATAAGTGGCTTTTATCAAAATATAATGGTTTAGTTAAGAATGTACGGGCTTCTTTTGATGAGTATGATTTAAATAAAATGGTGCATTATTTGGCAGACTTTGTATCTGAAGATTTATCTAACTGGTATATAAGACGTAATCGTAATCGTTTTTGGGGTAGCACTTTAAATGAAAACAAAAAAAGCGTTTATATTACAACTTATGAGGTATTAGTAGGTTTATCTAAGTTAATTGCTCCAATAACTCCATTTATATCCGAAGAATTATATCGTAATTTAACTAATGAGGAATCTGTTCATTTAAGTGATTATCCAACGGTTGATGAAAAACTTATTAATAAAGAAATTGAAGAAAAAATGGATTTAGTTAGAAATTTAATTAGTATTGGTCGTATGGCTCGTGAAGAAGCTAAAATAAAAGTACGTCAACCAATTAGTGAAGTTATATTAGATGGTAAAAATGAAACAATACTAAATGATTTAGTTAATTTAATTAAAGAAGAATTAAATGTCAAAAAAGTAATTTTTGAAAAAGATTTATCTAAATATATGAATTATACAATTAAACCAAACTTTAAAGTAGCAGGACCTATTTTAGGTGGTAATATCAAAGAGTTTGTTAATATTTTAAATAATTTCTCAGAAGAAGATATTAAGAAAATCCAAAATAATGAAACAAAACAAGTAGAAATAGATGGTAAAGCAATTGAGATTTCTTTAGATATGGTAGATATTCGTATTAATTCTAAAGATGGCTTTGATGTTGGTATGGAAAATAATAATTTTATAATTTTAAATACTAATTTAACTGAAGATTTAATCGAAGAAGGAATTGCGCGTGAATTTATTTCTAAAGTTCAAAACTTACGTAAAGTAAAAGGCTTGGAAATTGAAAATAGAATAGAGTTACAATTTAATACTAGTCCAGAAATAAAACAAGCTATTTTAAATAATTTAGATTATATTAAAGGAGAAACTTTATCAACTAAACTAGATTTTATTGATAAAGAGTGTGAGGAAAAAATCGATATTAATGGAAATGGAGCAAGTGTTACAATCAAAAAAGCCTAATAAAGTTATGGAAAAATTAATTCATCCTTTAAAACCTATATATAATAAAAATTCCAAGATTTTGATATTAGGCTCTTTTCCTTCTGTTTATTCACGTAAAAGAAGTTTCTATTATGCTCATCCTCAAAATCGTTTTTGGCCTGTTTTAGAAAAAATTTTTAATGAGAAGATTGATAATAAAGAAAAGTTTCTTTTAAAACATCATATAGCATTATGGGATGTTATTGCTTCTTGTGAAATTACGGGTTCATCTGATGCTAGTATTAAAAATGTTAAAGTAAATGATATAAATAAATTAATAGAGCATACCCAAATTAAGAAAGTTTTAATTAATGGTAAAAAAGCTTATAATTTATATTCAAAATATTTAAAAAATGATGTTGCTATTGAATGTATAAGTTTACCATCAACATCACCTGCTAATGCCAAGTATTCTTTGGATGATTTAGCGGAAATTTATAAAGAATATTTAGTTGACAATAAATAAAACTTTTATTATAATTTAGTCGTATTATTTTTATAATACGAAAAAGTCGACGAAAAAGTCGGAATACCCTTGCCAAAGTAGGGAGTTAAAAAAGAGAAATATCCTTGCCAAAATAGGAAGCTAAAAAAGTGGAATACCTTTGCCAAAGTAAGGAGCTAAAAAAGATACTAGAGATTAGACTTTCTCTAGTTTTTCTTTACTTTACTTTAATATTATTTTATATATTTGCAATTTAGCCATTTTTTTAATATAATGTATTACACGTAGGTGATTTTTATATGAAAATAGAGACCGCTGAATTAAGTAACACAGCTGTTAGGGTAAGCCAATA
>CANQNZ010000028.1 GCA_947625365.1 uncultured Bacilli bacterium | reverse complement strand
GTTATCATATATTAAGTAGGTGGTATGGTGAAGAATGTTGTTATCTTTGGAGGAGGCAGTGGACTTTCTCAATTATTAAAAGGGTTAAAATTATTCCCGATAAATGTTACGGCGGTAGTTAGTGTCGCTGATAATGGGCGCAGTACAGGAGCTCTTCGTAAAGAATTTGATATTCCGGCGGTTGGAGATATTTCTAAAGTTTTAACTGCAATGGCTAATACAGATGCCGATAATACAGAGTTACTTAATTATCGCTTTGCTAAAAATTCAAAATTGTGTGAGCATTCTATCAAGAATTTGATATTGACGGCGTTATTAGATATAAAAGGTGATTTTGCCCATTCTATTCCTATTTTCTGTAAATTATTTAATATTAAAGGTACTGTTTTACCTTTAACTGAAGAACCTGTTGATTTAATTGGTAAAACCGAATTAGGGGAATATATTATCGGTGAAAGTCAAATAACTGAGGCTAAAACAAAGATAGATGAAATATTTTATGATAAAAAATTTAAGATAAATCCAGAGATATTTAAAGCAATTAATAAAGCGGATTTAATTATCTTTTCCTGCGGTAGCGTTTATACTAGTATAATGCCTCATATTGTCTTAGAGGAAATTCAAAAAGCAATTAATGCTTCTCATGCCAAGACTTTGTATGTGTGTAATTTAGTTACCCAACCAGGGGAAACTGATAATTATAAAGTAAGCGACCATGTTAAAGTTTTTCAAAAATATTTAGGGGAAAATGGCTTAGATGCTATTATTGCTAATAATACTAAAATGTCTGCTTATTTAGTTAAAAAATATGCTACAGAAGAACAAAAAGACCCTGTAGTTCTTGATAAAAAGAATGTAGAAAAAATGGGAGTAAAATTAATTGAAGATAAAATTTATAAAATAGAAGATAATGTGTTAAGACATGATAGTTTAAAGACTGCTTATTTAATATTTTCTTATTTAATGGATGAGTTATCATGACCTTTACTACTAGAGTAAAAGAAGAAATATCTAAGTTACCTTTTGATTATGTTACTGTACGTAGTGAACTATCATCTTTTATTAGGTATGATGGTAAATATGCCAAAAATCAAATTACTTTAATTATTGAAAATGCTTCTGTAGCAAGAAGAATGTATAAAATTATTAAAATGCTTTATGGGGTTAGTATATATGTTACGGTGCGTATTCAAAAAAGATTTAGAACTAAGCAAATATATATCTTAGAAGTAAAAGACAATGTTAGCTTTATCTTAGAAGATTTAAGTATTTATAAAGATAATAAAAAAATAGCTCCTGAGGAGTATTTATTAGAGAATAAAGAAGATAAAATTGCTTTCATTCAGGGCCTATTTTTAGCTTGTGGAAGTATTAGTGACCCGAAAGTTAGTGGTTATCATATGGAATTTGTTGTTCATGCTAAAAAAGATGCTACTTATTTTAGTAAAGTTTTAAAAGAACTAGATATTCCTACAAAAGTTTTAAAAAGAAATAATCGCTATATGATATATCTTAAAAGTGCCGAAAATATTAGTGATTTAATTAAAATGTTTAATGCTATTAATTCTTTATTTTACTTTGAAGATATAAGAATATATAGAGACCATAAAAACATGGTTAATCGTCTTAATAATTGTGAAATAGCTAATCAAGAAAAAACCATTAAAGCAGGCATGGTACAGATTGAAAATATTAAATATTTAAAAGATAATAACTTGGTTGATTTATTAGATGAAAGAACGAAAGATGTTTTGAAATATCGTGAAAAATATCCTGATGTTTCTTTCTTAGAGTTATCAGAAATAATTAGTAGTGAAACTGGTAAACAAATAGGAAAATCCGGAATTAATCATTGTTTTATTAAAATGCGTGATTTAGTAAAAAGGCATAAGGAGAAAGAAAATGAATAGAATTGAAAGTAACCTTTATCAAAGTTATATGACTTTAAAAGAACCTTTAACAAAAGAAGAAATAGAGTCTTTACCGAAGTTAAAAAATTTAACTAATGTACAAATTAATTTAAATACTTTTACTGATTTAACTAATCTTTCTGATACGTTAAAAAATTTTAATAAGGAAGTAGAAATTGTGTTTAATATTGATAGTGCTAATCAAAATATATTTAATGAGTATGCTTTTGCTAATGAAGAATTATTAAAAACATTCCCTCATTTAGAAGTTTATAAAGATGTGCTTAACTTTGATATAACAACTTACATTGAAAATGAAAAAAGACTATATGATATAGTTCGTCCGGCGCAAAACTTTTCTCCCTTTGAAAAATATTTATACATATATAATATTGTAAAAAGTTACAAAGTTTATCAAGAAAGTCCTAATGATAAATCAGAGTCGCGAAATTTATATGAGGTTTTAAATAGTGATTATATGGTTTGCTATGGTTATACTAATTTGTTATGTGATTTGCTTAATAAATTAAATATACCAGCTTGTCAAATAAGTGCAACTATTTATGGTAATGCGCAAAATAAACAGGCGCCAGAAACATTTGAAGTGGGTAAAGTAGCATTTCACTCTCGCGCAATGGTTAATCTTGTTGATAGCAAATATAATATTAATGGTATTTTTTTAACAGACCCTACTTGGGATAATAGGAAAGACGATGACACTTATAATTATGCTTTACTTACACCTGATGAATATAATAAATCTCATAATTATAATTATTTAGAGACTAATTCTTTAGAATTATTTTTTGTCCATAATGAGCAAGAATTTGATGAAAGATTTGCTTTTTTAAGCAAAAAGATTATAAACAGTGATAATTTTATTTTCCAGGATGTTAATCCTTTGCAATATTTAATTTATGATTTATTACAATATATCCATAAATTAGACCGAAATTATTATAATCATCTTAAAAAAAGTTATACTAATATTGATAGCCCTAATAAAGAGGCTGTAATAGAAACCTATAAAGAGTGTTATGCCTCTTTAAGAGAGTATATTATTAATAAAGTAAATAAACCTATTGATTATAAAACTTTAAAAGATGGTATTACCTTTATCTATAAACAAACATATGTGGCAAGCGAAGAAGAAATTTTAAAGATGGTAGACCAAACTATGCAAAAAAATGCCGAAAGGCAAGAGTTAACTTTCCCTAATCGGCAGATTATAGACCAGGATGGTAATATAACTGATTTAGATTTTAGGCCAAATAAATTTACAAAATAACATCGATTAAACCATAAGCTAAAGCTTCTTTAGCATCCATATAATTATCTCTTTCGGTGTCCATTTTAATTTTTGCTTCATCTTGACCTGTTAAAGTAGCTAACATATTGTTTAGCTTCTTTTTTAATTTGATAATTCGTTCGGCCGCAATTTGAATTTCCGTTGCTTGACCTTGAGCCCCACCTAAAGGTTGATGTATCATAATCTCCGAATTTTTTAAAGCACACCTTTTCCCTTTAGTTCCACTAGCACATAAGAAAGCAGCCATACTAGCAGCCATGCCTACGACAATCGTTTTAACATCACTTTTAATAAAATTAATTGTATCATAAATACTAAATCCTGCGGTTACACTACCGCCGGGGCTATTGATATAAAGACATATTTCTTCATTATTTAAAGAGTCTAAATATAAAAGTTCTGATACAATAATGCTTGCTACTTCATCGGTTATTTCACCAGTTAAAAAAACAATTCTATCTTTAAGCAAGCGAGAGTATAAATCATAACTACGTTCAGTATTATAATTTCTTTCTACAACATATGGAATTAAATTCAAAATAATCACCTAATATTAATTTAGTAAAAAATAAACTAATTATAACTAAAAAAAGTCAACAAATTATTACAAAAAAATAAATTGTCAAAATAGATAAAGTCTGATAAAATTAAAGAAGAATAAAGAGGCGTATTATGAAGGATAAAATTAAAGTATATTTAGAAAATAAAAAGTTGTATATTAATAAAAATCTAACATTAAAAGATTTTATAAAAGAAAATAATGCTAAAGATTATCCTGTTATCGCCGTAAAGATAAATAGTGAGATAGTTAGTGCTGATGAAGTAATAAAAGAAAATGCGAGAATAGATTTTTTATATGCGAATGATTTAGATGGTAATAAAATATATAAAAGTGGAATTAAGCATGTTTTATTAGTAGCAGCTAGCATGGTCTTTGGGCAAAATATCGAAGTATATTTTGAACATTCTATTGATAAAGGAATATGTTTTAGTATTAAATCTGATACTATATTAGATGATACAGATATCAAAAATTTAAAGAAACAAATGAAGAAAATAATTGCGGAAGATTTACCTTTTACGAAAATAAATGTTACTAAAAAAGATGCTATAAATTATTTTTTAAATATTAATGAGCCGGAGAAGGCTCATGTTATTCAAGGCATTTTAGATAAGTTTGTAATTATGTATAAACTAAAAAATAATTATAATTATTTTTATACAGATATGCCTTATTCTACAGGATGTTTAAAAGATTTTGATATAGTTTATTTAGGAACAAATAAATGTGTTTTATTATTTCCAGTTATATCTGATACTTATGAAATACCTAAATATAATCATTATCCTTTAAATATGCGAGCTTTTTCCGAATATAAAAAGTGGATAACTTCACTTAATATTGCTCATGTTGCTGATGTTAATTATTTAGTTTCACATAATACAATTGAAGATTTTATTAGAACTAATGAATTATATTTACAGAAAAACATTTTAAAAGAAGCTGAAAAAATATATGCTAGAGAAAATATTAAACTAGTTTTAATTGCTGGACCATCTTCATCTGGTAAAACAACAACGAGTAAAAAATTAGCTTTAGCTTTAAAAGCTTATGGTTTAAAAATATTTAATATTTCTATTGATGATTATTATTTAAATCAATCGCAAATGCCTAAAGATGTTGTTAAAAATCGTGATTTTGAATCAATTAATTTAATTGATACTAAATTATTAAATAGACATTTAACTAAATTATTAAATAATGAGAAAGTGGTTTTACCTAAATATAATTTTAGTATTGGGGTAAAAGAGTATAATTCTAAACCAGTAGGTATAGATGATAAGACTATTATAGTAATTGAAGGAAATCATGCTTTAAATCCTAAATTATTAGAAAATTTATCTAGTAAACAAATGTATAAAATATATGTATCTCCTTTTGCTCCTCTTTCTATCGACCGTCATAATCATTTATCAACTTTAGATATTAGATTGATTAGAAGGATAGTAAGGGATAATGAGTTTAGAGCGGTTAATGTGGAGCAGACTTTAAAAAGTTGGCAACTTGTAAGACACGGAGAAGAAGAATATATATTTCCTTATATGAAGGATGCTGATAGTGTATTAAATACTAGTTTAATTTATGAAATGGGTGTTTTAAAGGTATATGTGGAGCCATTATTATATTCAGTGCCTGTAAATTCACCACTATATGAGGAAGCTAAAAGATTAACAGAGTTTTTGAAAATATTTTATCCTATCCCTTCTGAGTATGTAGAAAATAGTTCTTTACTTAGAGAGTTTATTGGGGGAAGTATTTTTAAATAAAAGGAAAGAAGGAATAAATATGAAAGTAGGAATCAATGGATTTGGTAGAATAGGTAGGCTTGCTTTTAGACAAATGCTTAATGATGATAAGTTAGAAGTAGTAGCAATTAATGATTTAACAGGAGCAGAAGATTTAGCTTATCTTTTAAAATATGATACTAATCATCGTCGCTATTTAACTGATGATATTAAGTTCGATGAAAATAATATTATTTATAAAGGAAAGAAAATTAGAGTATTTTCTGAAAAGGACCCAGCTTGTATCCCTTGGGAAACATTAGGAGTAGAAATTGTTTTAGAGTGTACTGGCCTTTTCACAAGTTTAGAAAAATCTTTAAAACATATTGAAGCAGGAGCTAAGAAAGTTGTTATTTCGGCACCAGCTAAGGGAGATTTAAAAACCGTTGTTTATAATGTTAATGATGATATTTTAACAGGTAAAGAGCAAGTTATTTCGGCAGCCTCTTGTACAACTAACTGTCTTGCCCCTGTTTTAAAAGTTATTGAAGATAATATTGGAATTGAAAAAGGTTTTATGAGCACTATTCATGCTTATACAAATGATCAAGCTACTTTAGATGTAGCTCATAAAAAAGGTATATATGCTAGACGCGGACGGGCATGTGCTGCTAATATTGTTCCAGCTAGTACAGGAGCAGCTAGTGCTATTGGGTTAGTTATTCCTAGTTTGCTTGGCAAACTAGATGGTATAGCTTATAGAGTTCCCGTTCCCGATGGTTCTATGATTGATGTTACTTTGGAACTTAAAAGAAATGTTACCAAAGAAGAAATAAATAATCTATTTCAAAAAAATCAAAATGAAACTTTAATGTATACAGAAGACCCTGTTGTTTCTAGTGATATTATTGGCATGGAATGTGGAGCCTTAGTTGATGGCCTACTTACTAATGTTATTGAAGTAGATGGTAAGCAACTAGTAAAAATAGTGGCTTGGTATGATAATGAAATGGGTTATACAACACAAATGGTTAGAACTGTTAAAACTTTAGCAAGTAAATAAGAAGAGATAATTTAATTTATTTCTTTTTTATATATTTAAGTAAATAAAAACAAGAATTTTAGATAAACTATTAATAGTTAGGAGAATAAATATGAATGAAAAAACAAAAGCCGCTATTAGCGCCGGCTTAATAGCGGGAGGAATGTTTGGTTCCTCATTGCCAGTTTTAGCAGATGATAATAACATTAACTATGAAAATGATACTACTTATATGGATATGGCTACATTTGATACTTCCAAAGTTGTAGAAAGTTTATATCAACAGCAAATGAATGCTTTAGTGCCAGCCCTAGAAAAATTACAAAATTTCTATACAACTGTTGATACTAATAATATTATTAAAACTGCTTATAAAGGCGCCTATGAAAAAGCATTTACTAATCTTGGTTATATGAAGATTAGTTATGGTAATTCTAATTATTATAACTATGTACCAGCCAGTCAAGATTATTTAGGAGAAATAATTAAAAATAATGAATTAATAGGAGCCCTTAAAATTAAACCCGCCGGGACTGGCCGTGAGCCGGATTATGGAATAATCCCTGATAGTAATAGTGCAATGGGTTTTAGAACTAAAACTGAGGAAGACCGCAGGCTAATTGATGAATATACTTCTATTTTAAGTGAGGCGCAAATAATTGATAGCTCTGTTATCTCTTTAATTGTTGCCATAAATAATGGGGAAGCCCTTGATGATGTATTATTATATGCGGTAAAAGATGTTTATCAAAATCAGAAAAACTATTTAGATATTGTTAAACCAGAACTTATTAATTTTTATAAAAATCAAGATAGTAAAAATATTATTAAAAATGGTTTTGATACAGCTTACACCGCTTTAAATATTCCCACAGATGATAGCGCTTTATATACAGATGAGCAACCAAGTAGCTTTATCCCTTTAATAATTCGTAATAATGAAATTTTCTCGCGTCTTAGAATAGATGTGGCGGGAAATGGTCGCGAGCCAGATTATGGCGTTATTCGTGACCCAGAAAGTGATTATGGTTTCCGTCAAAAAACCGAAGAAGATAAACAATTAATTGCCGAGTATACTAAAATATTAGGAAAAACTCCAATTGTTAGTCCAGAATTAATAGCCTTATTTAATTATGCCCAAAGCCTAAAGCAAAGTGGCCCTACAAGATAAATTACAAAAAAACGTGAAAAGTCACGTTTTTTTGTAATTATAATTCTAAACTATTATCAATTAATAAAAACTTTTGAATACCGATAATTAAAATTCCTTCTTCATTATGCCATGGTTCAATATCATCTTTAACTACAATAATTTTTTTAAAAAAGTCTTTTACATTTAAAAGAGGTCTTAATTCTTGGCTATCCATACTAAAAGCAGATTGGATATAATATCTTTGACTTCCTTTATTAACAACAAAATCTATTTCTAAATTTTTGTGGACTTTCTTTTTATTTTTGTTTGTATCAAAATATTCAATTACGCCCACATCGACATTATAACCACGTCCTAAAAGTTCATTATAAATAATGTTTTCCATTAAATGACCGTAATCAATTTGTCTAAAATTAAGCCTAGCGTTACGTAGTCCTACATCAGCAAAATAATACTTAGAAGGGGTAGAAATATACTTTTTCCCTTTAATATCATATCTTTCTGTTTTATTAAGCAGATAAGCATCTAAAAAATAATTTAAATAGTTGTTAATAGTTTTAGGGGAAACGTTTTTTTCTCCCTTACTTACAAATGTATCGGCTATCTTTTTAGGATTAGTAAGAGAACCTACCGAAGAAGCTAAAATATCAATAGTTCTATCTAAAACATTATTTTTCATAATTTTATTACGCTCTAAAATATCTTTTAAGTAAGTATTTTCAAATAAGTCTTTTAAATATTTAGATTTATCTTCTGCTTTAGTTAAACTTAAAATAAATGGCATTCCTCCATAAGTAAGATATTTATTCCATTTTTCTTCATCGCTACCATCAGTGGCATTATAAAATTCTTTGTATGATAAAGGAGCCAGGCGAATTTCATCACCTCGACCTCTAAACTCCGTGATAATATCACTAGATAAAAATTTAGAATTGCTACCTGTGACATAAACATCTAAATTATCTTTTCCTAAAAAACTATTTAAAACGCTTTCAAAGTCTTCAACATTTTGGATTTCATCTAATAAAACATAATACATTTTTTTATCTTTCTTTTGCGAAAGAACATAATCTAGTAAATTATCAGGGTCACAATATTTTTTATTTTCACGATAATCTAAATCTAATTTTATTATATGTTTTTCATCAACGCCATTATCTAATAAATAATTTTTAAATAAGGGGTCTAATAAGTATGATTTACCACAACGGCGTATGCCAGTTATAACTTTAATCATTTTATTTTCTTTTTTATCTATTAATTTATTTAAGTAATAATCCCTTTTAATTTCTTTCATGAAATCCTCCATTACCAAAAATCGTGAAAAGTCACGTTTTTTTGTAATTTAATTTTATAATAAATAAATATAAAAATCAATTGCTTAAACTTACTTTACATTAAAAAAATAATTTTTTTCCCTTTTATAATTAATTTTAGAAAAATATGGTATCATGATAATAGTGGGTGATTATATGTATAAAACATTAAAAGACATGGATTTAAAGGATAAACGTGTGGTTTTACGTTGTGATTTTAATGTGCCAATGAAAGATGGAAAAATATTAGATGATAATAAGATTAAAGCTTCTTTAGATACAATAAAATATTTACTTAATCAAGATTGTAAAATTGTTATTTTATCGCATTTAGGTAAAATAAAAGATAAATCTGATTTACGTAAAAATTCTTTAACTCCTATTGCCCAGCATTTACTAAAATTAATAACAGAGGATAAAGATTGTGCCGGAGCTAAAGTTGTTTTTTCTAATCGTACTAGAAGTTCTGCTTTAAAAGATAAAGTAGATGCTTTAAATGCTAAAGAAATATTAGTAGTAGAAAATACTAGATATGAAGATTATCCAAGTAAATATGAAAGTAATTGTGATGATGAGTTAGCTAAATTTTGGGCTTCTTTAGGAGAAGTATTTGTAAATGATGCTTTTGCCTCTGCCCATAGGGCTCATGCTTCTACTGTAGGAATAGCTAAATATTTACCAAGTTGTGTTGGTTTACTTTTTGAAAAAGAATTGGATGCTTTAGATAAATATGTGTTACATGCTGAAAAACCTTTTACTGTAATTATGGGAGGAGCTAAACTCGAAGATAAAATCAAAGTTATAAATAAATTACTACCTTTATGCGACCATCTTTTATTAACAGGAGGTATTGCCAATACATTTTTAAAAGCTTTAAATATTAAAATTGGTTTTTCAATATGTTCGGATAATCCCGAACTTATTGAAGAAATTAAAAAAATGTTACTTGCTAATAAAAACAAAATTGTATTACCTTTTGATGCTATAGTAGGAAGTAGCTATGAAAAAAATTATACTGGTTATAAAACAATAGATAAAATTGATGATAATGAACTTATATTAGATTTAGGTATTAAAACTTTAGACAAATATAAAGAATATATTAATAAATCTAAAACTATCTTTGTCAATGGAACCGCCGGCAAATATGAAGACGATAAATATTCTAATGGAACTAAAGAATTACTTAATATATTAAATGATGCTTCCGCCCATGTTATTTTTGGCGGTGGGGACTCAGTTGCAGCTGTTCATAAATTTTTAAATGAAAATAACTTCACTTACCTTTGCACTGGGGGCGGAGCAACATTAGAATATATAGCAAATGGTACTTTACCTGTTTTACAAGCATTAGAAAATAAGGGGGAAGAAAGCTATGAAATACTTGATTTTTAATTTAAAATCTAAATTAAATTATCAAGATTTAGATGATTATAGTAGCACTTTAAATCCTTTTAAAAAGGATTTTATTATAGCACCTAGTTTTCTTTATTTACCTTATTTTCAAAATAAAGGCTATAATCTTTGTGCTCAAGATGTTTCTCAGTTTCCTATGGGCAATTATACGGGTGAAGTATCAGCCCAAGCACTTAGCTCTTTAAATGTAAAATATACTTTAATAGGTCACTATGAAAGAAGAAAGTATTTTAAAGAAGATAAAGAAGCTTTAATTAATAAAGTAAAAGAAGCTTTAAAAAATAATTTAAAAATTATTCTATGTCTTAGTGAGCTTAAAGAAAATTATAATTTTAAGGAGTTAAAAGAGCAAATAGATGATATATTTAATTCATTAAATATTAATGAATTAAATAACATCATAATCGCTTATGAACCAGCATTAATGATAGGTAATAATATGCCTATAGATACTTTAAAAATAGACTTAATAATTAAGAAAATAAGAAGTTATATAAAAAAAGAATATCTTTTTAATAATGAAATAATATATGGAGGGAGTGTTAATTTAACTAATTTAAATGAAATAAAAAAACTTGACGTAGATGGTCTTTTAATTGGCGAAATATCGACACAGTTAGACACGGTTTTGACACTTTTAAAACGGTTAAAACAATAATCGACAAACTTTTACAAATGTTTACAGAATAAGACAAAGTATTTCCTAGTATTTTGTTTTTTTCTTTTATATAATTAACTTGCGTGCAGTAATAAGGAAGGAAAAGAATAATGGAAAACAAAATAAGAGTTCTCATGATTGATGATAATGAAAATCTCATCAACATGGCAAAAGAACATTTTAGTAGTCACGCAGTAATTGATATAGTTTTAACAAGCCAAGATGGCAAAAAAGGTTATAAATTAATAACCGAAAAACAAGATGAATATGACCTTATAATAATGGATTTAATAATGCCTAATAAAGATGGTTTGTCGATACTAGAAGATATGAAAAAATTAAAATTAAAAAAGAAAATAATTGTTTTAACTAGTTATAACAAAGATGATACAATTCGCAAAGTTAGTGATTATGGTGTAAGTTATTACATGTTAAAACCATTTGATTTTACAGATTTAGAAAAAAGAATATTAGATATAATGCAAAATAAAAAAATAATGGCTCCCCTTAATGATAAAAAACTAGAACTTTCTATAACGAAAATATTACATTCTTTAGGAGTACCTTCACATATTAAAGGATATCAGTATATAAGAGATGGTATTTATATGATGTATAAAGAACCTAATCTAATTGGTGGAATAACTAAAGAGTTATATCCGGAAATAGCTGGTCGTTATGAAACAACATCATCTAGAGTAGAAAGAGCCATAAGACATGCTATTGAAATAAGTTGGAATAGAGGAGACTATGACTTAATGGAAGAAATATTTGGTCATAGTGTAGATTATGATAGAGCTAAACCAACTAATTCCGAGTTCATCGCAACAGTTGCTGATAAACTTAGATTAGATGATAGATTAATAAGATTATAAAAGAGCAGTACTGCTCTTTTTAATATGTAAAACGTATGCAATTTATCTTGCTAAAAGCATTATAAATATGCTAGTATATTAATAGGAATACTATATTATATAACGAAGGAGTTTTTGTGATGGGAAAAAATAAAAAGTTAATAATAGGAATATTAGGTATATCGCTACTAATATCGGCAGCGTCTTTTAGTTATGCCCTTTGGCAAAGGTATTTTACTCAGTCAGGGGAAAATACTACAACAACGATGAATTGTTTCGATATAACCTATTCAGGCGGGGACAATGTTAATTTAACAAATATGGGACCAATGACAGATTTACAAGCCATGCAAAGTATAACACCATATGAAGTAACAATAGAAAATAAATGTGATACTGTAATAGCATATAATGTAGTGTTAAATAAGAATGCTACATCGTCTTTAGATGATAATTATGTAAAAGTAACAACCGGAGCGGTAGCAAAGTTACTTTCTAATACAGAACCAGTACCAACAAATACAAGTAGTGTAGGGAGTGGATATACAAATGGAACATCAAATATAATAAGTAGAAGCTATGTTGAACCACAAGGAAAAAAGACAGTAAAGGTAAAAACATGGATGGATAACGAGACAACCACACAACAAGGAGCAAATAAAACATTTAATTATAAAATATCAATAGAAGCAATACCATATAATGAAGTACCAGAAATGGGAAATGTCACAATACTAGGAAAAAGTTATCCAGTAATAAGCGCAATGCCGGACTTTTCGATTGGTTTTCCGACTAGAAATACAACATCAGCTGATAAAATAAAATTAAGTGGTCTATATCAGCTGTATGACGATGATGGTGATACATATTATTTTAGAGGAAATGTAACAAATAATTATGTGAATTTTGCTGGTCACACATGGAGAATAGTACGAATAAATGGAGATGGAACAGTAAGACTTATATTAAACGAGATTAATATCGAAGCTTTGTCAAATATTGCAGTAACTAGTATATCTTCGCCTTCAAGTAAATATGTTGGATTTACTTATGATAATTTAATTCCTTGTACAAATGAAACCCCATGTAAAAGCACATATAATAAAAACGGTCTTTTTGAAAATTCTAACGGAGGAGTTAATAATAATTTGAAGGATACATTAGAGAAGTGGTACATAGATAATTTAAAAGATTATGATGATAATATTGTTTATACAAATTATTGCAATGATACATCTTATGGATATGAAATAAATTATACAGACGGGCATGGAACTTATTACTATTATGGAGCTCGGAAAAGATTTTTGGATAATAAGCCTAGTTTATTTTGCCCAGATCCAAAAAATCAAAATGGGAGCAATAATCTTTACGGAGGGTTATACAAATTAAAGGTGGGATTATTATCAGCAGACGAATATGTAATAGCAGGTTACACCGATACTAATGGTACTTCATCAACAAATTATTTAAGTTCTCTTGGTAGTAGTTGGCCCATGACTCCTTATCGCATAACAAAAGTAAATATGTATCTTGCATCATCAAATGGAACGCTTTATGATGGATGGTCACGAGACGGTAGCAGTTTAAATAGTGGCCGTTTTGTTAATCCTGTAATTAATGTGCCTAATAAAGAAATAACTACTAGCGGAGATGGAACATCTGGTTCACCATTGATAGTGCAATAAAAGATAAGTAAGTTGTCCAAGCTAATACTTTGACCGTCCAAAGTAAGGGAGAATAAATAT
>CANQNZ010000027.1 GCA_947625365.1 uncultured Bacilli bacterium | reverse complement strand
TGACCTCCTTATATATTATCCATTCCAATTATACCCCCCCCCCGGAGTGCCATTGTCAACACAAATTTTCTGCCACTGAGTTTGCGGATAGTCAAAATAATAGGCACAAAAAAACATTGATTTTACTCAATGTTAAACTTCTTGAACAACAGCAATTATCATGGGTTTGCATTCAGTTTCTTGATATAAATATTTACTTAATTCTTCTCTAATTTCTGTTTTAATTTTATTATAATCAACATAATTTGGACTAATATTTCTTTCAATAATTGTTTGAGAAATTCTTTTAATTTCATTAATCATTTCTTTAGAGTCTTTTACATAGATAAATCCTCTTGTCGTTACTTCTGGTCCTACTATTAAATCCTTATTCTTTTTAGATAATGTAGCGCTAATTAAAACAATACCACTTTCTCCTAACATTTCTCTATCTTTAATTACTAAATCACCAACATCATCAGAAGATTTACCATCTATTAATATATCATCAATTTTAACTTTTTCATTTTTATTTACTAATTCTTTATTTTCAATGGTTATTACTTCTCCATTTAATTTTAATAAAATATTTTCTTCAGGAATATTTAAAGAAGAAGCTATATTAGCATTACCTACCATATATCGATATTCTCCTTTAACGGGAATATAATATTTTGGCTTTAATAAATCTATCATTAATCTTAAATCTTCAGAAGATGCATGATGTAAGATATTAAATGTCTTAGGAATAGATACTATTTGAACACCTAGCATAGCTAATTCATTTTCAATTTTAACTAAAGTTTTTTCACTACTATCATATCTTGGTTCCGCAAAAACAACTGTATCAGTATTTTTTAGTTTTATAAATTTATCATAATTATTAATTACTCTACTAATTGAAGAATATTGATTTTCTTTATCATCAGATATTAATAATATTGGGTCTTTATCATCTAAATTAGATAAATCTCCTAAAATATTATTATCAAAAGTTAAATATCCTTCCTTTTTGGCGGTATTA
Source organism: uncultured Bacilli bacterium (assembly GCA_947625365.1). Taxonomy (GTDB): domain Bacteria; phylum Bacillota_I; class Bacilli_A; order RF39; family UBA660; genus HGM10766. Next base: position 12,876 of record CANQNZ010000027.1, on the reverse strand, counting down.
ATTATAGTTTGTAATTTCTTACCCATTATAATAATTTTACGATGCGTTCCTGCGGCTCCATTAAAAATATCTTGAATGGTATATAAATGAGTAGGTAAAACTAAAAATAACATTCGATGCTCATGTTTATAAATAACATCTTTAAAAAAGTCTGTTAAACGGTGAGTTGGGGCCGTAAAACCATTTTTCTCGGAAAAAACACTCTCACTTAGTAAAGCGAGTACTCCTTGTTTACCAATATAGGCGATTTTTCCTAAATCTGTAGCATATGCTCCCATCATAGATGGGTCGATAATAAAGTCTCCCGTATAAACAACAGCTCCATCTTTAGTATTTATAACATACATAACGCTATCAGGAATAGAATGAGAAACACTTATAGGGAAAATACTTACTGAGCCAAAATTTATTTTTTTATGTGGTTTTATTTCAATAATATTTTTTTCATTTATACCGTCATTTAATAAAATGAATTTAGTAAATTTGGTAGCAAAGATTTTTAAATAAGGAATTTCTTTAAGTAAATCTCCTACAGCTCCCATATTTTCATAATGACCATGGGTTAGAAAAACTCCTTTTATTCTTTTTTTATTTTTTACTAAAAAAGAAAAATCAGGAATAATATAGTCAATACCATATAAATTCTCATTAGCATATTTTAAGCCACAATCAAATATAAATAAGTCATTATCAACATCTATACAATAGATGTTTTTCCCTACTTCATTTAATCCACCCAAACTAAAAATTTTAATTTTACTCATGCAAACATCTCTTTTCTATAAATAAAAGTTAAATCAGTGATTAAATTATATCAAACAACACTATATTTGTCCAATAAAAAACAGGGATTATCCCTGTTTAAAGTATAATAATTTATTGTTTTATTGAATATGTAAGCGTATTTATTTCATCCAAATTACGTTGATAGGCGTTTCTTTCTGCTATTCTATCTAATGCTTGGGATAGACTAAATGTACATAACCAAATAGAAGTAGTAGTTAAGCCAAGTTTTAAAGGTTCTGGGAAACTACCAAAAGCATTAATAATAGCAGTTGCTGCTCCAATTCCAGAGAGCAACCAGCCTATTTTAATTTCTTGAGTTCTATCTTCTTTTGCTGCTAGAAGTCTTTCTTTAAAAGCTTCTAAACCTTGAACATCGTTATTTTTCGCAAAATTACTAATTAATAACTTTACTAAATCTTCTTGAGATAATTCTTGAGTGTTTTCTACTTTTCTTTTAATTCTTTTTTCCATTATACTTTCACCTTTTTCTAACAAAAAAATCCTTCGGCAAAGGACCTTAAACTAATAAATCTAACCAATCCCCACCGGTAATTTAATTATACCATATTTACACTGATTTGTCAAATTTCCTCATCAATATCTTCTTTATTCTTGTTATCTTCTTTATCCCAACCTAAAGATAATACGCCTTCTTCTAAATTGATTTTATTAATTAATTCTTCAATTAAATGACCGTGGTTAGACATAATCATAATTTTGGCATTAATAATTACTTTATTTTCTTCATAAGTGTGTGACTCGACACTTATTAGTTTTAATTCAGGATTATTACTTTTGGTAATAACAGAACGTATACTATCACGGTTGGTTTTATAACATTTAACTGTTACTTTATAAGTAATTTCTTCTTTATGCTTTAAAGTGTCATCCATTTTTTTAGCTACAAAACGTAAAATAATATTAGAAAACAAAATAAATACTGTACCAATTGTTGCCTCTAAAACTAAGCCACTAGCACATAAAACCCCAATCGCCGCACAACACCATAAAGTTGCCGCAGTATTTAAACCTTTAATATTATTGCCATCTTTTAAAATAACTCCTGCACCTAAAAAACCAATACCAGATACAACTTGCGCAGCTATACGAGTTATATCTCCGGAAGTATTTTTAAACGAAAAAGTAACGAATAAAAAAGCTCCAATACTAACTAACGCATAAGTTCTAAATCCTACACTACGTCTACGATATTGACGTTCAAAGCCAATTAAAAAAGCTAAAACAAAACACGTACTTATTCTAATAACTAAATCATGAATTGCCATATACTAACCCTTCCTACTCTTTAAGTTAAAAAAGTGCTTACACTTCGTAAACACTAACTTTTTTCTTATCTCTTCCTAGTCGTTCAAATTTAACAACTCCAGAAATTGTTGCATACAATGTATGATCTTTACCCATTCCAACATTAACTCCTGGATAAATCTTAGTTCCTCTTTGACGATATAAAATAGAACCAGCTGAAACAGTTTGACCATCAGCAGCTTTTGCTCCTAATCTACGTCCACGTGAATCACGTCCATTTTGAGTTGAAGATTGTCCTTTTTTATGAGCAAAATGTTGGATATCTAATTTTAAAAATTCTCTTATCATTTAGTATCCCTCCTAAGCTATAACTTTTATATTTTTTGGATAATCATTTGCTAATTCCTTTAGCAATCTAAGCATATTAGTAATTAATGTTTTAGTTATTTTATCATCTTTTAGAATTTCTATAACTAAAAAATCATTTTTATCTTCATATTGGATAGAGTTATTATCAAAACTTAAAATAGCATTAATAGTTGTGGTAACAATACTAGAAACACTAGCACAGACAATATCTTTACCGTAACTTGCAAATCCCGCATGGCCACTTATTACTATTTTATTTTTACTTGTCTCTACTCTTATCATAAATTATGCTTCTATCTTTTTAACAACTAATTTAGTATATGGTTGTCTATGACCTTGTTTGTTACGAAATTTTTTCTTTGGTCTATATTTAAAGACAGTAATTTTTTTACCTTTACCATGTTTTTCCACAGTACAAGTAACACTAGCATTTTTAACATATGGAGTTCCTACTTTACCATCAACGTATAAAACCTCAGAAAACTTAACTTCACTACCAGCTTCATTAGGTAATTTTTCAACATATAAAACATCGCCTTCAGAAACATGATATTGTTTTCCACCAGTTACAAATATAGCTTTCATCTACATACCTCCTTTTATATTTAAGACGCGCCCTTAAGGTAACAATTTAATGTTTTCTAAACCTTTTTAGTGCGGTTTTTTGAAGAAAGCCTTCAAACGTTTTTAATTTTACCAAAATATACTCTTTTTGTCAAACTTAACCCTCTAAAATATATGAAATAAAAAGCTAGATTATTTTAACTTTCTTTCTAACCTTTTTATAGAGAAATAATCGGCTAATTTATTGTCTGTTAAGTTACTCATAAATAATTCTAAAGAAATTTCAATTATATTCATAACCTTTTCCTGAAATATTTATATCTATATTTCTTTTTTGTAAAACTTTTGAATAGATTCTTGTGTGATTTTGTATTTCAGTAGGACTTAACTGTTTATAATGACTTGAATATACAAATTCAGAATTTGTATATCTGCAAATATCTACCATATAAGGGTCTAACTTTTTTAATACCGTCAACGTTTTTTTTATGTCATCAAGTGTTTCAGTTGGAAACCCAGCTATAATGTTTAAATATAAACTTTTATAATTTATTTTTCTAATACCTTGCACAAAGTTTATGATTTCATCACTAGTGAAACCTTTTCTAATTAATTCTAATATTCTATCACTTCCAGATTCTAAAGATCCGCATAATTCTACAACTTTTCTACTATTTGCTATAACACTTTGAAAATCATTTTTTATTGCATCTTTAAACGAAAATCCTGCTAATATCACGTTTTTAATATTTTCTTTTTTTTCTAAATAAGAGATGATTTCGGGCAACATATATTCATTATAAATATCTAAGCCATATTGGCAAATATTGGTTCCTTTTAAAATAACTTTTGAATATTTTTCATCATTCAAACTATCTATAAATTCTTTTACTTTACTTAATTCAGCACTTTTTAAAGGATATTTTTGAAACGTAAGTTTACAAAAAGAACAATTATTTAAGCAGCCATTAGAAATATAAATTTCTGCAAATGAATATTCGGGATACCTAACTACCATACCAAAATCATTTATATCTTTATTAATAAGAACATCTTCAGAAATTAATTTTAATAATAAACTAGGTTGATTTTGAGGAACTATATAATCCACATTATTTTTAAACCATCTTTCAACATTTGCTAAAAAAGTATTATCTTCAAATTTTCTAGTAATACACCCGGTTAAATACGTCTTAGCTTCTGGTTTTTTTCTTTTAAAATAGAAGCAATATAATTTAAAGTATATTTAAGATTAAATTGTGTACAACAGCAAGTCTCTGCAATAACAATAGCATCCGCTTCTGAAACATTAGGAGTAAGCTCAAATGACTTAAATAACTCATCATAAACAACATTATGTTGATAATTTAAGTTACAACTATTATTGACTCCTATAAAAATTTTCATATAGCTCTCCTTAAAAACGGTTGATAGTATAATATAAAATTGTGTTAATGTCAAATTTTAACTTAAATACAAGAGAAAAAATAAACGAACCTACTTATTTAGTAAGTTTGTATTTTGGACTTTCATCTAAAGCTTCAGATAGTAACTCTTCTGCTTTGTTTTTTACATACGTAAATTTTGTTTTATTATAAATATATTGAATAATCTCTTTATCCGAGCTAGGATTGTTTAATAAATTTAAATGGATAAAAGGATCATTGCTTCTCATAAATTTCTTTAGAACAGATAAAGGTGTATCTTCTCTTTCCACAATTTTGCGATTATAAACTAAAGAAGGAGTATCAAACCCTTTATGAGTCATCGTTTCTATTGCATCCATATCATACTTAATATTATGAAAATTATATATATTTCTTACTATATTGGCATTTAAAGTTGAGATATTAATAGTTTTATTATCTATTATAGCCATATAAATATGCTCTAATTCAAATGCCCCAAATTTATTATATTGAGTCGATTCATATTTTTTAAATGTATTTAGTATAAACTCTACCACTTCAATATCAATATTCGGGATACTACAAATATCAGCAAATTTATAAGGTATATAACTATTATATTGCATAAACTCATACTTTCCATCTCCAACTGTAGAATTAAATCGATGAAATTGTACAGATGATAAAATATTTATAAGTTTATCTATAAACTTTTCATAATCAAATTTTATTTTATTTTGAACTAACATCTTAAAAGTCCCTATGATAAAGTTACATTTGTCTTCGTAACCATAACCAATATTGCCATTAATTACACTATCGGTTAAATCTTCTATAATTTTTTTGGAAATTAAGGATTTAGGAAAGTATTCTAAAAACAGACTAAAAATTTCTTGTGTTTCTTTATCATATGTTTGGTTATTTAGAATTGGTTTAACATAATCAAAATAAATTTCTTCAACATCTTTTTTAGATAACTTACTTACATCTTTTTCTATCATTTTACGCATTATACTATAGGTTGACTCTAAATCTTTTGGTTCTTCATAAGGCATTTTTCGTTGCTTATCAAATACAATTTTAGTTCTTTTAGGTAAATAAGTATTTTCTAAACAAGGATATTTACTTATTATTTTAGTATTTAAAACATTTGGATAATTTAATATTAAATTATTAATTATATCATGACGTTGTCCGTATCTTTGCAGAGTATCTGTTTCCACTATTTTTAAGATACTTTTAATCATTTTAAGGGATAAATCTTTTCGAGCTGCCACCGCAGTTAAAACATTAAGATTTTTATCTTCACATAAAATTTCTTTTATTTCTTCAGATATGTTACTCTTTATAGCTATCGCTTGTCTAATAACATAAAATCTATCAGCAGCATTTAGAAAAAAATCATAGTTAAGGTTTTCTTCATTCGCTGATACATAGCGATGATACTGATGCCAATTACTATCACTTCGCTCTCCAGCTGCCGAATAATTTTTTTCAGTTAATTTAGCAAAAAGTAATACTTCTTTCAAATAGCTTTGATCTTGAATCATTCCGATAATATCAAATATGACATTTTTTCTAGCTAAAGTTAATTTTTCAACAAATTCTCTTACACTATTTTCCATAAACCCTCCATTACTAAATTCAATTATATTATAACACGTATAATACTGAATAGTAAATTAATGAAGTTGCAAGTCATTTAGACTGAAAATAAGCTCTTAACACATCTTTTTCTCTAAACAATTTATCTTCTATTTTAAAATAATGTTTCCTTTCTTTTTGCATGTTTTTAATATTTTTTATTATTTTAACTTTAGGATATTTAAAACTATATAAATATCTTTCTAATAAAAAACGATTTTCTAAATACTTAAGCTCTTTAATATACATAATTATCTTATATAACAAAAAGAAAGCAATTAAATAATTATTTAATTCATAATAATAATTAAAATATAAAAATATTAATAAAAAAATACTAGATAAAATAATAATTAAAATTTGACTTTTCCAAAAAGAAAAATACTTTTCTAATAAACTTTTAATAAATACACTACCATCTAAAGGAATAATAGGTAATAAATTAAATATTAAAATACTAAAATTATATTTACAAAAAATATTATAAATATCATTACTTATTAAACTATAATAATTAAAAAAGGATAAAACTATGTATAAAACTAGTTGCATTAAGATACCGCAAATACTAATTATTAAATCAGCATTAATCGCCGAGTTTAAATTCTTTTCTAGTTTTATAAGACCTCCAAAGGGAAGAAAATCAATACTTTTAATTTCATAGTTAAAATATTTAATGGCTATTATATGACCTATTTCATGCATAAAAATAATAAACATTAAAATTAAACATTCTTTAAACATTCCGGTAAGACATGAAGATATAATAAAAAAATAAGTAAAAGAATTAATCTTTATTTTGCTCATATTCATTAAAATCTATATATTCATTATTTTTTTGAACTACTAAAGTTATTTCATCACTTAAACATTCTCCTACTAATGTATTTTTTTCGACATAATCATATAATTTTAAAGATGAAGAAAGATTAGTATACCAAATATCCGCACCATCGGTACCTTGAATAATAATAGTTTGACCATATCCTTCTTTTTCTCCTATAAAAACTACTATTCCACTTTGTAAGGCCGGCATTAAGTATTTATCAGTTACTTTAAATTTTGTTCCATCTAAATTTTTTGAACTATCTGTATATTTAAAAGTTTCATTAAAAACTGTACTCGCCTCTTTAGATGCTACTTTATCAAATGGTAAAATACTTCCTAAATATTTTTTATAAAGTTTATTTAACGTTGCAAACTTAAAAGAACGTTCAAAAACATAATCTTTATACATTAAAAGATTATCATTAGAACTTTTTATAAATATAATACTACTTAAAAATAAAATTACACTTATTAAAACGCGAGAAAATAAATTATTAATATATTTACTTCTTTTACTTTGCTTATTTTGCTTTTTCACCTAAATCACCTTGCTAAATTTTATGATGAAAAAGAAATTTTATAACTTATAAAAATATAAATTAAATATATGGGATAATTAAAAATTAAATATTTACTTAAATAAAGTATATTTATATTTTTATAATTAAAATATAAATATAAACAAATAATATATATAATATAACTAAAAGTATTTAGTAAAATATTTCTAAATAAAGTATTTTTCTTTTTTACTTTATATTTATAAATAAAATATATTATTAAAAGCAAGATTAAGTTTAAAAAATAAGTATGAGTTATAAATAAATCTATAAAAATAGCTACAGCTATTAATATACTTAAATATCTCAAAGGAATTTTAAAATTATTTATAAGAAAAAAATAAGAATGATATAAAGTTAAATTATTTATAAAAATATCTAATATTACATTTAAAATTATCATAAGCTTTTTATTCCTTTAACTATAGCTAAATATTTTAAATTATCAAAATCTACTTCACTTTTTATTAAAACTTCTTGTTCAATATTTTCTTTTGTATTTTTCGTATAATTAACTTTACCAATATAGATGCCTTTGGGTATTAAACCTAAACCTGAAGTATAAACTTCTTCATTTTTCATAATTAATTCATAATTATTAAAATTATTAGCAATAAGCATGTTTAGGGCGTTATCATAGCTATTTAAGGCCCCGTAATTTTCACCAATTTGAATTGATACATTACTATCTTTGGCTGTTAAAAGTTTTACAATACTCACTTTTTTATTTACTTTTTCAATTATTCCTACTAAACCATTTTCACTTACAACAGCCATGCCTTTTTTTAAATTTGCATCTTTTCCATATTTAATAGTTACAGTTTCATGAAAATTATAAACATCTCTTAATAATATTTCTGTTTTTAAAATATCATAATCTTGATATTTATCTAGGCCATTTAAGGTTAACACCCCATTTAATTCCTCTTTTAAAACTTTGTTTTCATCTTTTAACATCTTAAGATTTAAAGCGCTCGTCTCATAATTATGCCAGTTGGTTTTACCTATAGTTATAATGAGATAATCACTGAGGAATATACATCCTAAAAATATAATTATAATAATTATATTAACTACATATTTTTTCATAAGTAAATCACCTTGCCTTCTTTAAATGTATAATAATTATTTTTCCCAATAATAATATGGTCTATAACTTCAATTCCTATTATTTTGCCACTTTCCATAATTTGTTTAGTAAATTTTTTATCTGGCAAACTAGGAATTGCTTCTCCACTTGGATGATTATGAACAATTATTAAACGGGATGCATTATTATCGATAGCATATTTAAATATTTCCCGAGGATGGGCAATACTACAATCAAGACTACCTTTAAAAATTGTTTTACTTGCTATTTCTTTATTTTTACTGTCTAAAAGTAAGACAATTAAATTTTCTTGTTTTTCCAAACGCATTAAGTATTTAAAACGATAATATACATCTTTACCACTAGTAATAGGAGTTTTATCTTTGTCTTTTAATAAAAATACTCTTTTGCCTAATTCAATAGCAGCAATAATACTCATAGACTTAGCCTCACCCATTCCCTTTATAGCCATTAATTTATTTAGAGTAAGACTTTCTATATTCTCAATATTTTCAATTGTTTTTAAAACATTTAAAGCTAAATTTTTCACAGAAATATCTTTAGTTCCTGTTCTTAAAAGAATAGCTAGTAACTCTTCATTAGTTAAAGCTGTTGCCCCATATTTTTTTAGGCGTTCACGTGGTTTTAAAAAGGAAGGCAAATCTTTTAACATCAAACTCATTTTTGCCTGCTTTCATATAATTTTAAAATATTTTTATTTACTGTATTATAAGTTTCATCACTAGAAGAAATTAAAAGCTGTTCATATTCTTGTAATTTCTCAATAAATTTTTTATCACTAATATTTTCTTTTTTTAAATAATAATCAATACCTAAACTATCAAAAAAGGCTTTTTCTTTTACAATAGCTTCCTCATTAGTTAAAATAGCAATAATTACCCGATAATATTCATTATCCTTTATAATAATCGAACTATTATAATTTTGCATATAATTTTGGGCATTGTTTTCATTTTTAAAAACACCAACTTGAAAAAAGGTTACTATATCATCTTCTTTTATAACCAGTTCTACTTCTTCATTAATATTTTTAAATATTACCACGGCAAAAATTACTCCAACTATTAATGAAACACCTATAGTAATTAGAAACTTTTTCATAGACCTCACCCATTTCACTATAGCAAAGGGCAATGTCGATTTATGTCAAAATTTATTCATAATCATTATTATATAAATATAAATGAAAAAACCGCAGATTTTGTCGAACGCTTTTTCTTCCTTTTTCTATAACTCATCTTTATAATATTTTCTTAAGTGCTACTGGGCATCTACCATTTACATCTTGTTAAAACATAATCCCACGGGGTTTTGGTTTATTAAGGAGTAGATGCGTTATGAGAAAATTTTTAGATATGCTAAAAATTATTATCATTATAAAAATTTTAAATATTTTAAAAAATATTTAGAAAAAATAAATGACGCCCGTAAAAAGAATTTTTTTCTTTTTACATGGCGTCTGCAAACAATCGTAGATGCTATATGTAGCACTTACATTTTTATTATATACTTTTTTTGTTTATTTAGTCAACTACATATGGATTACTTTCTGTTCCGTCGCCACCTGTTATTTGCACATCTGGCTTTAGATTGATAACCGGGAGCACGGCGTTAGTAATGGTAACATAGTCGTTGTATATATTACCATAACTGCCATAAAGCCCATAAGCGTCAGAACTACGAGCACGATAAGGCGACATAGACCACCAGTCATAATTATGATACATATAATAATCTGAATCTATGACTTCATACATCGGAAGTCCTGCTATATTCATTTCATCTGCTGTTAAAAACCCTATCTTTAATTTATACACTCCTCCATATGTTTCTTTAGTGTCTGGGCATTGTAAGCTTGCTCCATTACCTTCTTCTATTCTTCCATACGAACCATAATATGTGTATGAGTTATAGCTCTTTGATATTGTAGTATCATTACAATATGTTCCATAGGCTATTTGCGAGTCTTTATCTTTTAAGTTCGTGTTATACCACTCTTCCAAATATGTTTTTATATCACTATTTGTACCTCCGTTAGAGTTATCAAATGTTTCACTACCTGTATATGTACTTTTACAAGGATGTTCAGTGGTACAATTAGTGTCGTTATCATATGTATATCCCACATACTTTAATCCGTTAGATGTTGTATTAAATGCTTGGCTTATTGATGGTATTCTATCTTTCAATATCAATCTTATTGTTCCATCGCCATTTATTCGGACAATACGCCAATCTTGACCAGCAAATTTTACATAGTTATTTTTTACTTTTCCTCTTAATACATAACTTGTTCCATCGTCATCATTTGTTGCCACTATCCCTTCTTCAATGTCGTATCCGCTATAATCTGTAATATTTGCTTTTGTTATTATTGAACCAGTTGCTTCCAGTATTTCATAAATTGTCCAACCATTGATATTATCATTATTACCAAAAGTATATTCATGTATATGACTTGCTGGGTCAGTTTTATTACATTCATAGTTGAACATTTCATACGAATAAATATCGCGTTTTATATTTTCTAAACTATCTGTTACACACATTCCAATGCCGTTGCCATTATCTTTGGATGTATCAATATTCACGGTTTGATTTGCTTTTGTAACTTCATAACAATCAAAACCATTTTCCATATCACTATCTAATGTTATTGGATAACTTTTTAATATTTTACCAGCTAATAGTTCTCCGTCGCCGGCCGTTGCCTCTATTGTTATTTTAAATGTAAAACTTTTATTGGCTCCATTTTCTACTGAAGTGTTTTCATCCATCCAGCTTCTTACATCTATTATTTTTGTAGTATCAGGTGTTAATACTCCTGTACCTATTATATATGATGTACTGTTTGTAAAATCAGGATATTCTGTTAACTCTCTTTTTTCTGTTATTTCATATTCATTTAATTTCTTATAACTATCTCCTACTGCTACTTTTAAATATTGCTCATTTAATGTGGAACTGCTTTCTTTATTTAATATTATATTATACGTTGCTATTGTTTTACATGTATTTTTAACGGTTATTTCATATGGATTATTTTGCATACCCTCTTCATCTGTTTGCGGGTATCCGTGTTCTAGTGTTACACCTGCTCCTTTTGTTTCTTCGTAATTTATTTCAAAACAATCATATATATTTTTATTTATTCCTGTTTGCGTAAAGTTTCTTGTCCATAATGCATATGAGAGTGTTACTACTGCTACTATCAGTATTAGTCCTATTACTATTATTAGTATATTTCTTTTTGTCTTCTTATTTTCTTTTATCATTTTGGTCCACCTCTTGGTATATTATCTATTCCAATTATACCCCCCCCCGGAGTATTATTGTCAACACAAATTAACTGTGCACTGAGTTTGCAGATAGTCAAGAAAACGTACAAAAAAACATTGACGTTTTAATCAATGTTTTATTCAGCGATTATATCTTCTTCATCACCAATAAATTGTTCTTCTAGCATTTCTGAAGGCTCATCACTCATAAACTCTTTTTCAAGTTCAATTTGAATGTCACTATACTGTTTAGCCCCAGTACCAGCCGGAATTAATTTACCAATGATAACATTTTCTTTTAATCCTCGTAACATATCAGTCTTACCTTTAATAGCTGCATCTGTTAATACTCTTGTTGTTTCTTGGAATGATGCTGCAGATAAGAATGAGTCAGTTTCAAGAGATGATTTAGTAATACCTAACATTATTGGACGACCTGTTGCTGGAACTCCACCTCTTAAGATTACAGGTTTATTTCCTTCTGTAAATTCTCTTAGAGATACTGTTAAGCCAGCTACGAAGTCTGTATCACCTTCATCAATAATACGCATTTTATTAATCATACGACGAGCAATTATTTCTACGTGTTTGTCAGAAATATCAACACCCTGAGATTTATAAACTTTTTGGATTTCTTTTAAGATATATTGTTGAGCAGTAATTGGGTCAGTAACAGCTAGCAATTCTTTTGGCGAAATAGCTCCTTCTGTTAACTTGTCTCCTGCTTCTACTGTATCATTTAAGCTAACGCGTAATTTAGCACCATAATTAGTTACATGTTCACGAGCTTCTACATCGTTTTCAACAATAATCTTATATTTCCCATTAGTTTCTTCAATTAATGATACTTTACCATTAATTTCAGCAATGGTTGATTTAGCTTTAGGATTACGAGCTTCAAACAACTCTTCAACTCTTGGAAGACCTTGAGTAATATCGGCGTCTCCTCCGTGTGCAACACCACCTGAGTGGAATGTACGCATGGTAAGCTGAGTACCTGGTTCACCAATTGATTGAGCTGCCATAATACCAACAGCTTCACCGGTTTCAACCAAATTACC
>CANQNZ010000026.1 GCA_947625365.1 uncultured Bacilli bacterium | reverse complement strand
AAGCAGTAGCTTTGACAATGCTGTTTTTACCAAATTTATTTTTAATATCATCAATAGTAGTATTATAACTTTCTTTGGTATTAATTTGTTTGACACTTTCAAAAATAGAAAGTTGTATTCCTGTTTTCTTACTTAATCTTCCTAAACATAACGATACCTTGCGAATAGGTAATTTTTCATAATACTTATCAAATAAAAGATAAAACGCTTGTAGAATTGTATTAATATCATCCGTAGGTGTATCTAATTTTGTTACATGGTAAAATCCGCTTCCAACATTTTTAGAATAACCGATACCTAAACCAACACAACTAGTTAATTTTTTATTTTCTCTTAATCGTTGCATTAATACATCTGTCATTTCTTCAATAATTAGTTTAATATTATTTTCATTATAATCCTTAAATAAGACTTGACTATGACTAATTGATTTATCTTTGGCAATATTTTTGTAATCGGCTATTTTACTATCATCTATTCCATTAGCATGATTCCATAATTCTTCACCCATAACTCCAAACTTATTTTTTAATTTATTTTTAGGATAGTGGGCTAAATCATAGATTGAGAAAATGTTTAAAGCATTTAATCTTTTTTCTAAGCGAGGCCCAATACCCCAAACTTTAGATAAAGGGGAAATAGGCCACAATTTAGTAGGAATATCTGCATATGACCACTGAGCTATGCCGTTTTTATATTTTTTTGCTTCGGTATCCATAGCTATTTTAGCTAGTAATAAATTTGGCCCAATTCCACAAGTAGCCGTAAGACCAGTTTTTTGATAAATATCTTGTAAAATAGTTTCAGCTAATTGATAATCAGTCTTTTTATATAATTTTAAATAATCCGTAACATCTAAAAAGACTTCATCTATTGAATAAACATGCATGTCATCTTGAGAAACATAATCTAAATATATACTGACTACTTCTTTACTTTTCTTTATATAAAGGCTCATTCTAGGTGGAACAATGGTATATTTAATATTTTTAGGTATCTCATATAGGCGTCCGCGAGATTTTAAACCTTTCTTCTTAAGATAGGGTGTTATTGCTAAAGTCATTGCTCCCATACCTTGTTTAGTACTAGCTACAACAAGAGGATATGAAAAAGGGTCTAAGTGTCTTTCTACACATTCACATGAAGCAAAAAAACTTTTTAAATCAATACATAAAATATTTCTTTCTTCCATCATATCACTCCAAACGTTTGTTCTATATCAATTATAGAGATAATTTTATAAAAAGGCAACTGGAAAAATTTACAAATTAACTTGCTATTTCAGTAATCTTTAGTATAATATTTAAAAGTGGCAGATGACTTTAAATGTTTAAGTTAAACAGGGGGATAAAAATGAAAGTAAAAAGATTATTAAACTCTTTTCCAGGCAAAACTTTAGATGAAATACTCGAAGCTATAAAAAAACTACCAAGCCAAGAAAAAACAATTATAGAATTATACTATGGTTTAAATGGGCAAGAAAGAAAGTCGGCCGAAGAAATTGCCAAAGCCTTTAATTATACAACTGAATATATAAAAACTAGCAAAATATTATTAATTAAAAATAAAATAAAAAAAATCTTAACTACTCCGGATTTATTAGAGAAAGATAAACCAACATCGCACCAGAAAAAAAGTTTACGCCGGAATGAAAATGGACACCGAAAAGGATTATTAAACTCTTTTCCAGGTAAAACTTTAGATGAAATATTAGAGGCTATAAATAAATTATCAAATCAAGATAAACAAATTATGGAGCTATACTATGGTTTAAATGGACAAGAAGCAAAGTCAAAAAAGGAAATAGCCACTAATTTTGGTTATGCAGGACATTATATATATACCAAAATTAATAATATCAAAAAAGTAGTTCAAGCAATATTAGATAATAAACTACCATATAACTATAATAATAAAAGGGTAAATATGTCTTTGCGTTTAAAGAATTTATTAGCTTTCTTTCCAAATAATACTTTAGATGACATAATAGAAGCATCAACAAAGCTGCCGGCAGATGATAAGATGATTATAGAATTATACTATGGTTTAAATGGACAAGAAGCAAAGTCAAAAAAGGAAATAGCCACTAATTTTGGTTATGCTGAAAGCTATATTTCCCGTAAATTAAATAAGGTTAAAAATAAACTTAAAAATATATTAAATAATTCTGAGTTATTAGAAGAAGGTATAAACGAAAATATCCGTCAGAAAAGATTATTAAATTCTTTTCCAGGTAGAACGTTAGATGAAATACTCGAAGCTCTAAATAAACTATCAAGCCAAGAAAAAACTATTATGGAATTATACTATGGTTTAAATAATAAAAAAGCCGTAAATTTCATTGATATAGCCGATAAATTTCATTATGCTGAAAAGTATGTTCATATTAAGATTTATAATATCAGAAATAAAATTATGAAAATATTAATAAATCCTGATTTCTTGGAAACAAATACAAATAAAAGCAAAATAGGATTAGTAGACTTTTTTCCAAATAAAACAAGGGATGAAATATTAGAAGCTATAAATAAACTATCAAATCAAGATAAAAAGTTTATAGAATTATACTACGGTTTAAACGGTCAACAGTCACTAACAGCCAGCGAAATTGCCAAAGACTTTGGCTATAAAAAACAGTATATATATGGAAGAATTAATAAAATAAAGAAAATGCTTCAAGTAATATTAGATAATAAACCATTTCCAGGTGTGGGCAAAAGAAAAGTCCATCCATCTATGAGATTAAATAATTTATTAGATTTCTTTCCTAATAACACTTTAGATGACATAGTAAAAGCATTAACTAAATTGCCAGAAGAAGATAAAATAATTTTTGAATTATTTTACGGCTTAAACGGTCAACAAGCTCAATCGACTTCTGAAATTGCTAAGACTTTTAATTATACAATAAAATATATAAAAAGTAACAAAATAGCAATAATTAAAAATAAACTTAAAAATATCTTAAATAATCCTGAATTATTAGAAGAAGATATAAACACAAGCGAGCGCCAAAATGGTTTATTAAATTCTTTTTCAGGTAAAACTTTCGAGGAAATACTCGAAGCTATAAATAAACTATCAAACAGACAAAAAAAGACTATGGAATTATATTACGGTTTAAATGGCCAAAAAGAGCTTTCACTCCAAGAAATTGCGGATAATTTTGGTTATAAAGAAAAAAGTATGTATTCCAAAATTAATAATATAAAAAAATCAATTCAAAATATCTTTAACGAGCAAGGTATAGAAATTAAAACCGAAGAAAGTGATAATTCATCTTTAAATATCAAACAAGCTCTTTTACTACGTAAAATGCAATTGTCAAATGCTATAGAATTTGAAACGTATAAAGCGCAGGTTAAAATGTTAATTAGTCTGTTAGAAAATCCGGAAGAACAATTAGTATTATTATTAAGCTTAGGATATATTAGAAACAAATATTTCTCTTTGCAAGAAATTAGTGAGATATTAAATATTAGCAAAGTAAGTGTAAATAATATTAAAAAAAGAGGCCTTATTAATCTAAATGAGCTTGGAACACTATCTTTAAATGGAGCAATAGTGGCTAAAAGAATATTAGAAAATAAAAAACCAGAATAAAAGAAATGCTTATTTTAACATTTCTTTTATTTTATCAGTATTTTTAAAATTTAATTTGGCAATATTATTTAAATATTTTACTCCTTTTTCTTTAACTATCTGGCAACCAACTTCATCAACTTTACTTCCAGCTCCTTTAGGAATTAGCAAATTAAGTTCTTTACTTAAATTTTCCATTTTAGCTAGAAAAATAAATCGACTAATAATCGAAGCTGCCGCGACACTTAAACATTTATCTTCGGCATGAGTCATAAAAGTGATATTAGTTGCTTTTTCTGAAGCATCTTTTATATGCTCATAATATTTTTGGGGATAGACAAACTGGTCAACGACTATTTTATCATAATTTCCTTGCTCTTTTTTTATCATTTCTACTAAAACTTTATTGTGTAATATAGCTTTTATTTTATTCATATTAAAGCCCTTATTAGTATATTTATTAAAAGATGGATTATCTAATATAAATGTGACATGAGGAATATTATTCATTACTTCTTTACCAATTTTTAAAATTTTTTCATCAGTTAATTTCTTAGAGTCTTTAACTCCTAAGTCTAGTAAATAATTTATTTTTTCTTTACTAACAAAAGTAGCTGTAACAACAATTGGCCCAAAAAAGTCTCCAGTTCCTACTTCATCTGAACCAATAGAGGAAACATTGATTAGAATTTTTTTATCCTCTTTTTTCTTATCTTCTTTTTTAGGATTAATATCAATAATGCGATTATTTAAATGTCGTTCTTGGTCAATCCATATGTTAGCATCTATATCGGCACTAATTCCTTGAAACATAACTTTACCAGAATTATATAAAGTAATAATTGTATCTTCTTCTTGTGCTTGGAAAATAGCATAGGGTGGAGTTTTTTCTCTTTTTAAATCTTGGTAATATTTAATCATTTTTTCTTTTATATTATCACTTACTTTAAATACAATTGTCATGGTTACACCTCTTAATAATTTTATCATGTATTACTTTTAAAATCAGCAAAAATATAATATAATTTACCTAGGAGTTGATAGAGTGATAAATATTTTGGATGTAATAATTTTGTTTATAATTTTATTTAGCGCTGTTATAGGTTTTAAAAGTGGTGCTATAAAAAGTAGTGTTAGTTTTATTGGCATTATTTTAGTTATTTTTCTTTCATATTGTTTAAAAAATCCTGTAGCTAATTTTTTAATGACTCATTTGCCATTTATTGATTTTGGTGGAGTTTTTAAAGGCGTTAGTGTTCTAAATATTTTAATATATGAAGCAATTGCTTTTTTCATTGTTTTTAGTATTTTAAATATACTACTTAGAATAATTATTCATTTTAGTGGTATTTTAGAGTCGGTGTTAAAAGCTACTATTGTTTTAGGTATACCATCAAAAATATTGGGATTTATTTTTGGGTTATTAGAAGGATTTATTTATTCTTTTGCTTTGCTCTATATTTTATCGATGTTTAGTTTTTCTATAGAACTTACTCAAAATAGTAAACTTTATAGTCCTATAGTTAATCATACACCAGTTTTGACAAACTTTGCTCGTAATACTTCAGAAGCTATTAGTGAAATATATTCATTAAAAGATAAATATGATAATACTTCTAATAAAGAAGAATACAATTATGAAGCTATGGATATTTTATTAAAACATGAGGTTGTTACAATTGATACAGTAGAAAAATTACATAATCAAGGCAAACTAGAAATAAATAATTTAAATTTGTTAATAAATAAGTATAAAGGAGAATAGTAATGATAAAATATTTAAAAAATAAAGAAGAATTTGAAAAGGAAATAAAAAAAACCATCTTAATTGATTTTTATGCTGATTGGTGTGGACCATGTAAAATGCTAGGTCAAGTGTTAGAAGAAATAGATGAAATAGATATTTTAAAAGTTAATGTTGATGAATATCCTGAGATTGCAACAAAATATGGAGTTATGAGTATTCCTACATTGATTTATATAGAAAATGGTAAAGAAAAAACAAAAAACATTGGTTTTATTCCAAAAGAAGAAATTATTAAAATGACTAAATAACTTTGATGTAAGCTAAATTATCAAACTTATTTAGTTTTTTAAATGGCTTAATTTTGACTATTCGTAAACTCAGTGGCAGAAACTTTGTGTTGACAGTGATACTCCGGGGGGGGGTATAATTGAAATAGATAATATACCAAGAGGTGAGTCAAAATGATAAAAGAAAATAAAAAAACAAAAAGAAATGTAGCAATAATTATAATAGGATTAATACTGGTAGTAGCAGTAGCAACACTCTCATATGCATTATGGACAAGAAACTTTACCGAAACAGGAGTAAATAAAAATATATATGATTGTTTTACAATAAGTTATCAGGAAACTAAAGGGAACGGAGTAACCCTAGAACACGGTTACCCACAAACAGATGAAGATGGTATGCAGAATAGTCCGTATGAAATAACCATTAAAAACACATGTGAAACAATAGCAACATATAATGTTATATTAAATAAAGAAAATAGCTCAACGTTAGATGAACAATATTTAAAAGTAGCAGTAGGAGATAGCTATAAGAACTTAAATGAATATGAAACGACAACAACTCAAAGTATAAGCGGGTTTAATACTGCTGCATCATATATAATCGGGACAGGAGTATTAACACCTGATACTACAAAAATAATAGATGTAAGAAGTTGGATGGATGAAGACACATCAGTAGCAAATGGGACAAACAAAGAGTTTACATTTAAAATAACAATAGAAGCAACAGCTGGCGATAGCGGACTATTAGCTGGTAAAATATTAAAAAGTTATCCAATAACTCCGGAAGAAGAAATGATAAATGGATATGATTTTTATAGCTATACAAAATATAATCAAGAAGTTAATATAAAGATTGGTAGTGAGTATTTCATGGATACTTTAATGAATGTCCATTATACAGATTATGGACAGTGCGTTAATGGCCAAGGAAATTTTGCTCCAAGTGAACATTGTATTGAAGGAGTTACAAATCCATCAGAGTATATAAATTGGTATACATTTGCAAATGAAGATTATTTTACTTCCGGTGGCCCTCTTTATAAAGTGCTTGAAGCTAATACTACTACTATTTTAAAAGCAGATGAAATATATTTTGATGGTTATGATGTAGAAGAGGGAATAGTGGCAACACCTGATGATAATGGAACTAGTTATGTATTAAGAGGAAAAGTAAATGATAACTATGTAAAGTTTGCTAATCAAGATTGGCGTATTGTACGAATAAATGGAGATGGAACAATCAGATTAATATTGAAAGATAGAATATCACCAATAAGCCAGGTATTTAATAAAACATCTAATGGATTAAAGTATGTTGGTTATACATATGATAACGATACTAAATGTACGAAAACATCGCCATGTAAAAGTACGTATACTGGTAGCGAAACATTTGTGAACTCTAATGGAGGGACAAATAGTGATATAAAAAAATATCTAGAACAATGGTACCATACAAATTTGGGAAGCAAAGATTCACAAATAGCCTATGGAACATACTGCAATGATACAACAATGCCAAAAATTTCAAAAACTGATAATAACTATATATATTATGGGGCGTATGAAAGAGTAGGAGAAAGGCATGAACCGAGTTTAAACTGTCCGGATACTAATGAAAATTATGGAGGATTATATAAATTAAAGATAGGACTTTTAACAGTTGATGAAATGAATATAGCAGGACTTCCCTGGTATAATGAAGTAAATTCAGATTATTATATGTATCATAATTACTGGTGGTGGTCTATATCGCCTTATGGTGCTTATAATTCTGTCGCTCATGAGTTCAATAGCTACAATGGTTACATCGACTACGACAGCGGCGTTGGCGACTCTAGCGCCGTGCTTCCAGTTATCAATCTAAATTCAGATGTCCAAATAACAGGTGGCGATGGAACCGAAAGTAATCCATATGTTGTAAAGTAGTTAAAAAGAGATTATCTCTTTTTTCTTTTGGTTTAAGATGTTACAATATCTTTAATGAAAGAGGAAGATAGTATGTCTAAAACGGTTTTAATAACTGGAACAAGTAGAGGAATAGGTGCGGCGATAGCTAAACTATTTAGTGAAAATGATTACAATATAGTTATTAATTATAATCATAGTAAAGCTCAAGCAGAAAATTTAAAAGAAGAATTAGAACATAAAAATATTAAAGTTATATGTGTAAAAGCTGATATAGCAAATGAAGAAGAAGTAAAAGAAATGATAGATTTAGTTTTATCAGAATTTAAAGCAATTGATGTTTTAATTAATAATGCAGCAATAGCTAAAGATGAAGAATTATTAGAAAAAAGTGTTAAAGATTTTCGAGAAGTTATTGATGTTAATTTAGTAGGTACTTTTATTGTCAGTAAATATGTAGCTAAAGAAATGTTAAAAAGAAAACAAGGATGTATTATTAATATCGCATCTACTAATGGAATTGATACTTTAAATACTTATTCTGCTGATTATGATGCTTCTAAGTCAGGCATAATATCTCTTACCAAAAGTTTTGCTATGAGTTTAGCTCCTTATATTCGTGTTAATGCGATTGCACCTGGTTGGACAGCAACTGAAAGTGTTTTAGAAATGAGTCCTGATATAATTAAACAAGAAGAAAGCAAAATTTTGTTAGGGCGTTTTGCTAGACCAGAAGAGATAGCAGCAGTAGCCTTATTTTTAGCTAGTGATAATGCTAGTTATATAAATGGAAGTGTATTACGAGTAGATGGAGGATGTAAATGATAAATATTAAACCTGATATTTTAAAATTAGCTACAAAATGTGAAAAACAGTTATTACCAATTTATGAACAAATTGATAATTTAGCTTATAACAATAGTTTAAAAGTTATTAAGGCTTTTAATCACTATAATATTAGTGAAGCTCATTTTAATAGCACAACAGGATATGGTTATGCCGATATAGGTAGAGATACGATTGAAAAGGTATTTGCTGATGTGTTAAAGGCTGAAGATGCTTTAGTTCGTAATCAGTTTATTTCCGGGTCTCATGCTTTAAATATTGCTTTTTTTGCCTTATTACGTCCAAATGATACCTTACTTACTATAAGTGGTCTTCCTTATGATACTTTACATGAAGTAATTGGAATAAAAGAAAATAATAGCTCTTTAAAATCTTTCGGTATTAACTATGCACAGATTGATTTAATAGAAGATGATTTTGACTATAAAAAAATAGAGACATATTTAAAAAATAATAAAGTTAAAGTTATTCATATTCAAAGGTCTAAAGGATATTCGGTGCGTAAGAGTTTATCTATTTTGAAGTTAGAAAAAGTTATTAAAGTAATTAGAAAAATAAGTAAAGATGTTATTATTATGGTTGATAATTGTTATTGTGAATTTGTGGAAGAAAAAAGTCCAATTGAAGTAGGTGCGGATATTATTGTGGGTTCTTTAATTAAGAATTTAGGAGGAGGAATAGCCCCAAATGGGGCCTATATTGCGGGACGCTCTGATTTAATTGCTTTGACCGCTGAACGTTTGACTTTACCCGGAGAAGGAAGAGAAGTTGGCCCAACTTTCGGTATTAATAAACAATTTTTACAAGGCCTTTATTTTGCTCCAAGTGTCGTGGCAAGTAGTTTAAAAACTGCTGTATTTACATCACTTCTTTTAGAAAGGTTAGGTTATGAAGTAGAACCTAAATATAATGAGAAAAGAGTGGACATAGTTCAAAACATTATCTTTAATAATCCTGATAAATTAATTAAGTATACCCAAGGAGTGCAAGCCGCTTCGGCGATTGATGCTAATGTCATGCCAGTGCCTAGTCCTATGCCAGGTTATGATGATAAGGTCATAATGGCATCTGGTTCATTTGTTCAAGGCTCTTCAATTGAAATATCTTGTGATGGTCCTTTAAGAGAGCCTTACATAGCTTATCAACAAGGTGGACTTACTTATGATTATGGAAAAATAGCAGTATTAAACGCTGTATCTTCACTTGACAATGATTTACAATGAGTTTTCAATAACTGATTTACACTAACTTTAAATAATGATATAGTTTATTTAAGGTGAGATATATGAAAAAAACTAATAAATTATTTGTATTTATATTTTTAATAAGTTGCTTTTTGATTTGTGTAAAATCAACAAAAGCAAGTGTTACGACTGTCGAAGGTGAGAGTCTTGAACAATTATTTAACACGATTATTCCTAATCAATATGAACAAGTAAGTTATCTTGTTTCAAGCGAAAGCTCACCAGATTATTTAGGTTACTTTACCGGCGAGCGTTCTGGATGGCAACCTCGTATTAAATACTTAGGAAATAATCCAGATGCAATAACTACTTATGTATTTTGTTTAAGTTTTCATAAAACTGCTCCTGATGGTTCAAGCTTACCTTATACTTTAGATGCTGAACATATAAGTGCCGAAGATATTCCTGAGGAATATTATGCATATGCTTATATAATTAAAGAAGGATTTGGTCGAGATTATTCCGGAGGATGGCAAGGATATAATAATTTATTATGGGATTACTACATTACTTCAATGGCTATTTATGAATATCAATATAAATATGTAGAGGGAGCTCAAGAGCAAATGGATGCAGGAAGCCCTAAATATGCTAGCATTGAAAGCTTAGGAGGCTTAAGTGCTCAATCTAAAGACTGGGTTTTAAGTTTAGTTAGAAAAGCAAAAGCTGCAATGGATGCAGGTCAAAAAAATGAATTTGTTGTTCCTTATAAACCTGCTAGTGACTCTTATCAACTTTTAACTCCAGGATTACTTTACAAAGTTAAAACACCAGAACCACAGCCAGAACCACAGCCTGAGCCACAGCCAGAACCTGAAAATCCAAAATGCCAGTTAAAACAAGGAAAATACTATGATAATAATGGTAATGAAGTTTCTGAAGCGGAATTTGAAAGATTATGTGAAACCCAAATCGAACCAAAAATAAAAATAACATATAGAGATAAATGTACTAACGAACATGTTGGTAATGCTAAAATGAAAATAACAAAAGGAACAAGTTGTAAAGGAGAAACTGTTAAAACTTGGACTTCTGGACAACCTAAAACTTTTACTGACCTTGCCGCAGGAAATTATATGATATGTGATATGACTAATAATTACAGTATGAGCATAGGAGTTAAAAAGACTTCTGAATTACAAGAATTTGAAATGTATACAAACCCTGCTACTTGTGATGAACCAGCAGCTCATGAAGAAAAACCACCAACTGGAGTTGCTTCTGTGGCTGTAATTGGTACGGCTTTAGCAGCATGCTGTGGAGCATTTATATATCTTAAAAAGAATAATAAATTTATCAAAATAAAATAAGACAAAATTCGTCTTATTTTTTTTGGTAAAAAACCTCGTAATTAAATATAGTTTAATTAGGAGATGAATAGGTTTGAAAATAAAAGTAGGAATACCCCGCGCTCTTTTATATTATAAATATCATACTTTATGGCAAAACTTTTTTCAAAATTTAAATGTTGACGTAATTATTAGTCCTAAAACAAATAAACAAATAATAGATAATGGTTTAAAATACGTCGTTGATGAAGCTTGTTTATCCTTAAAAATATTTATGGGGCATGTAGATTATTTAAAAGATAAATGTGATTATCTTTTTATTCCCCGCATTGCTTGTGTAAAAAAACAGGAAAAAGTATGTACCAACTTTTTAGCGTTATATGATTTAGTTCGTAATAGTTTTCCTAAAATAAAAATTTTAAATTATAACTTAGATATAGAAAAAAATGAAGAAGAATTAGATGGCTTGATTAAAGTGGGTAAAGAATTAAACTTTTCTTATTTAGAAATATTAAGAGCTTATGAAAAAGCCAAACAACAAGAAAATAAAGAAAGAAAACTTTGCAAAATGTTAGAAGAAAATAAATTAAAAACTGATAATTTAAAAATTATGATTGTATCTCATCCTTATAATTTACATGATGAATTTATTGGTAAACCTATTATTAACTATTTAAAACAAGAACATGTAACGGCCATATTATCTGATATTTATGAAAGTCAAGATGTGGAAATAGACTGCCAAGGTATTTCCGATACTTTATACTGGACCTATAATAAACAACTCATGGCTTTTATTAAAAAATATAAAGATAAAGTTGATGGTATTATTTTACTTTCTACTTTTCCTTGTGGGCCTGACTCTTTAGCTAATGAACTTATCATTAGAAAAGTTAAAAATATTCCTATTTCTTATATAACTATCGATAATAATGCATCTGATACTGGTCTTATTACGAGGTTAGAAAGTTTTATCGATATAATTAAAATTCAAAAAGAAAGGAGTAAAAAACATGTCAGAGCCAATAATTAGTTTCCCCCATTTAGGTAATTATTCTACTGTTTTTGCTTATTTTTTTAAGCATACTACGAAATGTAAAATTTTAATAGCTCCTGCCATAACGAAAAAAACTATTGAACTAGGTAGTAAATATAGTCCTGACTTTGTTTGTTTGCCTTTTAAATATAATTTGGGTAATTTTATTGAAGCATTAAATCAAAATGCTACTATCTTAGTACAAGCAGGAGGAGGTTGCCGGTATGGTTGCTATGGCGAAGTGCAAGAACAAATACTAAAAGATTTGGGTTATAACTTTGAATTTTTATCTTTAATGAATAATGGCAAAGTAAATATTATAACTATCTATAAAGCTATTAAAAAATTAAATAAACATTTAAATTTTTTTAAATATTTTTATTATTTACTTATTAGTATGTTAATGATTTTCTATATAGATAAAACGGAAAATTTTATTAGACTTAATATTGGTTTTGAAAATGAAAAAGGCAGTTTTAAAAAATTAGAAAAAATAATGCTTAAAGATTTTGCTAAGTGTCATGGTATCATTTCTTTAACTTTTAAATATTTTAAATATCATCATAAATTTAGAAAAATTTCTATAAATAAACCAAACAATCCTTTAAAGATAGGAGTTATTGGTGAATTATATACTTCTATGGAACAATTTTCTTCTTATTTTATTGAAGAACAATTAGCTAAATATAATATTGCCGTCAAAAGATTTACTAACTTAACTTATTTATTGGTAAAAAAAAGATTAGTTACTAAAAAGATGCTTAAAGATGTAAAAGAGTATGCTACTTATGAACTAGGGGCAGATGGACTAGATAATGTAGCAAGATGTAAATATTTAATTAAACATGGTTATGATGGAATTATTCATATAAAACCTTTTGGTTGCACTCCGGAAATAGGAGCAATGCCAATAATTGATAAAATATGTAAAGATTATAATATTCCCGTTATTTATTTTTCTTTTGATGCTCAAACTTCGGATGAAGGTATAAAAACAAGATTAGAAGCTTTAGTAGATATGTTAAAAGAAAGGAAAAGAAAAAATGATTAAATGTTTTCTAGGAATAGATATAGGTTCTATTTCTACTAAAGGTGTTATTATTGATAAAGATAATAATATTTTATATAGTTGTTATTTATGGACAGAAGGTAATCCTATAGAGGCTGTTAAAAGATTATTAAATGAATTAAAAAAAGATTTTGATTTTACAAAATATAAAGTAGTATCTATTGGAACAACAGGTAGTGCTAGACGTCTTATAGGGACTATTTTAAATGCTAGTATTATAAAAAATGAAATAACTGCTCATGCCGTGGGAACAACTTCTTTATACCCAGATATTAAGACAATCTTAGAAATAGGAGGACAAGACTCTAAAATAATATTGATAGAAGATGGTATAGTAGTAGATTATGCGATGAATACTTTATGTGCGGCCGGTACCGGTTCATTTTTATCAAGTCAAGCCAAAAGATTAAATGTAGCAGTTGAAGATTTTGGTAAAATTGCTTTAAAAAGTCAAAACCCTACTAAAATAGCAGCACGCTGTACAGTTTTTGCAGAGTCTGATTTAGTGCATAAAGCTCAAATGGGATATAAAAAGGAAGATATAATTGCAGGACTTTGTAAAAGTGTCGCCGTTAATTATTTAAATAATGTAGGCAAAGGTAAAAATATTAAGCCGCCGATTATATTTCAAGGAGGCGTTAGTAAAAATGTGGGAGTTAAAAAAGCTTTTGAAGATTTACTAGAGTGTGAAGTAATTGCTCCTGATAACGGTCATTTAATGGGAGCCTTAGGCGTTGCTATATTAGCTAAAGATACAAATAAAGAAATAGATTTTGACTTTAATATTACTAATATGAAATTTGATACTAAAGGTGTAGAATGTCATAAATGTCCTAATAATTGTGAAATTATTTGTGTACGTAAAAATAATGAGCT
>CANQNZ010000025.1 GCA_947625365.1 uncultured Bacilli bacterium | reverse complement strand
AGGAGGATCGAACTCCCATCTCAACCTTGGCAAGGTCGTATACTAGCCATTGTACTACAGCTGCATAAATAACTTTTGAAACAACAAACATATTTTAACATTAAATCTAATGATATGCAATAGTTTATTGCTTGAAAAGCTATCATTATAGTTATATGTTTCTTCCTAAAAGATATGTATAATTATTATGTTTGATTTTTAATCTAATCTTCAGTTTTTTTCATAATAGTTACTGAATAATTAGTTAAATCTAATCTTTTAATCATTGATTTAAACTCTTTGAAATTTAAATTTTCAATATCCTCAACAGTATCAGGATAAGGATAATTAATAGTTATTACATTTTCAACAAGAGGACTTATTACAGACATAATTCTTTCGGGACGAATAGCCACTTTTATTATGGCTTCTTTTTTAAATAAATTAAAATCTTCTTCTTTTATATCGTCGATTTTTGTTAGCGCTTCTTGAATTTTTTCGGCTAAAGTATCCGCGTCATTAGTAAAAGCCCCAATTTCTAAAATACCATAGTTAAAAATCAAAGTATTAGAATGACTAATCCCCGCATCTATTATTTTATCATTTACTAACTCCTTATATAATTTAGAAGTAACTGAATAAAGAATTTTTAGAAAACCATGAACATAAAAATCTAATTTTTGTAATTCATGTGCTGTAAAATCAGTTAAATTAACTTTATAAGTAACGCTAACATAATCTTGAACAGCTTTTGATTTAAAAACAATTCTTTCCTTTTTAACTTTAGGTGGTTCTTTTAAATCTAATAATTTAACCTCATGTTTAGGAATATTAATGTCTTTATAAAGATTTTTAATTAAATTAAGAGTTTTATCTTTATCAAACTTTCCGCCAATGAATAAAGCTTGATTTGTGGGCTGATAAAAAGCTTCATAAGCCGTTTTTAATTCATTTAAAGTAACATTTTTAATTTCCTTTTTAAACCCACCGACATCCATAAAACCAATATTATGAAAAATCGCTTCATTTACTTTGTGATTGAATTTATAAAATAGGTCATCTTCATGCATTTTTAACTCTTGATAAATAGGAGCCTTAACCTTTTCCAGTCTCTCTTTACTAAAAATGGGACTGTTAATACCTTTAATTAAAACTTCCAGTCCATATTCTAAATTAGTAGAAGTTAAAAAATAAAAACTAGTTTTCCAAAGAGAAGTAGTAGCATTAGTATACATGTGTTTTTTACCTAATAATTTAATAAATTCACCTTGACTACTAGCTTCACAAATATAATGTTCTAATAAATGAGCTATGCCATTATTTAAATGATATTGTTTATTATCTAAAGAAAAATCTTGATGAATTCCGCCGAATTTAGTAACAAAATTAACATAAGTAGTGTGCTTTCTTTTATCTTCATAAAAATAAATTTTTAAACCATTATCTAATGTTTCAACATCTATCTTACTCATCACATTTCTCCTTTACATAAAGGCAAGTATCTAATTGCATCCTTTCAATAATTTCTTTAATATCTGTTGCCTTACACTTTTTAATAAGAGTAATCCTTTCTTTTTCTGGCAAAATAGTATCAAAATACTCGTCCATAATATCATCTAAAATATAGCTTTTATAATCCTTACTTTCTTCCTTAGCAATTAAATAATCATCAATAATATCTTTGAGCAAAGGCGCAACAATTTCCGGATTTTTTAAATCATCTAAACATTCAAAAATTTTTTCTTTAGCTAAATCTAATTTATCTTTATCAGTATAAGCAATTATTTCAAATAAACCATAGCGAGAACTATTGATTGCATCTGCTGTATATACTAATCCTTCTTCAGAACGAAGTTTATTAAAAAGTAAATTAGAAACTTCGGATGATAAAAGGCGTCTTACCATTGAAATAGTGACTTTATCCTTTTTAGTTAAACGTTTAAATTTAAAAACTAAACAAACAGCGGACTCTTTAAAGTTTTTTTCATCAATTACAAACTGAAAATCTTTAGATTTTGGTTTTAAGAAACAGTCGTAATGTTTTTGACTTTGAACAATTGGTTTACCAGTATTAAAATATTTTTTTAAAGTTATTTCTAGCTGTTTCTTATTAACATTACCTATAACAAAAATATAGGGAGATTTAGTTTCAACAATTTCTTTATAAAATTGATATAAATTTTGAGGAGTAACTTCATCTAATTGCTCTAAATGATTATAAATACCTCTTTGATAGATGCCAACATCATCAACTAAGGGAGGAATGCGGCAATCTAAATAACCACCTAGCTGTTTATTTTTATGAGCGATGCTTTTACGAATAATATCTTTTTCTCTTTCTAGTTCAAAAGCATCAAAACCATCATTAGCTAATTTAGGATGATAAACGCATTCTTCTAAAAAAGCTATTATATTTTCTAAATTGTTATCCTTAATGATATGAGGGTCAACAGTAGTTAAATTAAAAATCATGAACCCAGAAGTTCCTAAAATAGCATATTGCGCTTCAAAACCAATAATATAATTTTCTAATTTTGCTTTCTTAAAAGCTTCTTCTGTAGGATATTTGGCATTCATAAAGGAAAGCATTTGAGGCATAAGACGAATTTTGGCAATATCTTCCTCTTTTTCTTCAAAAGGGAAAACTAATCTAATCGAAATAGTTTCAAATTTTTTGGTAGATTTTATAACGATATTGTCTTTCACTAGAATCACCTTCTTTAACTAGTATAACATATCATTTGCCCGTCCGCCAATTTAATGATATAATAATCACTAGTAAGAAGGGATTATATTGGCAAAGAAAAAAAAGTTTAAATATTTTTTAAATAAATTTGTTAAATATATAATGACTAATAGATTGTTTTTATCTTACGTATTAATTGCTCTATTAGGAAGTATTTTAATTAGAACTTTTACGGTCGGTCATGGTCTTGATTATAAACCAATAATCGTAGATTTAGCACTAATATTAGTAATTGGTTCTTTTGGCTATTTAATAAAACCTAAAAGACAATTTCATTACTTTTTTACCTGGATAATAATATTTAATGTTATCAACACAATTAATTCTATCTATTATACCTTTTATACCTCATTTGCATCCGTAGGATTAATTGCTAGTATTTCGCAAGTGGGTGAAGTTACAGACTCCTTATTTAATGAATTACGGATTGCGGACTTTGTTTATATTTTATTACCAATTTTATTTTATTATATTCATCATGTTTTAAGTAAAAAGAATTATTATACTTATATTGCTAAAATTGAAAAAGGCAAGAAAATGTGTGTATCCACTATCTTAGTGGGAGTTATTCTTTTAGCTTGTACTTTAGTAACTTTAACCGGTACAGATTACTCTCGTCTTGTTAAACAGTGGAATAGGGAGTCATTAGTGGAAAGATTTGGTATCATATTATATCAAGGAAATGACATTGTCCAAAGCCTATATCCTAAGATTAATTCTTTGTTTGGTTATGATGAAGCATATCGTAAATTTAAAGAATTTTATGCAGAGAAAGAAAAAGAAGAAAAACCTACTAATGAATATACAAATATTTTAGAGGGAGTAAATATTATTTTTGTTCATATGGAAAGTATGCAAGACTTTTTAATGGATTTAGAATTTAATGGGCAAGCTGTAACGCCAACTGTTCGAAAAATTGCCTCAGAAGGAATGTATTTTTCTCATTTCTATCCGCAAATTAGTGTAGGAACATCTTCTGATACAGAATTTACTTTAAACACTTCTTTAATGCCTGCAAATAGTGGAACCGTATTTGTTAGTTATTATAATCGTGAGTATGTTTCAATACCTAAACTTTTAAAAGAAAAAGGCTATCATACATTCAGTATGCATGGTAATAAAGCTGATATGTGGAACCGTTTGAAAATGCACCCTCAACTAGGGTATGAAGATATGTTTTTCCAGACCAGTTTTAATGTCACTAAAGAAAATACGGTAGGATTAGGAATAAATGATTATGCTTTCTTTGAACAAGCTATGCCTATTTTAAGAAAGATAGAAAACGAAAATAAAAATTATATGGGCACAATTATAACTTTATCAAACCATTCGCCATTTAATGATGTAGAAAAGTATGGAGATTTTGATTTATCTTATAAAAGGGAAGTTATTAACGAAGAAACAGGGGAACGCACTGAAGAGATTGATGATTATTTAAACGATACTAAAATGGGAAACTATATTAAGAGTGCTCACTATGCGGATTTAGCTTTAGGTACTTTTATCGATTATATTAATAATGATGATTTATTTAATAATACAGTCTTTATATTCTATGGAGACCATGAAGCAAAATTAGCTCGCTCAGAATTTAACTATTTATATAATTATGACCCATCTACTGGTGTTTTAAAAACTGAAGATGATGATGGATATTATAATTTTGATTATTATGCACATGAATTAAATAAAAATACACCTTTAATATTCTGGACTAAAAACCAAAAACTAGCTAAAAAATTAAAGGGTGAAGTAACATATAATATGGGAATGTATGATATTTTACCAACTTTAGGAAATATGATGGGCTTTTCTTCAAAATATGCTTTAGGACACGATATATTTACAATTAAAGATGATAATATAGTTATTTTCCCAAATGGTAATTTCTTAACTAACAAAGTTTATTATAATAACTCAACAGGATTATATTTACCATTACAAAGTAATATGGAGCTAGAAAGTGGTTATATCGAAAAATATCAACAGTATACGGAAGAATACTTAGATATATCTAATAATATAATTGTTCATAATCTGATAGCGGCGGATGAAAGTGGTGAATAAAGTGAGTAAAAAGAAAAAGATTGGTATTATAAGTATTATAATTGCTATCTTAGCATTAGGAGCATTAATGGTTTATTTAATGTTGTTTACATCATCTAATATGGTAAAACAAACCGTTAAAAAAGTTGATGAAATAAAAGGATATGATTATCACTTAGAGGATAGAGATACGGCTTTATATAAAGAAGAGTTTAAAAAGCTAAAAGAAAACTTAGAAAGCTCAGAAATAGATTATGAAGAGTATGCTAAATCTATAGCTAAAATGTTTATTATTGATTTGTATACTTTAGATAACAAAGTAAATAAATATGATGTAGGAGCTTTAGAATTTGTGTATCCCTCTGCCAAAGAAAATTTTGAATTAAATGCTAAAGATACTTTATATAAATATGTTGACGATGATTCTTATAATGATAGAACGCAAAAATTACCAATTGTCAAAGAAATTACCGTAAACGATATAAAGCAAGCGACATTTAAAATAAAAGATGAAGATGTTTCTTCTTATGAAGTTAGTTTAAACTGGACATATGAAGAAGATTTAGATTATGATACAGAAGCTATTATAAAGATTGTTAAAGAAGATAAAACTTTATACGTAGTAGAAAAAAGTGACTTAGAAAAAACGGAGTGAAAACTTAATCATTCCGTTTTTAATTTATAATATTAATATTGCTAGATGTTTCGTTTTTAGGAACTCCTGTTCCTACTGTTTCATTAGATGGAGTGCCAGGAACCACTTCAGTTATATCTTTATCCTCTTGATTTTCTTTATCTTCTTGTACCGTGTTATTATCCTCTTCTTTTTCTATTTGTTTTTCACTTGGATGTTTTATAACTCCTATAGTAACTGTTTTCACTGTATCTAAAGGAGTTTTAACTACAACGCTTTGAGTAACAATAGTGCCGTCCGTTAAAGTTTCATCATAATTTGTTCCTTCTGATACATAATTTACATTAATAGTAATATTACGAGCTTTCGCCCAATTTTGCGCATAAGTTTCAGTTTGCCCTACTAAACTAGGCATTAATTCTTGCACGTCTTCAGGAGAAGACTTAGCATTTTGTCCCGCTACAGTTGGAACATATTCATCATTAACTGAAAAATTAAATGTTTTGATTAATTCTGGTTTTTTAAGTTCTAGATTAACTTTCATTAAATCTACGATTTCATTTAGACTAGCTTTATTATATTGGAAAGTATACATATTCATTCTTGTACTAGCATTATACATCATTAAGTCATTACCGGCTAAAGTTGTATGGTCGATTGTGATAGCACTGTTTGCTGTAGTAAGCATCTTTTTTAAAACGTTATAAAATGAAAGCATTTGATTGGTAGTCATGTCTGTATCAATATTTTTACTAACCGCATCTAATATATCATAAAATTCATTAACACTATTAATTGATTTTGCTTTTCCGGCAATTGCCTCAACTACCATTTGCTGATGTTCAACTCTTTGGAAATCACCTCTTGGTAAAGTTTTACGATGTCTTGAGAAAGCTAGAGCCGCTTCGCCATCTAAATGTTGCATACCCTTTTCTAAACAAATCTCTTTATCCCCAAATAAGCGGTCAGAATTTTGCTCACAGAAGGATACTGGCACATCAATATCCACACCACCGACAGCATCAACTAAATCTACAACACCTTTAAAATTAATTTTAACATAATAATCAATGTCGATATCAGTTAAATTTTCTATAGTATCAATTACACACTTTGTGCCTCCTGCGGCAGATGAATTAATCTTATTTTGGGTGTTATTACGACAAGCTATCGGAACATAAGTATCTCTAGGAATACTAAACATAGTAGCATTTAATGTATTAGGATTAAAGGTTATCATCATCAAAGTATCGCCATTAAAGGCTTGATTAGCATTTAAACCATCTTTTTCTGAATCTACTCCTAAAAGAAGTAAAGTAAATGGTTCCGTTAATTTTTTTCCTTGTTTTTGTTCAGTTTGAATATTATCTTGATTTTCTCTTTTTTCACTATATTCATAAACTACCTTAACATCACTGGCAATATTGGCAAATAATTCCTCTGAAGAATAAATAATACTATAATTGCTTGTGATAAAGCAGGCATCTATCTCTTTGGCATATAAAGCTGTAAGCATCTCATAATAATCATCATATTTAACAATATTATCTTTATCAATATTCTCTTTTTTAATTATTTTATTTGCTAAAGTATAACCTTCTAAATCATTTTTATCACTTATCTGACCAATTTTCTTTATATTATCTTCTTGAGTATCTTTAAGAGCAATCATATTCGATGTATAAGTTACATATTTTTTACTAATCGTATTTACCTTATTATATGTTTTATTAATATGATAAGAAATAAAACCAAAAGCACCTGCTAGTAAAAAAGTAATAATGGTTAAAACTATTAAAGTTTTTTTTCTTTTAGTAATTAAACAAATAAGGCCTCCTATTAAAAAACCAATAAAATATAAATAAAATAATACTAAACAAACTATACGAATTATGGTTTCTATATTAGGAAGATGTAGTAAATTTATAGTTAAAAAGACTAAACTACTAAGATAAATTAATAATATAACAATAAAAATAATAAGCAGGGGTTTACTACATTTTTTTAATTTATTAAATAATACTTTCATATTTAACCTCTTTTTTATTATGATTATAAATTATACAATAATTCCTATTTAATTACAACTAGACACATATTGTGTCAATAAGTCTAAATTTTACTGTTAATTTTATCTTTTTCGACTTTTATTTGTTATAATTTATATGTAATTAATAAAAGGAGGTTGTTTTAGTAATGAAAAAAATAACAAAGATTATGAGCAAAATAATGTTAGCCATGATGTTCTTTTCTTATGTTATATCTCCTTTAGTAGTAACTGCCGCGGTTAAATATTATGGAAAAGTTATTACTACTCAAGGACTTTCCGTAAGAGAAGGACCTGGGACAAGTTATAATAAAATAGGTGAGCTTGCTTATAATACCGAAGTTGAATTAGTTAGTGGTTCTCCTGCCTCAATATCTGGTTGTTCAGGAGGATGGTATGGTATAAATTATAATGATAAAGTAGCTTATGTGTGTGGCACTTATTTATCAAAATATTCTAAGAGTAATAACAGTAATGGTGTAGCTTCTACAAGTTATGAAAAAGAATTAGAAAGTTTAGGTTTTCCTTCTACTTATTGGGATTACTTAACGGAATTACATGAGAAACATCCTAATTGGCAATTTGAAACTATTAAAACAGGTTTAGATTGGTCTAACAGTGTAGCTTTACAAAGTGTTGTTGGTGTAAGTTTAATTGAAACCGAGTATGATGGTTGGAAATCAATAGCCGCTGGTTCATATGACCCTAATACAAAAACCTTTAAAGTTTTAGAGGGTAGCAGTTGGTATGCCGCCGCTCCTGGTGTTGTGGCCTATTATATGGACCCTCGTAATTTCTTAGATGAAAAACATGTTTTTATGTTTGAAAAATTAAATTATGATGCATCTTATCAAAGTGAAGAAGCAGTAAGAAATGTCTTTAGTGGTGGTAATATGGGTGATTATGCTAGTACTTTTGTAAGTGCTGGAGCAGCATATAATGTAAATCCCATTTATCTTGCTAGTCGTGTTCGCCAAGAAGTAGGAATTAATCGTGGTGATAGTAGAGCGACAAGTGGAGAAAGCTTTACTTATGATGGAAAAACTTATAGTGGTTTATACAATGTTTATAATATAGGAGCTACGACCGGCGCATCTCCAGTTTTAAAAGGTCTTGTTTGGGCTAATGGAACGGCAGATGGTAGTAGCACAACTTATGGACGTGCGTGGCGCAGTATTGAAGCTTCTATTACAGGAGGAGCAGAATTTATCGCATCTTCATACATTGGCAAAGGACAATATACTAATTATTTACAAAGATTTAATGTTGACCCAAATAGCTCATATACCGCTTTAACACATGGTTATATGACTAATATCAAAGCAGTCTTTAGTGAGTCTGTATCAACTTATAATTCTTATGAAAAAATGAATTTATTAGGAAATAACTTTAAATTTGCTATTCCGGTATATAACAATATGCCTCAAAATACAACCTTACCTGATACAGAATTTAATCCAGATAATGTAAATTCTTCTCAAACTGAACAAGCACCAGCTGTTGATGCTAATGGTGTTGTAAATAGCATTGGTCTTAAAACAGATGGAACATATATTAGTGGTATAAAAGAAGGCATGAGTGTTGATAGTTTAGTAACTTCATTACGTAATAATGGCGCTGAAGTAAGCACTAAATGTCATGATAATCTAGCAACAGGAGATACATTTGTAATAAATGGTAAAACTTATACGGTTATTCTTTATGGAGATTTAAATTCAGACTCTAAAATCAGTTTAGGTGATTTAGTCCAATCTAAAAAATATATTTTAGGCTACAACAATTTAGCGGGTAATACGGAAAAAGCCGCGGATATCAATAAAGATGGGCAAATATCATTGACAGATTTAGTAGCCATGAAGAAAAAAATCTTAAATATCGCCGATATTGAACAATAGGAGTAGTATATGAAAAAAAACAATCATTTAAAATTAATTATTACCCTTTTAATAAGTTATTTTATTTTAGTAGGTGGCGTTAAGGCCGCCTCTTTGTCGCTTAGCAAATCTTCCGGTAATGTAGCGGTAGGTTCAACGGTTAAAATAACAGCTAAAGCCGTAGGATTTGGCCAAGTTGATATGGGTACTTTCTCTTTAAGTTATGACCAAGACCGTTTTACTTTTGTATCTGCTTCAGGAGATTGTAATGGTCTATATTGTATTATAGAAAGTGGAAAATCCATAGTTTTCACCTTTAAAGCAAAATCACAAGGTAGTGGAACATTTAGTGCTAGTGGAGCTTATGAAGGTGACTCTTCGGGTTCTTTATCTGCTTCCACGTCCGTAACAGTTGGCGAAAGTGCCAATAAGGTTTTAAATACTAATGATTTTTTAGCTTCCTTAAGTGTAGAGGGTTATGAATTAACGCCAGAATTTAATAAAGAAACTTTAGAATATACTTTAAATTTAGCTAGTGATGTTAATAGTATTAATATTATTGCTAAAGCAGAAGATGCTAAAGCAAAAATAACAGGTGATGGACAAGCAACCTTAACTGAAGGAGCAAATACCATAAATATCGTTGTAACTGCAGAAAATGGTAGTACTAGAACTTATATAATAAATGCTAATGTAGAAGAAAAAAATCCTTTAGTAAGAAAAATAAATGGTAAAAAATATACTATAGTACGTAATAGAGATAATTTAGAAAAACCAGATAATTATGAAGATAAAACTATAATTATAGATGAGATAGAAGTCCCTGCTTTTTATAGTGATATAACTAAATATACTTTAATTGGTTTAAAAGATGAAAAAGGAAATATAGCTTTATATATATATAATGAAAAGAAAGATACTTTTGTGCTATATCAAGAAATAAAATTTAGCTCTATTAATTTTTACCCAATGGATATAGATAAAGGCCCAGCTGGATATGATTTTTCTGATTATAAAAAATATACTATCGATATGAATAAAGTTAAAATTAAAGGCCTTAAAATAAATAAAAATGCTCGTTTTGCTATTATATATGGTATGGACGTTGAAACCGGTCAAAAAGATTATTATACATATGATAGTAAAAATCATACAATTCAAGTATATGATAAGCAGTACATGAACTTAATATCTAAAAAAGCAGAAATTTATAATATTATTATCTTAAGTGCAGGTGGCGTTTTACTATTATGCTTTGCTATTATTATCGGTTTATGTGCTAAAAATTCTAAACGTAAAAAGAAAATCCAAAATATCTTAGAAAAATTAAGCCAGTCAGAAGAAAGTTATAATACCGGTAAAGATGATATTATTGACGAAGAAAAAATCGTTGATGAAGTCATGAATGAAGATGACGAAGAGGAAGATATGTATAATATCTTAGAAGATGAAGAAAAATAAAAATTTCTTCTCTTTTATTTTTAATGGACATTTTACCATAAATTTTGTACAATAAATTTGGTGAAGAAAAATGAGTAAAAAGACAAGTAAAAAAAGAATTGAAACAGAAGAAAATAAAGTAGTAAAAAGATTTATCATTGTTTTGGTAGTTGTAATTGCCATCATAGTTGCTATTTATTTTATAACTAGAGCCTTTGTTTCTAAAGATTTATTTTCTGACAAAGAAACAACAAAGACTGAAGATGTAGAATTTAATTACGATATAACTATTTTAGGAGCAGCTTTTAATCGTCCATATAGTGAGTACTATATTCTAGCTTATAAAAAAAGTGATGAAAATGCTATTGATTTAACTAATACAGTTAATAGTTATTTACAAAAAGAAGACCATCTTAAACTTTATCAAGCAGATTTAGATGATTATATGAATAAAAGTTTTTATGATGAAGAAAATGTTAATAAAAATGCTACTAAACCATCTGAATTAAAAGTAGGAAAATATACTTTAATTAAATTTAAAGATGGCCAAATTAACCAGTTTATTGAGGGAATTGAAAATATTAAACAAGAATTAGAAGTAGAATAGTTTAAAGTAGTACGTAGTAGTATTACTTTTTCTTTAACTTTTTAAAAGGTTATGATATTATAAAATTGCAGAAAATAGGTGAGTACAAAATGACTAGTAAACGTAGGAAAAGAAGAAATTCATACGGTTTTAAATTAATTGAAGTAATAGTTATTGTTATAATTACCGGTCTTTTATGTACTGTTGCAACCGGAATGATTTTTTATAAACATTATGGGGTTTCTGTCGGTACTTCTAAAAATGAACATGTAAATGAGTTTTTAGAAGTATATGCTTCTATCTTAGATGAGTATTACGAAGATGTTGATGAAGATGAACTTATAGATAGTGCCATTAACGCTATGTTTGCTTATTTAGGAGATGACTATACTGAACATTTAACTAAAGCAGAGACTAATGATTTACTAGAAAAACTTGCGGGAGAATATCAAGGTATTGGGGTAGAAATATACCAAGATAAAGTTATTTATGATGTATTTGAAGAATCACCAGCTCAAAAAGCGGGAATTAAGGTTAATGATAAAATAGTTAAAATAGATGATGAGGATTTAAGCGATAAAGATAATGATTATGTAGCAGATAAAATTAAAAATTCTAACGGTAAGATTACTTTAGAACTTTTAAGAGATGATAAAACATTAACTATTACGGTTGAAAAAGATAAATTATATATTCCTTCGGTAGATAGTAAAGTAATTGAACAAAATGGACATAAAATAGGTTATATGCAAATAACTACATTTTCATCCACAACTAATAAACAATTTGAAAAAATTCTTAAAAAATTAGAAGATAACAATAATATAGATAGTTTAATAATCGATGTTCGTAGTAATGCAGGAGGATATTTAGTTAGTGCCAAAGATATTGCTAGTTTATTTTTAAAAAAGGGAAAGATTATATATTCTTTAGATGAAAAGGGTAAAAAGACGGACTATAAAGATAAAACAACGACGAAAAGAGATTATCCAGTGGTGGTATTAATAAATGAATATAGTGCTTCCGCTTCAGAGATTTTAACCGCGGCCTTAAAAGATAGTTATGGTGCCACTTTAGTAGGCAAAAAGACATATGGTAAAGGTAAAGTACAACAAACATTGAGCTTGGAAGATGGTTCTATGGCTAAGTATACGACAGCTAAATGGTTAACTCCAAATGGTGAGTGTATTGACACTGTGGGAATAAGCCCTGATTATGAAGTGGATTTGGCTGTTAATGAAGAGCAAACAGAGATAATTGACACTCAATATAATAAAGCCGTAGAAATATTAAGTCAGTAATTTGGTATTTTGGATAACTTTATAGTATAATGATATCTGGAAGCGTGATTTAAATGGACAAAATAAAAGTTGGAGATAAGTTACAAATACATTGTTATAAACATAATGGTCGTCTAGAAAGAATATCTGATGAGGCTATTGTTTTAGAAGTAACAGATGAATGGATTGTTTGTGGCAATTATAAAACGAAAATAACGGAAGATGATGGGCGTAGTTATAAAACTAAAGAACCGGCAATTTTGTTTTTCTATAAAAAAAGATGGTTCAATATAATTGGGCAATTAAAAAAGTATGGTTTGTTCTATTATTGTAATATTGCCACTCCCTATTTAATTGAAGATGGAATTATTAAATATATTGATTATGATTTAGATTTACGAGTTTTTCCAGATGGTGGTTTTAAAATCTTAGATAGAAATGAATATAATTATCATCGTAAGATAATGCATTACCCAGAAGAACTAAATGTAATTTTAAAAGATGAACTTACTAGTTTAATTGAAATGAAAAGAAAAAATGAAGGGCCTTTTGCTCATAATTTAGTAGAAAAATATTATGAAAAGTATCAAAAGTTAACAGAAAATTAACAAAAAAAGATATTTTTTATTTTTTTTTATAAAAAAGTTATAAAAAAGCTTGCATTTACATAAAATATGTTGTAATATTGAAAACGAGTGTTGAGAAAAAGGCACTCGAATCACTTAGAAAACACGAATTTTACAGCATTTCGAAATTTGTCGAAAAAAAGTAAAAAAAGTGTTGACTTTACGAAAGTGATTTGATATATTACTAATGCGCTTGAGAAAAAAGTGCAGAAATGATCTTTGAAAACTAAGTAAAAAGTCAATTTTGAGTAGCAAAGATTAAACTTAAAATTTATGATTTAATTAATAAATCATTTTTTATTGAGAGTTTGATCCTGGCTCAGGATGAACGCTGGCGGCATGCCTAAGACATGCAAGTCGAACGAAGGGACCCATTGAAAGCTGCGTGCTTGCACAAAGCTGGATTTGGATTTTTCCCTTAGTGGCAAACGGGTGAGTAACACGTGGGTTACCTGCCTCTATGTTGGGGATAACAGTTGGAAACGATTGCTAATACCGAATGTGATCTTCGGATTAAAGGAGCCTTTAAAGCTTCGCGTAGAGATGGGCCTGCGGCGTATTAGCTTGTTGGTGGGGTAATGGCCTACCAAGGCAACGATACGTAGCCGAACTGAGAGGTTAATCGGCCACACTGGGACTGAGACACGGCCCAGACTCCTACGGGAGACAGCAGTTAGGAATATTCGTCAATGGGGGCA
>CANQNZ010000024.1 GCA_947625365.1 uncultured Bacilli bacterium | reverse complement strand
TTGATAAATTAAGGCTCGAACAGCTTTGATTAAATACTCATATGAGTTACATGCGGTATCCAAAATAAGTCCTTCTTCTTTTTCTTGTTGCAATAATTTTTCATAATCTTTATTTATCTGTTCCATAGTTCGCAGGTCATAATCTTGTAAACCTGTTCGATTTAGTTTTTTTAATTCTTTATTATAAATACTTAAAATACCTTCTATTAAGGCTTTGGTACATTCTTCATAATTACTAGTTTTTGTCCCAAATATCACTTTCCCCATAGTATTATTACCTACAAAATTGTAATTTATAGAAAATTTATCAGGATATTGAGAAAACGTTCCTTGGGAAGAACTATAAATAACATCTTCACGATATGCACATAACATTGTTAAACTTTGTCCTGTACGTTCTTGCTGTTTTTTAGTTTCTTCTAATAAATTTAAAACATTTTTTGAATAAACATAAGTTGTAACAATTATATCGTACTTTCCTAAATCACGAACTACATAGTTACCTAAAGCAAAATTATTATCAGCATAAATATTGGCATTTAATTCAAGTTCTGTTAAAGCATTTTTTATAGCTCCAATAGGAAATCCTAAAAATAAAATTTTTAAATCACTTTTACAAGCTGGCAAAGGCTTTTTAGAAACTGTTGGTAAAGTAGTTTTAATAGGTTTACTTTCTTTACTATTTAAATAGTCTGTTAATTGATTATATGTACTTTTTGGGATATTTTTTAAAAATCTATAAAAAACATCAGTTACTATATGGTCATTTTCATATATTCTGCAATGTCTCTTATCGGCATTTTCCAAATTACAAAAGCGTTGATGAAGAAAATTAATTTCTAAAAAATCATTACAAAAAAAACAACATGCTTTTTTAGCCCAAATATCTCCTATTAAAATTAAATCATAACTATCAAGCTGCTTTTCATGATTTTTAAAATATTCTTCGGCTATCATATAAGAATTAAAATAATCTACTCTTTTAAAGCCATATTCTAACATATCTTGATAATCTTTTTCTTTTTCAGATATTAATAAAACATCTGCCATATCTGATATAAGGCTTGCAAATATCTGCTTTTCAAATTCTAAATCCATTTCCAAATCTCCCTCAATCTTTTTTTATTTTAAAACTTTTCTTATAAGTTAGTATCTTCTTTTTTGGCGTTTGCGCTCGTATGGTCTTTCTTTAGGTAATTCTTGGGCTTTATCAATTACCTTTTTAGCAATATTATTAAAGATTTTTAATTCTTCTATTGTAGCTTTTCTTGGCAAATCTTGCATAGTATAAGCGTTAGAATAAACTATTACTTTTTCACTTGGTAATAACTTATCTTTATTACTTAATCTTTGAATACTAAATACTTTATCATCATTAAAATAATATGGAACTGTTATAGAAGAAATTGTTCTATTATTATATTGCATATTGATTGTTACTTCTTTTTGCTCTTTATTTGAGAAAATTTCTACGTTATCAAAATTATAAATATGTTGATAAATTAAGGCTCGAACAGCTTTGATTAAATACTCATATGAGTTACATGCGGTATCCAAAATAAGTCCCTCTTCTTTTTCTTGTTGCAATAATTTTTCATGTTCTTTATTTATCTGTTCCATAGTTCGCAGATCATAATCTTGTAAACCTGTTTGATTTAATTTTTTTAATTCTTCATTATAAATACTTAAAATACCTTCTATTAAAGCTTTTTGACAATCTACAAAACTACTACTGGCTTTAGTTCCAAATTGTCTTTGACCTTTACTATCACTACCCACAAAATTATAATCTAAAGAAAATTCATCAAAATTTTGAGAATATCCTCTTTGGGCATGAATATAATGTTTACTCATATTATAAGCACATAACATTGTTAAACTTTGTCCTGTCCGCTCTAGTTTAGCCGTATTTAAGATATTTAAAATATCATTAAAATAATAAGAATAAAAAGTAATAATAATTATATCATATCTCTTTAAATCATAATAATCTGGATGAAATAAATCATAACAAACAACATCTACATTTAATCCTAGTTTTTCTAACTGCTTTTGTATATTGTCGTTATCAGCCGTGTTTAAAAACAAAATTTTTAAATCTTTTTTGGAAGTTGGTAATGGTTCTTCAGGAACTGTTGGTAAATTTGTTTTAATTGGCAAACTTTGTTTATTTGTTAAATAATGGATTATTTTATGATATTGCGCGTTAGCTTTTAAATTAAGATAAAAGGCACAAAGAATATCTTTAATATGGTCATCTTCATATAATTTAGAATATTTTTTATTAACATTTCCTAAATTACAAAAAGTTTGAAACCATAAATGTTCTTCCAAAAAGTCATTTTTTATAAACTTACTCGTTTTTTTAAAGGAAATATTTCCCACCAAAACTAAATCATAACTATCAAGTTGCTTTTCATGATTTTTAAAATATACCTCGGCAGTCGTATAAGAATTAAAATAATCTACTCTTTTAAAGCCATAATCTAACATTTCTTGATAATCTTGCTTATCTTCTGATACTAATAAAACAT
The DNA here is from genome assembly GCA_947625365.1 of uncultured Bacilli bacterium. Classification (GTDB taxonomy): domain Bacteria; phylum Bacillota_I; class Bacilli_A; order RF39; family UBA660; genus HGM10766. The sequence goes on along the minus strand of CANQNZ010000024.1, from coordinate 11,660 downwards.
CTGCTTTATCTAATATAAGTTTTTCAAGTTCTTTTTCCATTTCCAAAATCCCTCACTTTGTTTTTTATTTTAAATTAATGCTTTTATTTCGTCAATTAATTTTTTATCATCTATTTTTTCTAATAATTTATTTATTTTATCTTTGTTTTCTTTTAAATGTAGTTTACTTTCATAATCATTTAATTTATTTTCTACTATTTTTAAAGTTTTACCAACAGCTGATTTACTAACCTTTAAATTATCAGCAATTTCTTGGAGTGATAAATCTTCTTCATAATGTTCAATAAATATATTTTGTTCTTTTAAAGTCAATAATGAACCATAATAATCAAAAAGTTCATTCAAATAAATTCTATCCATTACATCATATCCTTAAATAAACCATAAATATAATTTTCAATATCGAATGTTTGTAAGTCTTCACTCTTTTCGCCTAGACCCACAAATTTAACTGGTAAGTTTACTTCTTCTTTAATGGCTAAAACTATGCCCCCTTTAGCAGTACCATCTAGTTTAGTTAACACAATACCGGTGATGTCAGTTATTTCTTTAAAGGCTTTCGCTTGGGAAATTCCATTTTGACCTGTTGTAGCATCAATAACTAATAAAGTTTCATGCGGAGCATTTTCAATATGCGTTTTAATAACTTTATTAATTTTTTCAAGTTCTTTCATTAAATTAACTTTATTTTGTAATCTTCCAGCGGTATCTATTAAAACTATATCGACATTTTCTTCCTTAGCTTTAACAAGACCATCATAAATTACTCCGGCTGGGTCCGTATTTTCTTTACCATAAAAAATTGAATCAGTTTTGGTAGCCCACTGTTTTAATTGTTCTACTGCTCCTGCTCTAAAGGTATCCCCCGCAATTAGCATAACTTTTTTACCACTATTTTTATAACGGTAAGCAATTTTACCTATTGTTGTTGTTTTACCCACACCATTAACACCAACAAAAAGCAAAACAGTTGGACCACTTTGGGCTTCATTAATTTTATCGCTTAAGCTTTCGCCTTCAACATAAATAATAAATAACTCATCAATAATAACTTCATTTAAATATTTAGTATCGGTAATATTTTCTTCTTTAACTCTTTTACGTAAACGGTCTAAAAACTTAAAAACAGTTTTAACTCCAATATCAGCCATAATTAGTAAATCTTCTAATTCTTCAAAATATTCTTCACTTACTTTCGTATATTTAATACCTAGAATATTTAATTTAGAAACAAATTCATCACGAGTTTTTTCCAAACCTTTATCATATACTTGTACTTCTTTTGTTTCTTCTTTTTCTTTTTTCTTAACAATATTTTTTAACTTATCAAAAAGTCCCATTTAAATCACCAATATTATTATATAAAAAAAGCAAACACTTAAGCAAGTATTTACTTTTTTAGATATTCATGTTTTAAAATGTTTTCTCTATGTTTTAAAGCATTTATTAACTTTTGATATAATACTTTCTTATTATATTCTAAAGTAAGTAACTGTTGTTGCATAAAATCTAATTCAGTTAAATGCGGATTTTTTTGTTTAGCTTTTTGCCATTTTCTTTTATTTTCCAGACAATATAAAATAGCTTTTTGTCTTAATTCATATTCCTGTTTATCTATCATTTCTTGCTTATAAAGTTCTTGAGCTTGAGCTAAAGAAACTTCATCTGCTATTTTTAAAATTTCATCTTCTGAAAGTTTATCATTATTTACCCACAAATATCTAATATTTTTATTTTCTTGTTGATATTTATTATACCCATACCAGCCTTTTGTTACAAATGTATAGGCATCAAAATCAAAATTATTTTTTTGCATGTAAAAGTTAGGTTTCTCTATATCTGAAACTTCTATAGGAATATCATCACGAAGACGAAAATAACGATAACCATTAGGCAATCTATTTTGATACTCTTGTTTAAATAGTTTTAATTTTTCTTCTTCATTTATTAGCATACAACTAGCCAAAAAATTTACAATAGTTGTATCAGATAAAAACAAAGTTACTCCCGGGTCATTAAAATCTAAAATCTCGCCCTTTTCTAATGGTATTTTAAAATCTTCTGTATATGCTAAAGTGATTAAAGTCATAGAATTTTCCTGCAAACTTTCAAGTTCATTAACTTTTTTATCATTAAATATTTCTAACATGTTATTATCTTTAGGTGTAATCTGCGATATTTCTTCATCATACAATTTACTTAAAGTTCGTTTGTTCCAAGCCATAGTTTCGTCAGCAAAAAATTTTTTTATAATCCAAGGTGTAAAAGGAATTTTTGTGCCAGCTGGTAAAGCCACACGTAAGATACAAGAATACTTTGATTTAACTTCTTTATAAACCTCCCAAGGTAACAAAGAATACTTCGAACAATTTTCATTAAAAGTAATATCTAAATTATCTCTAACTCTTTTTCTTAAGAGTAGCTCTTTTAAATCTTGAACTCGATATTTTAATATTGTTCCTTTATTAACAGACATATAAAAGCCATCAGGAAGTTTTGTATCTTTTAAAACTTTTAAATAAATATAGTCATCACTATCAAAACCATTTAATTGCATAATATTGCTCCTTAAATTTTATACACACCACTTTTTTGTACCAAACGTAGAGGCTTTTCTTTAATAATATCTCCTATTTGTAAATTATCCCATTTTTTTCTTTTACTTATAGCTCTTACTTCGGCATTATCACCTTCAAAAACTTTATAGCCGTCATAGTCACCAATATAAATCATTTTATTTATTTTATCTTTCCGAGCATTTAATATTTCAAAATTAATTTCTCTAGTCTTTCGAGTCAAATAATAGAAATGTTTTAACCTTTCTTTTTTAGAAAGCTGCGGAAGTTTACTTGAAGGAATTAACTTATAATCATCATAACAACATACACTATCGGTAAAAATTTGCCGAGAATTTAAATAGCTTGCGGTAGCGTCTATTTCTTCATAAGTTTCAGTGGGAAAACTACTCATTAAAACAGTCGATACGCTCTTTTGTGCATTTAATATCTTTTGCACATAATAATCATACTCTTCTAAAGTGTAATTTCTATTCATAAGTTTTAAAAGACGATTACTAGACGTTTCTAACTGCATTGATACATGTCCAACTTTGGGATTATTAACAATTTCATTTAAAAGCTCTGGATACATATTACCAGCAACTAACTCATTTACACTTATTATTTCTATCTCCGGAATTTTAGATATTTCTGCTATTAATTCATGAAGTCGAGGTTTTTGATTTAAATCTATTCCATATAAAGTAACATTTTCACCACTTAAATTAATAATTTTCATACCATCATGAGCTAGATTTTTAATATGATTTACTAGTAATTCAAAAGGAATAGATTTTGTCCAATTCCCATTATAATGTACTTTACAAAAACTACAATTATTTAAACAGCCATCTTCAATTATTAATTGCCCTTTAGCAGGAAAATTTCTTAAAGTTCGATTTTCCAAGCGAGTTTTAAAAGAATTTCGTTTGTTTAAATCTAAAATATAATTTAAAGTGGGAATAATCCAATCTTTATTATTTATAAATTTTATTTGAGAATTATCACTAAATTGTGGAAATATCTCTGGATGATAAACGGCTAAACAGCCAACAACGATAACTTTTAAATTACTTTGCTTAGAATATTGGTTTAAAAAATTTAAGTCTCGCACACACTTTTTTATTATTTCTCCAGTTCCTGTGCACGTCATATAAATTAATAAATCTGCTTCTTCAACTTTGTAAACTCTTTCTATCGTTTCATATTCTTTTAACTTTTTACCAAAGTTATTATATAAAATATCTTCTTGAATACACCCATTATGTAATACTGTTATTTTCATAAAAGTTTATCCCCTTTGCTTTTTGTTTATGATAGGCAAAGTTGATTTAAAAGTCAAGGTAAAAGCACTAAAAAAATAGATTATTGCAACCTATTTTTTAAATTATCAAATCATCTTCCATAGTAAAGACAACATTTTCATTTATCCACTCTTTACGTGGTTCTACTTGTTCACCCATTAATACTTTAACCCTTTTTTCGGCCAAAGCTGCATCGGTTATATTAACTTTAATTAAGCTTCTTTTTTCAGGGTTCATTGTAGTGTTTTCTAGTTGGTCCGCATTCATTTCTCCTAATCCTTTAAAACGAGAGATACGATAACCAGATTTATCTTTAATAAAGTCTTTAACATCATCTTCACTCCAAAAATAATTATATTTTTTATCTTTAGTAATGACATTAAACAATGGAGGATTAGCTATATATAGTTTTCCTTGTTCAATTAAACCACGCATGAAACGAAAGAAAAATGTTAAAAGCAAAGTTTGAATATGAAATCCATCAACATCGGCATCACACATAATTATAACCTTATCATAATTTGACTCTGAGGCATCAAAATTATTACCATATCCGGCTCCTATAGTATGTATCATCGTATTAATTTCCTCATTTTTTAAAATATCTTCAATTGATGCTTTTTCGGTATTAATAATTTTTCCTCGTAATGGTAGCACTGCTTGAAATTTTTTATCACGAGCTTGTTTAGCAGAACCACCGGCAGAGTCACCTTCGACTAAGAAAAGTTCATTAATTTTTGGATTTTTACTTTGAGCTGGCGTTAGTTTTCCTGATAAATTTTTTTCAAGTTTATTTTTTCCTTTGCCATTACGGGCTTCTTCACGAGCCTTGCGGGCTGCCTCTCTAGCAATTTTACTTTTAGTAGCTTTATCAATTATTGTTAAAGCAATTTCTTTATTTTCTTCTAGAAAGAATTTTAAATTATCATAAACAACACTTTCGACCGCACTACGTGCTTCAGGTGTACCCAGTTTTCCTTTTGTTTGACCCTCAAATTGTAATTTGGCTTCGGGAACTTTTAAATTAATAACCGCTGTTAATCCTTCTCTGACATCACTACCATCATAGTTGCCATCTTTACCTTTTATTAAATTATTATTTTTAGCATAATCATTAAATGCTTTTGTAATACCAGTTTTAAATCCTACTTCATGCGTACCACCATCACTAGTTTTAACATTATTAACAAAAGACATAATACTTTCATTATAGGCATCTGTATATTGTAAAGCTACTTCAATTTCAATATCTGATTTTGTTCCTTTAAAACTAATAACTTTATGTAATGGTTTCTTAGCTTCGTTCATATATTCCACAAAACTAATTAATCCATCATCATAATGAAATTTAGCACTACGGTCATCTTCTTCATCTATTACTTCAATAGTTAAACCACTAAGTAAGAAAGCACTTTCTTGCATTCTTTCACAAATCGTTGTATAAGAAAAATGACAATTTTTAAAAATATCTAAATCTGGGGTAAAAGTAACCATTGTACCCGTTTTTTTAGTTTCGCCGATTTTCTTTAAAGGGCTATCAACTTTTCCACCATCTTTAAAACGAATATTAGAAATAATACCATCACGATAAATAGTAACATCCATACTTTTAGATAAAGCATTAACAACGCTAGCTCCTACACCGTGCAAACCACCACTGACTTTATAACCAGCTTCACTAAATTTTCCTCCAGCATGTAAAACCGTATAAATAACTTCAGGGGTACTTTTACCACTTTCATGCATACCAATCGGAACACCACGACCTGTATCACAAATTGTTATCGTATCATTTTTATGTAGTATTATTTTAATATAATTACCATAACCATTTATTACTTCATCAATGGCATTATCAACAATTTCCCAAACTAAATGATGCAATCCTCTTTTATCAGTTGAACCAATATACATACCAGGACGTTTACGCACTGCTTCTAAACCTTCTAAAATTTTAATTGAGCTTTCATCATATTTTGCCATATTATTTCACCATAAAAAATTATATCATGAAAAAAAGATTCATGAAAGAACCTTTACAATTTCATTTACTTATTAATATTAAATGTTTCGTTATTAAAATTTGGTAATCCGCTCTCTGTAGAAGTAGTATCATTAGAAGCTAAACTTGGCATTTCAAACGTATTTTGAGGATTAATTTGAATGTCAGTTGCAGTTTTGTCCAAATCAGTATCATCACTTATTGGAGTTATTGGTTCTAATGGAGGTAAGGTATCAAATTTAGGTAATTCAAATGGGGCTGGTGTAACTTCCTCTTTTACCTGTGGTTCTACTTCCGGTGTCTTTATCTCTGGTGTTGGCATATCTGGAATACTAGGTGTTTCTGAAGCTGGAGTAGAAACCGGTGTAGATGCGATATTATTTTCTTCGGGCATTACTGGTTTAATCTCCGGAACTGGGTCATAGATTGTATTAAATAATGAAGGGTCATATGGTGGTTTATCACTTTTAGGTGTTTCTACTGCTGGTTTAACAGGTTCAACTTTTGGCTCTTCTTTATTAATATAAACCGAACTAAATTGATTTGGCATTTGAATTCTTTCTTTTTGATAATCTCCTAATTTTGGTTCCTCTACTACTGGAGCCACTGGTTTTTCAACTGGCGCAGAAGTATCAAAATTTGGCATTATATCATTAACAGTTGGCGCCGCATTAGAAACTGGCTCTTGCATTTGCGAAGCTGACAAGTTACTATCAACATTTAATGAAACTTGACTTAAATCAGGAGCAGGTTCAAATAAATTACTTGTGAAGGTATTTTCTACATTATTATTTACTTGATTATCAGTTTGTCCTATAGCAACACTGCTTACATCCTCTTTTACTTCCTGGGCAGGAGCTACTGGAGTTGGCTCTTGCATAGCACTTGCAATGCTTTCAGGCATACCATGAAAAATACTAGTATTAAAACTTGGCTCGCTTGTCACAGGTGCTACTGGCTCTGCTACAGGACTTACAGGTTCTGGTGTTGCCACCGCCGTTGGTGCTATATCAATTGGAGCACTTGGCTGTGTTGAAGCTGGCTCTATTTTTGGTTCGACCGTTGGAGTTGGCACACTACTTTCAGTACTAGCCGTAGCCACATTGTTAATTACCTCAAGATTTTGTTCTAGATTATTATTCTCTTCTTTATTCACATTTACTTCCCCTTTTTCTTTTTTCTTCTTTCCGGAAAACACTAATAATAAAAAGACAATCGCTAGAATTACAATAATTACAAATAATCCTATAACAAAATATTCACTATTATATATTTTGCTTAACATGTCTTTCATATATTCCACCACCTTTTACTCTTTTTATATTCTAAAAATAGAATAACATATTCAAAAATACATTTCAAGGTTTAATTTTTCTTAAGCCAAAGAAAAAGAGTTTAAATAAACTCATTTACATATAACGATTCATTTGGTTCATCATTTGTTTCACTTGTTTTTGAGAGGGTTTACGTCCCATTCCACTCATTAAAGCATAAATCATTTTTTCGTTAATTGGGGGATTTTCTTTTAAATATTTTTTCGTAAAATGTTTAGCAATTAAAAAACCTATAACTGCCCCAATTACTAGACCTACTACAATTAATAATATATCTTTTAACATTATTATCACTCCTTAAAGTTATTTTACTAAATTTACTAATCTCTTTCAAGATTATACCGCTATTTTATCTAGCCAAAAATAATCTTTATTTTCAAAATCACAAGCAAACATATTCTCAAATTCACTTAATTTTTTTAAAAAGGTGGGTGTGGATTTTGTACTTCTTAAAAGAATAAAAGAGGAATTAACAATTAGCTTAGTTTGCTCATCACTATAAAAATTATTAATCATATGCGTACTACGAAATTTAGTATAATGGTCATTTTCTTTATACTTTTCAAATAAATCTAAATTTATTTTCGTTTTATCCAAAGGTAAAATTATTTGTTCATATATATTATAGGCTGTAGATAAGTCATTTTTATCTGTATAATAAATTTCTTCCATGCTCTTAAATAAATTATAAGGACAATTTTTAGTAAGAGTCACAAACTCTTTATTAATTTTAAAAATATAAAATGTTCGCATTATAATCACCAAAAATATCTTAACAAACGTTAAGAAAATAATTTGGCGAAATATGAAGAAAGCTATTTTTGCACAATCGAACTTTTAACGGTAAGACTTTTATCATGACCGTTTAAATTTATATTATTATTGCTAATTAAAAAGATACACATAATAATAATTAAGTAAAATAAAATAACTCCTTTATATTCTTTAATTTTGTTTTTCATAATTCATTCCCTCTTTCTATAAAGATAATAACACGAACATTTGTTTCTTGTCCAGAACATTTAGAACAATTGTTTGACTTTTTACATTTTATGTGTTAACATTAAAATGGAGGTAGGTTATGAATAAAAAAATAACTAAAAAACAACAAGAAGTATTACAGTTTATTAAAAAGTACACCGTAGAGCACGGGTTTCCCCCTTCTATCAGAGAAATATGTGCTGGTCTTAATCTTTCATCCCCAGCCACAGTTCATGTTCATTTAAAACATCTAGAGCAAGCCGGCTGCATCCGCAAGACAAATGCAAAATTTCGAACTATTGAAATTCTTGTAGAAAATGAATTTGAAAAGAAAAACGAGGATATTATCAAAGTTCCTCTACTTGGCAAAATAACAGCAGGAAGTCCTATTGAAGCTATTGAAATGCCAGATACTTTCTTTGATTTGCCAGCATCTTTAGTTCCATCTAAAAAAGAAGTATTTACTTTAAAAGTTAGTGGCGAAAGTATGATTAATGCCGGAATTTATGACGGAGATATTGTAATAGTCGAACGTACTAAAGTTGCTCGTAACGGTCAAATCGTCGTAGCGATGACTGCCGAAAATGAAGTAACTCTTAAAAGATTTTACAAAGAAAAAGACCATATTCGCTTGCAACCAGAAAACGATACGATGGCTCCTATTATCTTAGATAATGTCACTATTTTAGGTATTGCTATTGGATTATATCGAAAAATATAAAAAAGTTCACATCAAAGTGAACCTTTTTTAATATCTTACTAACATAAATCCTAAAAATAACACTAATAATATATAAACAATGCAACCATTTATTTGCTCTGATTTTTGACTTTTATGTTTAAGACCAACAGCCATTGTAGCTAAAATTCCTCCTATTAAACCACCAATGTGAGCCACATTATCAATACCTGAGAACATAAAGCCCATTAGTAAGTTAATAATAATTAATGGAATAATTTGGGATTTTAAAATGTTTCCAAAGTAAACACGGTAATGATAGCCAAAATAAGCAAGGCTACCCATTAAACCAAAGATTGCCCCACTTGCTCCAATTGAATTAGCATGGAGTATCACGGTTGATAATAAGCTACCTAACAAAGCCGAAGCCAAATATATAATTAAATATTTCCATCTACCAACAAAATTTTCCACTTGACTACCAATTATATATAAAGCATACATATTGAAAAGTAAATGAATTGGCATATATAAAGGTCCAGCATGTAGGAATGTTCCTGTAATTAAACGATAATACTCGCCGGCTTTAATCGCGGCAGCATTAACCGAAAACATAGCTTCTAAATTAATGTTACCATTAGAAAAATAATAAAGCAGATAAGTTAAAATAAAGACGGCAATATTTATCCCCATTAAAATATAAGTTATTAATATTTTTTTAGGTTTAAATACATCTTCATAATCTTGATTTTTTTTAGCAGTAGTCTCATTAATATCACGTGTCACATTAATTAGTAAATCAAGACCTTTATCATCGTTTAAAGGGCTTTTTTTAATATCAGGAAATATCTTGGCTAAACCCTTAGAAGATTTAATATCCTTAACATTTCTGATTATTAAAGAATCCAAATTTTTATCTTCGTTTATTTTAATATTATCATTTAAATCAAGTAAAATATTTAAAACATGAATTTTTAAAGATAAAGTCTTCTTTTTTATTTGCTTAACTATTTTTTTTGCTTTAAATATATCAAAGTTATATTGTTCAATATTATGTATATAATTAGCATTAATACGGATTATTTTATAATATGCATCTTGATTTTCTAACCAAATTTCATCTTTTACTCCACTTACTATAACAGGAGTATAATTTTCTTCAGTTACAAAATAGTGCATTAATTTCATGATTATTTCATCTTTCTTGCTTACTATTAATTTGTCCATAAGAAACCTCTTTCTTCATAATATTTTAATATATTTCATAAAATTAGTAAAGGAGTTGTATGATGATGAATTTTTTAATCTATTTTATTATTTTAATACCTTGGTTTATTTCTAGTTTGCTTTTTCCCTTTAATGCTGGATTTTATCAAACTTTAAACCTACCGGTCTTTAATCCTCCCGGAATTGTTTTTGCTATTGTTTGGCCTATATTATATATTTTACTGGCTTTATCTTTCTTCTTTATTTTAAAGAAAAATAAAATGAATAAAAATTATTTATTTGCTTATCTTTTAAATTATATTTTAAATCAGGCTTTTTCTTTATTTTTCTTTTATTTAAATAATTTAACTTTCACTTTATATGATACAGTTTTATTATTTTTTAGCACCATTTATTTATTAATTGAAACAAAAAAAGCAAATAGAACTTCTTTCTATTTACTTATCCCTTACATGTTATGGATTATTTTTGCAACAATCTTATACATAACTATTTTCTTTATTAATTAATTATCTTTCTGAGCCCAAACCTTCATCATTTGAAGAAGCAAGAGAATCTTCAATTGCTGACAAATTAGCATTGATAGATTGTACAGCTGAAGATGTATCATTTTCGTTAGCAATAGTATTTGCTGCATATTGATGCATTACACTAGCTAAATTTTTAAATTTTCTATCCATTTGGACAGATACATTTTGATAAGTATCTTTAAATCTTCTAACCGTGGCCGCAAGATTACTATCTTCTGACTCAACAATTGTTCCAATTGTATAAAGTTCATTTATACGCATGTTATAAACTCTTATAGCTTTATCTGTCTGCACCTCTAATCTGCCCGCTTGTCTTTCAATTTCCTTTGCTGTAATTTCCATAATTTACCTCCTTTATTTACCTTTCAGAACCTAAACCTATATCAGATGTTGAACCATTAATACGACTTTGTCTATCTTTAAAATCCTGAATAACGTTCATAAGATTTTTGTTTTCACTCTCTAAATTATTAATATTTCCTATTAAAGTAGTTAATTCACTTTTAAAATTACTACCGATAGTCGTCTCATCAGCCCAATCTTTTAAATTATTAACAACATATTGAAAAGTATTTAAACAATCATCTATGTCACTATTACTAGCCATAATTTGATTTCTTGCCTCTGCTACTCTCATAAGTTGACTATATCCTAAAGCCATTTTATTACCTCCTTATTTTGATTATACCCCCTCCCGGAGTGTCATTGTCAACAAATTGTCTGCCACTGAGTTTACGGATAGTCAAAATAGTAGGCATTAAAAAAGAAAAATTGCGGATTTTGTCGAACGGTTTTTCTTCCTTTTTCTACAACTCCTCTTTATAATAACTTCTTAAGTGTTACCTAAGGTGTCTACCCATTACTTCATGAATAATCATATCTCTTTAAGGGGGTTTGGTTTGAAAGGAGTGATAGGTTATGATTAACATTATAATTTTGCTTCAGGAAATAATCATAATAAAACTTTTAGTTATCTTAAAGGATAATTCAAAATAAAAAAGGCACCTTACTAAAAGAGTAATCTTTTAGTGGGTGTCTATAAACA
>CANQNZ010000023.1 GCA_947625365.1 uncultured Bacilli bacterium | reverse complement strand
AAATGAAAATATTAGCAAATGATAAATCTATAAAAGAATTAGAAGATTTAAATAAAAAATTAATAAGTACTAAATAGTTATGACTATTTAGAAAACCACACTTGTAAATTGCTTATATCAATGTAAATTAAATAGGAGGTACTTATAATGCATTTTTATTTATTAGCTCATGAAGCGACATTTAAAGATTTAAAAAAATTTAATTTTCCTAATCAAAAAATAGGAGTAATTGCTCATATAGAAAATGCTAATGGAGAAATACTTTTACAACAAAGAGGGGAAAAATCACGTGATGAAAAAGGTTTATTTGAAGATATTGGTGGAAAGGTTGATTTAGAAGATGCAAGTTTTAAATCTGCAATTATTCGTGAAATAAAAGAAGAAGCAGGCGAAGAAATTAATTTAGAACTTAGTGACTCTATTGGAATTTTTCATTGTTTTAAAAATGATATTAACTGGATTTTTGTAATTTATTTTGCTAAATATATTAATGGTAATATTAAAGTAATGGAACCAACAAAATGCAAGAGTTATCATTTTTTTAAATATCAGGAAGCAATAAAATCAGATATAGTAAGCGATAGCTGTAAGTATTTGATAAAAGCTATTAATAGATATCACCTAAACAAATAATTATAATGTTTTACTTTTTTTATACATCAATGACGTTTCTACTCGAACTTAATATATAGAACATACTAAAAGTTCTTTTGTATGTTGTTATGAAATGTCAAAGAACTTGCATAAAATAAAAAATGGGATACTTAACAACGCAATGTTGATACTCACCAATATATTGGGTGGCACTTAATTTTGTTAGATTAAGTGCTTTTCTTTTACATAGAATACTGTATTATAAAAGTCAAAAGTAAGACTATTAGTAAAAAGATAATAAAAATAAGAGAAAAGATTAATAAATCTTTTTTTACATAAATAACAAGACTTTTTTCGCGAGAAATTGGCAATTACTCAACAGTCATAGTAATTCTCAATGAAAACTATTATAAGGGAAACATTTAAAAAAAATTTTGACATTTTAAGTAAAAAGGCATATAAAAGTGCGCAATTTCGTATATATAAAGAGAAAAAAGGAGGAAAGTTGAAATGCTAAAAATATTAAAAAAAATTAAGGTGTTATTAATAATTGCCTTAATTATTGTTGTGCAGGGTTATAGCTTTATAGTAAAAGCAGACCAGGAACTCACCCCAAATACGAATGACTTTAAAGAATTTAAGCAAAAAATTGAAAATCAAGAACAAATAGTTCTAGGAAATGATATTGATTTTACCGAGGCAGTTGAACTTACAGAAGAAGGTAATTATTCAATTGAATTGAATGGTTATAATTTAAAATGTTCATCAACTGCTACTAGTGTTGATGGAAATAATGGTGCAATGTTAAAAATTTTAAAAGCAAAAGTTAATCTCACAATCACTAACAATGGAGTTGAAGCAGGATTTATTAATGATGGTAAAGATGGTAGTAGAGCAATTTATATTAATGTAGCTTCATCTGCAGATAATCAAATTTCCATTGAAAATACTATTTTTAAAGGTTTCAATGTTGCAGGTTTAAACGGCCCCTCTATTACTACAAAGCAAGGAGGAGCAATATATTATCGTACATCAAAAGCATCTGGAGAAAACACAAGTAAACTCACAATAAATAATTGTAAATTTATTAATAATGAAGCAACAGATGGAGGAGCAATATATTTCTATTCTTCTGCAACGTCAAAAAAAGTTGAAATTAATAATACAAGTTTTGAAAATAATAAAACCTACATTACTACTGCTGGTGAGTGGGGACAAGGAAATGGTAAAGGAGGGGCACTTTATTTTGATTATGGACTTGATGTAACACTAAAAGATAATACATTTAATTCCAATAAAACAATTTTAAAAACAGATGATTCAAAGGCTAGCTTACATAGTATATTTAATAGTTATGGTAGCGGAGGAGCAATTTATAATGAGAGAAATGCTTTAGATTTAGAAGGTAACAAATTTACAAATAACATGGCATATAAAGATGGAGGAGCAATTTTCCATAGAGTAGATACTAGTGTATCTAAGTCATTAACTATCTCCAACTCTGCTAGCAATCAAGCACTTTTTGATAAAAATAGTGCTAAGCGTGGAGGAGCAGTATTTATTTATGAATCTAATAATGACTTAAAACATGGTATAGAAATAAAAGAAGGTACTTTTTCTAATAATTCAGCTAGTGAAGATGGAGGAGCAATAAATTATACTCAAGGGAGTATGGGTTATTTACAATTGAAGAATGTTTTAATTACAAAAAACACTGCAGTAAGTGGTGGAGGTATTTGGCTATGCCCAACTGCTCAAGGTAAAATTCATTCAACAGTTAGTGGTGCTATTTATGGTAATACCGCAACAGGAAGTTGGAATAATGGAAAAACTATTACTGCAAGAGGTAATGATATTAGATATTCAACGGAGGCTGAAGATGATGCACTTCCTAACGTCAATCAGATTGAAACAAGTGATGTAACTATATCATCTAGAAGTAATGATGGGCATATCATAAATTGGTTTGCTGATGAAGCCTATAAACGCTTCAGACAGGGTGATACTCCGGTGGATATAAAAGACTATCAAAATAGAAAAAAACCATTCTCACTTGCTAGAGTAGATGGTGACAGTTCAAAATATGATGTTATATTTACTGGAAATACTGCTGGAAAAAGGGGAGGAGCAATTGCAACTAACTATACTCTAGAAATAGGTGAAGATGTTGATGTTGATGTAAAAGTAGAAAAGAAATTCTCAAGAAAAAAAGAAGAATATACAGACACTAAATTATTACCAAAATCAGTTTTTGTTAATTTATATCGTCAAGATGAAGATGGAAGCAATGAAACATTACTTGATTCGCATGTAGAACTAAATAAAGAAAATAATTGGTCTCATACTTTTGAAGATTTACCAAAATATCCAGCTGATAATGAAAATGCAAATTATAAATATTTAGTAAGAGAAGAAGATGAAAGTAATCTAAAATCAACTGATGTACAATGTGATGAAAAAGGTAATTGTACTTATACACTTACAAACGAAATACAATCATTACCAGTAAAATATTCTTTAGAAGTCGAAAAGAAAATAGATAGTTTCATCAAACCAACTGAAAAAGAAGAATTTATTTTTGAAATAAAAACAGAAGATAAAGATGGTATTGTTTTACCTGGAAATAGATATGCTAAAATAAAAGGTGAAGGTAAAGCTAAATTTGAGGAAATAACATTTACTAAAGAAGGAATATATAAAGTTTTTGTTAAAGAATTAAAAGGAAACAATAATGAGTATACTTATGATGAAAATACTTATGAGGTAACTATTACTGTTAAAGAAGAAAAAGGCAAGTTAGTCATAGAGAATGTTAAGATTACAAAAAATAATAAATCTCAAGATAAAATAGTATTTATTAATGACTATAACTCTAAAATAACAATTGCAAAAAACATAATTAAAGAAATTAGTAATCCAGAAACTCAAGATGAAATATCAAAATATATAATAATGTTTATTATATCAATAATAGGTGAATTTTGTATAATTGTAAAGGAATATGTACTTAAGAAATAATAAAAATAGACTATATAGATAGAAAAATTAAAAATCTATATGGTTTTTTTAATAGTGATTTTGATGACATGGTAAAATAACTAAAAAAAGATACTATATTAAATTACCGACCTATGCAGTTGGTACTTTTTACTAATATGGTAAGCGAAGGACTAGAAAATTGGAAAGATTGTGGAGATTATTATAATAATACCGTGACAACACGATATATTTGAAAAAATACTTTCAACATTAGAGTGAAAGTATTTTTATCTATTTATTTAATAATTTTTTATAAACATCTTGAGGAAAGAAATTATTACTCATAACTAGGTTATCGGCACTATTTTGATAAATATTTTAAAGTTAAAAAAACAGAATACTTTTGGGCTTGCTTTTTGAAAGTTACTTATAGCATACATGTTATTTTTTTTATTTAACATACTATAACTAGAACGGAAGTATAATATGAAAAAACAAAAATTAACGCTAATTATTTTTCTTTCTTTAACAATAATAATATATAGTGCTTGGGGAGTGTTAAAGTGGTATAAAGATACTAAGGAAGAAAAAGAAATACTAAAACAAATAAAATCTTATAAATATATAGATAATAATATTTTAACAGAAACAAAATCTGGAAGGGAAAATAAATCATATATAGATTTTTCTAAATTAACTAAAGAAAATGCAGATACAGTAGGGTGGCTAACCGTAGAAAATACGGAGATAGATTATCCTATTGTTCAAACTCGGGATAATAATTATTATCTTAGTCATTCTTTTTTAAAAAAAGAAAATGAAGCGGGTAGTATATTTTTAGATTATCGAAATAACTTAAATGATATCCAAAAAAATACTGTCATTTATGGCCATGCTCGTATAGATGGTTCGATGTTTGGCAGTTTAGAAAATATTTTAAATGATAAAAATGAGCATATAATATCGTTATCAACGCCTACTTATAATAGTAAATGGCAAATATTTAGTGCTTATACTATAGCAAAAGAAAGTTATTATCTTAAGACTATGTTTATTAACGATACTTCTTATCAAAAGTTTATTGACAAAATATTACAAAGAAGTCAAATAAAATTTGATACTGATATGACAAATGTTGACAATATTTTAACTTTATCAACTTGTAAAGATAATTTAAGCCATCGCATTGTTGTCCATGCCAAACTCATAGAAAAAGAGTCTATTAATTAAGACCCTTTTTTACGTGGTATAAGCTAACGCTTAAAAGTGCAATTCCCATAATACCAAACATAATTATTAAATTTAATTTATCGCTTGTTTCTGGACTAGGTTCAGAAAATAAATTTTCAATTTCATTTAAAGATAATTCTGCGCCAGATTTAATTAATTTTAATTCTCCGTCCATTTCCACTACAGCGTCTTTTGAGTCACTAGGTACCCACATGGTTGGAGTATCAGATGATTCGGTAGTATTAACTAAGTTTGTATCTTCATCAATTATCATGCGGGACTGGTTAGTTACACCTTTACCTTGAGAAAGTTCAATTCCTCCAAAACCATTACCAGATACATCAACATTACCTAGAAGTTTAACAGTACCACCATTTACTAAGATAGCGGCGTTTCCACCTGTTAATTTAATATCTTTAACCGTGGCAATAGTTTTATAAATTTGGAGTAAGTATATTCCACCCCAGACTTTATTATCAGTGCTTTTAGCCTCCCCAAAAGTACCAACATATTTCATTGTGTGATTATCACCATCAACTGTTACTTCTCTTGTAATATTGATTTTCTGAGTAGTTTCAATATCATTGCCTAAAATAATGGTTGTTACTTCTTTATTTTTTAAAGCGTCTAAAAATTCTTCTTGATTATGGACGATGCTTTCGGTTTGAGCACTAACTTTAATATTGGGAATTAATAATATACCAAGTATTATGCCTAATAAAAGTATCCATCTTTTCTTTAACATTATAATACTCCTTTCTTTACTTTTAGTTTGCGTTAAATTGGCAATAATATACATTACATATATTAAAAATGACAAAAAATAGTAAAAGCTTTTGGGTATAAAAAAGTCTTTAAATTCCAAACTAATATTGAGGTGATAAAAGTGGAAAAAACTAAAGATAAAAAAGATAAGGAAGAAATAAATGTTTTAGATGAACTTCATAAAGGCGCTTGCATGGGAATGGATGCTATTTCCTTTATTTTAGAAAAGGTAGAAGATGAAGACTTTCGAAAAACTTTAGAAAATCAATATAATGGCTACAAAGATATAGCATCTAAAATTGAAAACTTATACCCAGAATATTCTGAGAAAGAGCCTCATGAAACTAGCACCATGAACAAAGTAATGACTTGGTGGGGCATTGAAATGAAAACGATGAGTGACGATACTACTTCTAAACTAGCAGAACTTATTATGCAAGGGACAAATATGGGTATTATTGAAGGGCGAAGACTTTTAAATCAAAAAGATACTGAAAAACAAGTAGAGGAAATTGCTCAAGAATATGTGGCTATGCAAGAAGCTGATGTGGAAGATTTAAAAAAATATCTCTAGAAAATAGGGATATTTTTAGTTTTTAAATATATCTAATATTATTATGTATTTCGGCATTACTACGTTTTCTTATCAATGTTTCACTAACTCCATCTTTATATAATGGTGATAAGCTAGAAAAACAGTCTGCCTTTAAGCCATAATCATCTAAATAACTTTGATAAGCTAAATTAATTGTATCTATCTGCTTTTTACTGAGACTATCGTAACTAAATATTTTGGCAATTTGTCTTTCAATATTTTCTATATTACGTATTTGCTCTAATTTCCAATAATAGTTATCAATTATGTTCTCGGTTGGACCTTGTTGATTTCGACAGTTAGATAACTCTTTATAATTTTCTTCTAATTGTTGTTTCTTAATATTTTCATCAGCTATTAACTGATATAAATAAATACTATTTATATCGATATCATCTTCTGATGGATGAACAACATAACTAAATATTTTTTGTCCATTTAACATTATATATAAACATCCTTTAGTTTGATTTCCCATAATTTGCATATGAGGATTAAGCTCTTTAGCGAGTTTAATGGCTTTATAAAAAATATTATATCTAACAACTTGATAATAAAAATTAGTTTTTTCACCATTATAATGAGATGATAATGGACACTTAATAGCTGAAATTTCTAAGTTAATAAGAGAATTAAAATAATCATATAAGTAATGATTAAATTCTCGTTTACGTCTTTTTAACAAACTTAATAGTTCTTCTTTAGAACTTATTAAGTTATCTTTTAATAAATTTTGTTTCATATTTCCCCCTTGACTTAAACGAAATATATTAAACCACAAAAATTAGAAAAGTCAATAAATTTTCATGCATTTATCACATTTTTAGTATAATATAAACTTAAGTGGTGATATAAATGAGAATATTAATTGTTGATGATGAAAAATTAATTCGGGATGTTATTAAAGAATATGCCATATTAGAAGATTATTTAGTTGATGAAGCTGAAGATGGCACAGTTGCTTTAGAAAAAGTACGTCAAAATGATTATGATGTCATAATAATGGATATTATGATGCCAAAAATGGATGGTTATAAAACAGTGGAAGAAATTAAAAAAATTAAAGATATTCCTTTTATTATGCTTTCGGCTAGAGCTGAAGAATTTGATAAACTTTATGGTTTTAAATTGGGAATAGATGATTATATGACTAAGCCTTTTTCTCCTAAAGAATTAATGGCCAGAATAAAAGTTGTTACAAAGCGAAATGTATCTTCTGATGATGTTTATACATTTGAGGGATTAGTTATTGATAACGCAGCGCATGAAGTAACGATAGATAATCAAAAAGTGGAATTAACTCCTAAAGAGTATGATTTGCTTTTATACTTAATCAAGAATAAAAATATTGCTTTATCGCGTGAAACCCTTTTAGAACAAGTATGGGGTTATGATTATTATGGTGAAGATAGAACTATAGATACCCATATTAAAACTTTACGTAACAATTTAAAAGAATATCGAAAATTTATTGTGACAATAAGAGGAATGGGGTATAAATTTGAATATAAAAAATAAAAGTATAAATTTTCAAACTATTGGTTATTTAATTATCTTTTCCACTACAATCTTATTAGTCTTATGGTTTTTTCAAATACTATTCTTGCGTGTTTTTTATGAGCGCTACCAGATAAAAACTATGCATAAAATATCACAAGAAATCCAAAAATCTGACGAAGATATTTTAACTAAATTAGAAGAGATAGCATATGAAAATGACATTTGTATTGAACTAGATTTAAATGCAGAAACTTTAGGTTTTAACACGAAAATGCCTACCTGCGTTTTAAGTGGTTCTTCCTCTTTAATAGAAAATTATAAATATAAATTAAGTAATATGGAAGGTGATATTAACACCCTTAAATTAGTCAATAAAAAATATGAAGTTAAGGGACTTTTATCAGCAATAAAAAAAGATAATCAAGTGATTTTTGCTTATGCTAATTTGGAGGATGTTCATGCAACATCTGTTGTCTTGCGTAATCAGCTTATTTATATTACTTTACTAGCTATAATAATTTCATGTTTAATAGCATTATTTCTTTCTAAGCGATTAACCAAACCTATTATCGAAATTACTAAAAAAGCGAAAAAACTAGGAACACGTAATATTGAATTTAAAAAAAGTGGTATTACGGAAATAGATGAACTAGCTGATAATTTAAATTATGCTAATGAAGAAATTTTAAAAATAGATGAGTTACGTAGAGATTTAATGGCTAATGTTTCTCATGATTTAAAAACTCCTTTAACTATGATAAAAGCCTATGCCGAGATGATTAGAGATTTCTCTTATAAAGATAAGGATAAAAGAAATAATCATTTACAAATTATAATTGATGAGACGGACCGCTTGAATATGTTAGTAAATGATATTTTATTACTTTCTAAAGCTCAGGCTAATGTGGAAAATTTAAAGATAGAAGAATATGATTTAGTTAAAGAAGTAAATAGTATATTAAAAAAATACGAAATAATGAAAGAAACAGAAGATTATAAATTAATTTTGACTGCGCCTAAGAAAGTAAAAATAAAGGCTGATAAAAATAAATTAAATCAAGTTATTTATAATCTTATAAATAATGCGATTAATTATACGGGCAAAAATAAAGATGTTAATATCATTATTAGTGAGCAAAATTCAAGTTATTTAGTAGAAGTAAAAGATAGTGGAAAAGGAATAAAGAAACAAGAACTTGATTATATTTGGGATAAGTATTATAAAAATGAAAAAAATCATCAAAGAAATGTAGTAGGAACAGGTATTGGTTTATCAATTGTTAAAGCTATTTTAGAGCAACATCACTTTATTTATGGAGTAAAAACGGTTCTTAATAAAGGTACAACATTTTATTTTGAAATACCTAAATAATTCACATACTCTTCACGTTATTTTCATAAATAAAAGTTATACTTAAAATGTAAGGTGAGGTGATAAATGATAAAAGTAAGAAATTCATAGACTACTACTACAAATATACATTTAAAAAAATATAAAAAACACACCTAAAAAAAGTATTGATGCTAATTTAATCAATACTTTTTAACTATTTTCTTAGTTTTCGATACACTTTTAATAATGTTGGTAAAACTTTATACCAAAACGGTTTATTAACTAAATCAAATTCTCCTAAAAATTCTATATATTCTCCGCCGAATTTTCGTTTAAATTCGTGTAGGCCTGCTAATTTTTTATAAGTTGTTTTAGGGTCACCGACGGTGCCAAATAAATCAAAGAAATCTAACTTTTTATTAATAGCATCATTTAAGGCTTCGTAATAAGAACGATTAACAGCAAAGCATCTTTCTCCTAAAGCATCGTTTCCTAAATATAAAAGCCAGGAAGCATAATCAGTATAAGCAATACCAGCACAGCAGACAATTTTACCATCTGGGTATTGCTTTTCATAAGGGGTAAAAATTTCTAAGTCTTTTTCTAAACGTTTAATGCGATCTTTAGCATCGGCTAAGTTTTTTTTCTTAATTTCTCCTGCCGCAATTTTTGCTTGTAAATCTTCTAATTCCTCTTTATCTTTTTTAATTATTTTATCAGGATATAAACGAACATTTAAAAGTTTGACATGCCCCTCTTTTTGAAAATGTTTATAAAAACTACGGTAATAATCGTAAGAATAAGCTTTAAAACCATCTTTTTGGGCATTGTTTAAAATTAAATCGTGCATGATGTCAATATTATGACCTTCTTCTATTTCTAACTCATAGCTGTAACTTCTTTTAATTGTATTCATATAAGTTTTGGAAATATTACCGATAATTTCCTCTTTATCTTTATTTAAATGAACTCTTATGGTGTATCTTGGTTGATTACCCTCATATAGTTTATAAAAACCTTTATGAATAAAACCTAATTTAATAAAACTAGCAAATATATCATGGTTGTTTTCGCCATTAATACGTTCGCCATTTTCATTAATATCTTGATATTTGACACCCGGGTCAACTTTTAAATAGATTGCTTTTTCTTCTTTTAAAAACTTTTTTAATCCCTCGGTAAAAAAAGCAAATAATTCTTGATTATGATAATCAAGAACAAAGCCGCGAGGGGCATAGAAATAACACATACTTAAAGGTGTTTTTCTTTTTAATAAAAGGGCGCAGGCAATAACTTTGTTTTGATTATCTTTAACTCCTACGTAATAAGGAATTAAACCTCGTCCATCTTTTTGCGTTTGACCCCATTCATAAGATTGTAAAAAATGAGCATCTTTTTGGCTTGTAAAAAATTTTTTATATTCTTTTTCTGTAAGATTATTTATAAACTTCATTGCTTTTCACCAATAATTATTTTACCACGAAATTAAATATTAATTAAGCTTTAGACAAAATAATCTTTTTCTTTTAAAAAAATATGTTATAATTTTAAAAGGTAAGGAGAAGTTATATGCACAAGAAAGCTTTATTTATCGTTTCAGTATTGATGGTAGTAGACCTAGCTTTAATTGTTGTAAGATTAAGTAATCCTTCTCATGCTTTTCAAGAGGAAACTTCTGATAAATCTCGAATTAAAGAAATTAAAACAGCGGAAGAAATTAAACCTACAGAAAACATGACCGAGCAAAATTATTACTTAGATTTAGTATCTTTAGAAGCTAATGATAATACTTTTGAAATAGTTAACAATAATTTTACTATTCCTGAAGATTTATTAACTGATTTAACAAACACTATTCAAGGTTATAAAAATGGTTCTTCCTTTTTAGTAGTTAGTTTAACAGATGGTATGGCTTTTGGTTACGATATTGATACTTCTTATTCTTCGGCAAGTACTATAAAAGCCGCTTATGCGCTATATCTATATAAGCTAGCCGCCGCGGGAAAAGCAAATTTATCAGATGAAGTAAGTTATGAAGCTAAATTTTATAATAAAGGAACGGGAATAGTTAAAGACAGTGTTTATGGAACAAAATATACCGTTAAAGATTTAATTTATGATATGATTCATGAAAGTGATAATTCTGCTTATTTAATGCTTTTAAATAAATATAAATGGGATGGTTTTAATGAAATGTTAGATGATTTAGGAACCCCAGAAATTCATTTAAGTAACACATCAAGATGGGGAAAACTAAGCTGTCGTAGTAGTGCAATTATTTGGCAAGAGATATATCGCTTTAGTAAAACAGATGAAGAAGGTAAAGAATTATATGATTTACTTTTGAATGCTAAATATAATTATTTTAAAGATGTTATGCCTAATGTAGCTAGTGCTAGTAAAACCGGTTTTACAGATACAGTTGTTCATGAAACAGGAATAATTATGGATAATGATAATCCTTATATAGTAGTTATTTTGACTAATACTGGTGGGAATACGGATGCCGCTTATGCACATATAAAAAATACTATTGCTAAAATAGATGGCATAATGCAAAAGTATAATGAATTTAAAAATAATCAAGAAAAATAATTTAACTTATCAAAAACGATAAGTTTTTTTAAAGGCCATTCATCGTAATAATTTTCAAAAAGTAAAAGTTATTACGGTACACCGTAATAACTTTACAAAAATATTTAATTGTTAATATATAATGATTTTTAAAGTTTGCTAACATTTTCCTTTCCCTAAAAAATTTTTCATGTTAATATTTATATGTGATTAAAATGAAGAAGTATATGAAGTATTTAAAATATGTATTAGCATTTTTAATTCCTATTGCTATTTTTTGCTTATGTTTATTTATTAATAAGATAGCTCCCTTTGGGGATTATTTAATAACGATTTATGACTCACGTGTTCAATATCCAGGATTTTTTATGGCACTTAAAAACATGCATTTTTATTTGTTTAATGTCGGTTTTGGGTTTAATTTTTATGGTCTTATGGCGTATTATTTAATGAACCCTTTAAATCTTTTAATTAAATTTTTTGATATATATAGTTATAATACTTTTTATTTTTTATTAATTATATTAAAAATCGGTTTATGTGGTTTAAGCATGCAGTATTTTTTAAGCCATGAAGAAAAACACGATACTTTATGGAGTATAATATTTAGCGTTATATATGCTTTGATTGGTTATATAGCATCCTACTATTATAATGTTTTTTGGTTAGATGGAATTATTATGCTACCTTTAATACTAGTGGGTATTAATAAAATAGTAGAAGGTAAATCATCGCTCTTTTATACATTATCTTTAGCTATCTCATTAATTTTAAGTTTCTATACGGGATATATGAGTTGTATTTTTAGTGTTATTTATTTTATATATAAATTAATTGAAAAAAATAAATATAAAGATAAAAAAATAATACTTAATTTTATTATAAGCTCTATAATATCTGCCTTAATAGCTTCAGTAGTTTTAGTGCCAACATTCTTTGCTTTAATGGCCGGTAAAGCTAGTGGATTTAAAGATACATTTACTAAGTATTTTGCTTTCAATGATAATATTAAATATGTCTTTTATTCTCTTACTCCCGGTAATTTTCATTCTAGTATGGTTGGTAATGATGGTTTTGCTCAAAATTTCTGTACGCTTTTTGTAGTTACTCTGTTTATAACATCATTTTTTAATAAAAAAATTGATGTTAAAACCAAAAGTATTACACTTATTATAGTTTTATTTTATATGTTATCCTATAGTTTTAATTTAGTAGATTATGCTTGGCAATTTTTTCAAAAGCCTATATGGTGGCAACATCGTTATTCATTTACCTTTTCAGCTTTCATGATAATTATAGCGTATAAAAATCTAATGAATTATGATGGTTTAAAATTATCTTCTATAAAAAAAGGCATAATCTATGCCGCTTTAGCAATTTTAATTGTAATTAGCTTTTTAATCTTCTATTTTAATATGAATATTAAAACTGTATATCGTATATTTATCGCTGGTTTTGCTGTTTTACTTTTAATTAATTATATCTTTGTATTTGATAATAGTAGAAAATTTAGTAAATTAATTATAATAATACTAATATTTTTAGAACTAGGTTTAAATACATTTATAGGTATTAAAGAAAGTAAAAACAGTGATAGATTAAGTTATGATATAGTATCTAAAAAACAAATTAATGAAAGTTTAAGTCATATAAAGAAAGATAAAACTTTTTATCGTATGGAACTGGCAGATAGATTTTCCTATAATGATGGTTTGCTTTTTAATTATAATGGTATAAATTATTTTAATTCCGTAAGAAATCAAAGAGTAATAAATGCTTTAGAAGATTATTTTCCTGTTAAAATAGATAGTCATCAAAGTATAACTTTAGACCAGTTAGACCCTTATATGTTATCTTTATTTGATGTTAAATATATAGTTAGTGATAAAGAGTTATTTTACTTTGATAAAGTAGATAATAAAACTTATGTTAATAATAACTATTTAAGTTTGGGATTTATGGTCGATAAAGATATTTTAAATGTTAAACTTAAGAAGAAAGAAGAATTTAATAATCTTTCTAAAATATATAGTAGTATGTTAAATCAAGATGTAAATATATATAATTTAGAAGACAATGTTATTTATTCTTTTGATAATGCAAGATTAGATGAGGCCAAAAATAAATTTTATAGATTGGACAATTTCAAACAGGCAAATATCTATATTGAATTTATTGCCCAAGAAGATAGTTTGTTAATATTTAGAGATGATATAGGGGTGGTAGCTAAAATAAATGATGAAGAGATCACTTTTAATCATTCTTATCCTTATGTTCATAAAGGAGATAAGATTAATATTGAATTCCCTTTATTAAAAGATAGTGAAGATAAATATAAAAATGATATTTATTATTTAAAAATAGATGAATATCAAAATATAATGCAGCAGTTAAATAGTAATACTTTACAAAATATTAAAACGAACGATAAACATCTTTTAGAAGCATCAATAGACGTCAAAGAAGATAATAAAATATTATTTACTACAATAGCTTATGAAAAAGGAATGAATATTAAAGTAAATGGTAAAAAAGTAAAACCAAAATTAATCTTAGGTGCCTTTATAGGTTTAGAATTAGAAAAGGGTGTTAATAAAATAACTATAGATTATCTTCCTCAGGGATTAATAGCAGGTATAATAACTTCTTTAACAGGAATTGTTATTTTAATATTAAAACAAAAGTATTAAAAAACTAAAAATATTGTAAAAATTTAATGATTTTATGTTGCTTTCAAAGTTTAAATTTGTTAATATGGTTATAGTAAGGAGGAAAAAGAAAGTGAACGATAGTAATATGAAGAAAGGTAATACTGTATTATTAACAATAATTGCAGTAGCTACATTATTAGTAGCAGTTGTAGGAGCAACATTTGCGTATTTCACAG
>CANQNZ010000022.1 GCA_947625365.1 uncultured Bacilli bacterium | reverse complement strand
AGATTTATCCCAAGGATTTAAAACAGTTCCTGTATGTCCAGTTGTTCCTGTTCCTCCCATACCAAATTCATCCATTACGGTTTTATTAACAAACACTGCCCCCGCTTCTTTTAATTTACTAACAGCTGTAGCATCAAAAAAGGGAACATAATCTTTAAGAGTATTAGATGAACCAGTAGATAAAATATCTTTAGTAGAATAATTATCTTTAAGGCCACAAGGAATACCTGACAAAAGATTATCAGTTACTTTTCCTCCTTTGGCATCATCTAAAATAGTAACAAAGGCATTACACTCATCCTGAAGTTTATGAGATAATTCTAGAGACTCTTTAACTAATTGCTCAGAAGTAACTTCACCATTTATAAGTATATCATGAAGTTCTTCAATTGATTTATTCATGTATTTCATTCTCCCACCACCTTTGGCACTTCTACTTCACGACCATTAGTCACATCACAATTTTTTAAAATATCTTCTAAAGCACAGCTTTCTTCTGGCTCATCTTCTCTAAGTTCATATTCAAAATCATCTAAGCAATGAGTCATTGGCTCTACCTTAGCAATATTATCTATTTGATTTATAGTATTAATAGTTTCATCAATTACTTCAAATTCAGCTAAAACAGAAGCATTTTCTTCTTCGGTTAAACCTATTAACAGTTTATCAGCGTAATCGTCAACCATTTCTTTAGTAAACTTACTACTCACGTTAATCCTCCTTTATGATTTCTAATCCTAATTCTTCTAATTGTTCTTCCTGTAAAACACTTGGTGAGCCCATCATTAAATCAGCTCCAGAAGCACTTACTGGGAAAGCTTGAACTTCTCTTAAATTAGGTTCATCTTTTATTAACATAATAATTCTATCTATTCCAGGGGCCATTCCTCCATGAGGGGGAACTCCATATTTAAAGGCTGTAAATAAGCTATTAAATCTTTTTTCTACTTCATCTTTATTATAACCTACTTTTTCAAAGCCTTTAACTAATGATTTCAAATCAGTATTACGAATTGCTCCAGAAGCTATCTCATTACCATTACAAACAAAATCATATTGATAAGCTAAGATATCATCTAAATTTTCCTTATCATAATCAGCAATACCATTATGAGGAAGAGAAAAAGGATTATGACAAAATTCATATTTTTTAGTTTTCTCATCATACTCAAACATTGGAAAATCATTAATAATACATAATTCTAATTTATTATTATCAATTAAATTTAATTTACGTCCTAACTCATCTCGAATTAGACCAGCAAACTTTTGCGCATGATTTTTCTTTTTATTAGCAATAAAGAACATAACACTATCTTTTTTCATATTAAATTTAGTAATTAACTCTTGACGCTCTTTTTCAGTCAAAAATTTGTCAATAGGTCCTTTAAGGCTGCCATCCTCTTGTAAAGTAATATAACCTATACCAGGCATACCAATTGATGAAGCAAAATCAACTACTTCGTTAAACCAACTATTTGAGTTATGGCCGATATCATCTACTACAATAACTTTAATAGTACTATTTTTAAAAGGATTAAATGAGGTATTTTTTAAAGTTTCTGTAGCATCTTCAATAATTAAAGGATTTCGTAAATCAGGTTTATCCGTTCCATATTTTTCCATGGCTTCCTGAAAAGAAATTCTTCTAAAAGGTCGAGGTGATACTTCTTTGTTAGAAAATTTTGTAAAAGTATCATAGAAAATTTCTTCGCCAACTTCTAAAACATCTTCTTCACATACATAACTCATTTCTAAATCTAGTTGATAAAATTCTAAAGTACGGTCACGTCTGGTATCTTCATCTCTAAAACATGGGGCAATTTGAAAATATTTATCTACTCCTCCAACCATTAATAATTCTTTATAAATTTGGGGAGCTTGAGGTAAAGCATAAAATTTTCCTTTAAATTTACGTGATGGAACGACAAAGTCTCTAGCTCCTTCTGGAGAAGATACAGTTAAAATTGGGGTTTGGATTTCTAAAAAGCCTAAATCATACATTTTATTTCGTAAAAAATGTAAAATTTCACTACGTAAATTCATATTAGCTCTTACTTTTTCATTACGCATATCTAAATAACGATATTTAAGACGCACTTCTTCATTAGTCTTATTAGACTCTTCAATTTCAAATGGTAAATTCTCTACTTTTTCGGATAAAACCTCTAATTCTTTACACATAATTTCGATTTCACCAGTTTTAATTTTCTTGTTGACTGTTTCTTCATCACGACGGATAACTTCTCCACTTACTTTGATAACACACTCTTTACTAACATGGGAAAGCATAGCTTCATCATGAACTACTACTTGCGTTGTGCCCTCTTCATCTCGAAGGTCAATAAACATTACCCCACCATGGTCACGAATAGTTGAAACAAAACCAGATAAAGTTACCTCTTTTCCTAAATCACTGACAGTTAATTGTCCACACGTATGTGTACGATACTTATTTGCTTTCATAATCTTTTCCTCTCTTTCAAATAAAAAAGCTTTTCCATCCTGTAAGGGACGAAAAAACTTCGTGGTACCACCCAAATTTACCAATTGCTTGGCCTTCATTAAAATAACGCTTTTAATCTGCGGGCTTTCCTACTTTATTTTTTCAAAAAACCAACTCCAAGGTGTTCTTTCATATTAGTTAAACATACTCTTTTTCACCAGCTAGAGCTCTCTTTTAAGTTAACTTAATATTACTTTTCCTCATCAATGTTTTTTAAATCAAATATATATTAACATAAGGATTTTTTTATGTCAATTACCTATATTCTATGATTATTTTTAAATTTTATACCTCTTTTAAAATTTTATTTTTCTTCTTTATATATAGAAGTAAATAAATCTTGCTCTTCCTTTTTTGGCTCGCCTACCTGAGGTAATTTTGGTAAATCATTAATACTAGCAAGCCCAAAAAAATCTAAAAAATCACTAGTTGTTCCATAAAGATTAGGTCTTCCAGGCATGGTTGATTTACCTACTTCTTTTAATAAATTTTTAGCCACTAATTTTCTTATCATAAAAGATGAAGATATGCCTCTTATTTCATCTACTTCAATGCGCGTAATAGGTTGATTATAAGCCACAATAGCTAATGTTTCTAAAGCCGCCTGCGAAAGCATATTATTTTCAGGATTTTCAATTAGTTTTTGATAATAATCTTTATGTTCTTTTTTAGTAGTTAATTTAAAAGCATCTCCTAGATAACTAATTCTAATTCCTCTTTTATCATCTTCATAAGTATGCTTTAACTCTAATAATAATTTTTTTACTTCTTCCGTATCTTTTTCTAGTATTTCGCTCAAGGCTTTTAAAGTTATTCCTTCTTCGCCCACTACAAATAAAATTCCTTCCAAAACTCCTAACAAATTCATAATTACACTCTTTTCTCAATTACTATATCTTTAAAATTACCCTCTTGAGTTAAAATAATTTCTTTATTTTTACTCATATCTAATATGGAAAGAAAAGTAACAACTACGTATTCTTTACTAAAATCATCAAATAATTCTTTAAAATTAAGTTTTGCTTTTTTAGCTAATAACTTTCTAATTGTCGATACCCTTTCTTTAACACTTAGTTCTTTACGTGCAATTTTAGTATCAATAGGTTTATTTTGCTCTTCTCTTTTTTTAAACTCTAAAAAAGCATTAATTAAGTCTTCTAAAGTTATATCATTATTATTTAACACATTATTTTCATTATATTCACTAATATTAGACGGCCCTTTAGTGTAAACTTCACTGCGTTTTTCACTTAATAATTTAAAATCTTCCGTAATATCTTTATACATTTGATATTCAATTAATTTATTTTTTAAATCATCTTCGTTCGCAAACTCATATTCTTCCTCTTCATCATCATAACTTTGATTTAATAATAGTTTACTTTTTAAATGTAATAATTCAGCAGCCATTACCAAATAAGAACTAGCAAAATCAATATTCAAATTTTGCATTTTATGAATAATATCTAAGTATTCTTCAATAATTTTGGATATTTCAATCTCATATATATCCATTTTTTCTTTCTTAACTAAATGTAAAAGTAAGTCTAACGGCCCTTCAAAATCATTTATATGAAAATTCAACTGGCATCACTTCCTATTAATTACAAGTAAAACGCATTGCTTCCATTTCAAACTTAACTGTTTTTGCCGCCGTATCTTTAGCAAAATAATAATTATTATTTAAATTTTTAACATTAGCTTTTTCTAAATCAATTTGGGTATTCATCGTAAATGAACTAGATGTATCAACAATATTAGAAGTTACACCTTCATTATTATTTAAACTTGCTGCTCTACTTGTATATTCTCTTAAAGTTTCACTATATTTAGTAGCATCAGTATTAGTATATTCATATATATCACTAATTTTCTGAAGCTTATCATCTTTAAAATAATATTTAATAGAACTTCCATTATTTGTACAAGAAAGAACATCTAAATCATTTTCTACGTTATTTAAAGTTACTTCGGGATAATCTTCTGCTGTTTTTTCATCAATTGTAAGTAAAGTAGCATTATTAAAAGCATTTTCACTTATAGGTAATTTTAAATCCATTTTTTCTTCCGAAGATATAGTTTTGTTACTGACTACTTTAACTCTTTCAATTAATGTTTTTTCACTAGTATATAACTCAATAAAATATCCCTCATTTAAATTAACTTCTTGTTTCCCAGTATTAGAAACAGTTAAACTTAAATAAAAATCATCACTATTTTCTTTATTCAAAGCCGAAAAGTTTAAATCATTAAAGTCAAAGGTTGTATCTGTCCCGATTTCATAATAAACTATCTCCTCTTCTTCAGGAATTTGTTCATTACTATTTTCCGTTTTTTCTTGTGGAGTATTATCTTGTACTGGAGCATTGCGTTTATCCAAATATTCTTTAATATATGGAAGACCAAAAGTTACACCAATTAAAATGACAAAAAATATAATTAAACCAAAAACGCCTTTTTGTTTTTCTGTTTCTAGTTCCCCTATAACTTGGGCATCCATGTTTATTTGTGGCTTTTCCGGTGCAGTATCAGTTTTATTATTTGCTTCATTTCCTGTTTCTACTTCCGCATTTTGTTTTACTTCTTCTTTTTTTTCTTCCATTATTTATCCCTTCATTCTTCCTTTTTATTATAGCAAAAAGATAAATAAAAGCAAAGAAAAACCAAAAGAGTTTTAATCTTTAGGTTTAAATATTAAAGTCATAAGGAAAGCAAAAACCACTGTGGCTGTTATCCCCGCACTGGTTGTGGATAACATGTTTTGAAATATTCCTAAAATTCCATTTTGTAAATATCCATCTAGTCCCGCGTGGTATAAAAGGTTACCAAAAGAAGTAATTGGTAAGGATGCTCCAGCTCCTGCAAATTCAATAATCTTATCATATATATCAAAGAAACCTAAAATTGCTCCTAAAACTACAAACATACTAGTTACATGACCAAAAGTTAAACAGGTATTATCAATTATTACTTGCGCAATTAAGCATAATAAGCCTACAAACAAAAATGCATATAAATAAGTCATTATTTTACCTCCAAACTAATCGCATGAGCAATAGCCGGAATAGTATGTTTTTGATTGCACATTACCGGCGAATGCAACGAACCTGTTGCTACAACTAAGATTTTTTTATATTTTTTTTGATTTAAAATTTTATTAAATAAAACTAATGGTAAAGCGACCGGCCCACTTGCTCCAGCAAATGTCTCTTGGTCCTCGGTATATATTTGCATTCCCGCATCTAAATGATTTTTTAATTTAATTTTATTATTTTGATAAAGAAAATCAGTTAAAATATTTGTTCCTACTTCTCCTAAATCACCTGTTAAAATTAAATCATAATAATTTATATCTCGTTTTAAATCTTTTAAGTGGTCTAAAATAGTACGGGCGGCCGCCGGAGCCATTACCGCGCCCATATTAAAAGTATCTTTTATACCATAGTCGATAACTTTACCAATTGTTGCACTTTCTACTTTTATGTTACTTTCCTGATTAGTAAGTAAAGCGGCCACTGCTCCCGTAGCTGTAAAAGTAGAGCGTTTAGGTTTAAGTGCCCCATACTCCACAGGGAAACGAAATTGTTTTTCACTAGTCAAATTATGGGAACTAGTAATTACAACACCTTTTTTAAAAAATCTAGTATCTAATAAATTGGCGGTTACGATAACGCTTTCGGCAAAAGAAGCACAGGCACTATATATTCCTAGAAATGGAATATTATAATCTTTTAAATTGTAAGATGTTGCTGTAATTTGGTTCATTAAATCTCCACCTACTATTACATCAATATCATCAGGACGTAAATTATGATTATAAAGTAATTTATCCAAAACTGTACTTTGCATTTTTATTTCTGCATCCTCAAAAGTTTTTTCATTATCATAAAAATCAGTTAAAGCATTATTAAAATTTAGCTTTCCGGCTTTTTCATAAGGTCCAACTATCATGGCATTATCATTAATATAAACATTTTTAAATAAAATACTAGACATTAATAATCACTCCTATTATAACTAAAATAAAAGCACTTATAACTCCATATAAAATTACACTGCCAGCCATTTTAAAACAATTGGACCCTACGCCTTGAATTAAACCGTCTTGTTTATAATCTAAGGCGGCACTTGTAACAGAGTGAGCAAAGCCAGTAATAGGTATAATTATAGCAGCTTTGAAAAAAGTAGTTAACTTATCAAATACTCCTAAAGCTGTTAATAAGCAAGCCGTAAAAATAAAAACTATCATCATCCAAACTGTGGCATCGAGCACAGTCAAATTAAATATAACTCGCAAAAGCTTGGTAATAGCCTCCGCTAAAACTCCTAATAATCCCCCAAAGATAAACGCAGATAGAGCATTTATAAAACGGTCCTCTTTAGGAGTATGTTTCTTAACTATTTTTTCGTATTGTTTTTTATTCATTTAAAAAACCTCCATTTTTATTATGAAAGTTTTTCTTTTAGTTATGCACATTCTTTAGCATAAACCCGCATTTTGGCAAGTCCCTGTTTTTCACATCTTGATACTTTTACTTGAGAAAGACCTAATCTATTAGCTATTTCTTGTTGAGTCATATCATGATAATAGCGATAATTAATAATCTGTTTTTCTAAATTAGTTAAATTATCCATGCTTTCTTCTAAGAAAATCTTATCATCAATACTAACATTTTCCTTACTAGCAATAGTATCAAGATAACATTTATTTTCACATACTTCTTCTTCCAAACTTGGAGCTTTTTGACATGCTACTATAGTAGCATTTAATAGATAGTCATCTATATTTAACTCTTTAGCTATCTCACTCATTAGTGGCAAGCGTCCATTAAGTTGGGCCATTTCTTGATACTTAGTCATAATATTTCGATATAATTTCCATGTATCTTTACTAATTTTAAAATCATTATTTTTAGAAATTAAAGCATACATATGCCCATAAACATTTTTATAAGCATAAGTAGTAAACTTAACATCCGAAGTATCATCATAACTTAAAAATGATTCATATAGTCCTTCTGCTCCTGCTTGGAATAAATCTTCTTTGTCTATACCATAAAATAAATTAGCAATACTATATATATAATCTTTATATTCCTCAATTAAAAATGTCTTAGGATTGTCCATAATCATCACCTTATATATTAATTAATTTAATTGCTGTTAATTCATTAGTTGTCTTTTTAATTTCAATATTTTCAAACACTTCTTTTAAATTATCTGGCACTTCACATATTAAAGAAATACCTTTATTTACTTTTATAGCTTTAGCACTTTTTCTTAAAGCTTCTATTCCAATCACATCAATATTATCTAGATTATATAAGTTATAAACTAAATACTTAATTTTATGTTTTAAAATAGCAGGTACTAAAAAATTATTTAGTTTACAGGAAGTTCTTCTATTTAAATTACCTTTTATTCTAACAAATAAAATTCCTTTATGATATTCTGAGTTAATTTTTAGCATATTATCACCTGCTAATTTAATATAGAGCTTTTTTTATTTGTTTTAAACACTTTCGACAAAACATATATAAATATTACATACAAAAACCTTACTTTTAATTAGTAAGGTTGCTTAGTTTATTCAACTATAAATGGGCTTTCTTTTGTTCCATTACCACTAGCTAGAGTATCGGCGTTTAAATTGATTACGGGGCGCACAACGCTGTCGGCATAGTAAACGTCGTTGCGGTGGTTGAAGCCGGAGCCAGCGATGACATTGAACTCAACAGCGCCAGAACTACTGGAGTAGTAAGGCGACATAGACCACATGTACCAAGGGTAGTCTTTTTCTTTACCATAACTTAACAGATAGTTTTCTCTTGTAGCATATGGAATATTATATGACATTCCTGCATATGTCATTTCATCAGCTGTTAAAAGTCCTACTTTTAATTTATAGACTCCTCCATAATCTCTTGTACCACTACTTTGTTTTGTTGGGTCGGGACATTTGAAACTTGGTTTTTTATCTGTTACTATTCGTTTATATGTTCCATAATTAAGTGTTCCACTTTCATCTCCACTCCCATATGAGGTATCATTACAATATGTTGTTTGAGCGATTTTGCTATCTAATTCTCCTAGAGTTGTATGATACCAGTTTTCTAAATATGATTTTATAGTACTATTTGTTCCTCCATTTGAATTTGTAAATGTTCCACTTCCAGTATACGTGCTTTTACATGGCGATGTTTTTGTACATGCTGTATTTCCATAAGTATATCCTACATATTTGCGGTCTAGATAATCCGTGTTAAACGCCGAACCTTCAATCGGATTATCTGTGACTAATCTTATAGTTCCATCGCCATTTATTCGTACTATCCTCCATAGAATTGATTGCCCAGAAATCTGCATTGGCTCAGTCACTATAGCATCTTTACACGCTTGTACTGTTTCATAGCCATAATCTATTTCATTATATTTATCGCATTCAGCTTCAGCTGCTTCCCTAGTTCCCAACGTTGCTGAACTGCCTGTACCCTTTCCCACTATATACAGATAATCATCCTGTTTTGAAGTACCCAACTTAACATAATTATTTTCGACCGCTCCTCTAAAGTAATAACTTGTTCCATCATCATCATAATCCAAATATAATCCACTTAGGGATGTATCGTCTGAATTTGGATATCCCTTTTTAAAATCAGGTGTCGTTGTTATAACTGGGTATTCTTTTCCCAGTATTCCTATTTTTAAATCACTATTTATTCCTGATGTGGCCTCTATTGTTATTTTAAAGGTAAAACTTTTATTTGTTCCGTTTTCTACTGATGTATCTTTATCCATCCAACTTCTTATTTGTAAAGTTTTTGTTTGATTAGATGCTAATACGCCACTATTTATTATATATGATTTTTTATTATTATAATTATCTATTACTCTTTTTGTTGTTTCAGTGGCACTACTTAATAGTTTTACGTCTCCATCTGTTGCTACTTTTAAATATTGTTCACTTAGTGTAGAGTCTGTTTGCTCATTTAATATTACATTATATGATGCGACAGTTTTACAACTATTTTTTATTTGTACTTCATATGGATTATTTTGCATTCCTTCTTCATCTGTTTGTGGGTAACCGTGTTCTAGGGTTACCCCTTCCCCGCTTGTTTGGGAATATGCTATTGTAAAGCAATCATATATATTTTTATTTACTCCTGTTTCGGTAAAGTTTCTTGTCCATAGTGCATATGAGAGTGTTGCTACTGCTACTACCAATATTAATCCTATTACTATTATTGCCACATTTCTTTTTGTCTTCTTATTTTCAGTCATAAAGTGCTACCTCCACTACTTATTATGTTACTTTAAGTCTATCATATGCGTAAGACGTTTTGCAACACTTTCTCAAGATATAACTAGAGGAAAATAAAACAAGCCAGAAAAAAACTGACAATTTTGTCAGCTATATTTCCGCAATATATTCTAGTAATTTTATAAACATTCTAATAAATATACTTTTTAAACCTTTAGTTCTTAATTTACGAATTTCAATTCTTTTTTTACTAATATCATCTTCACTATAGAAAATGTTAGCTATTTCCTCTTTTAAAGAGGTTTTAATTTGTAAATCACTTATGATAGAATCAACATCTTCATTAATTAAACGAACCGCATTAATTTCAATATCTTTTCCTTTACAATTAATAGTTAACTGTTTAGTAGTTGGCACATTTTCAACTTCAACAATAAAGTCTGCATCATCTACGTAAGATTTAAAGCCTATAGCATCTTTATCTACAAAAGCTGTAACATCTTCGGCATGTTTAGTATTTCTAAAACGAATTTTATAATTTCTTGTGTCTGGTATTATACCACTTTTACCTTCGGTAGGTCTTATTATTAAAGTATAATTATTAGCAAGATAATTATATTCAATTCTGGTGTTAATAAAATATCCATCTTCATGTAAACGTGTTACCCCATCATCTTCATATAAGTTATAAAAATTACTTCTTCCTGGGAATACATGAATTTCCATAGATTTTGGAGCATCGGTAATATTTTTATTTTCTTCAAAACGAGCTAGAGGGATAATTGACCCGCTTCGCGCATAGACAGGATAATCTTCATCTTTGAAGAATAAAACATATCTTTTATTACCAACTATTTTCTTACCAGTTTTAAAATCATACCACATTCCATTAGGAAGGAAAATTCTTTCAACCGCCCTATTCATAACTGGGTCTTTTTTATTTGTAATAGGGCAAACAAATAATTCACTACCAAAGAAATATTCATTTTTATATAATGGTTCATCATAAATTTCTGGATAGATATAGTATAATGGTTGAATTAAAGGAAGTCCGGTCTTAGAGTATTTATAAGCTTCTGCATAAAGATATGGAATTAAACGATGGCGCATTTGACAATAATTAGAAACTATACTTAAAGTACGAACATCCCAACGCCAAGGTTCTCTTTTATAAAAGTGTCCATCCTTAGAAGAAAATCTAAATATAGGACTATAAACTCCTAGTTGAACATAACGAGTATATAGTTCTGGGTCTTCTATTCCATCTTTATAACCACCAATATCATGACTCCACCAAGAAATACCAATATTACTTGCAGAACTATTATAAAATGGTAAATATTTTAAAGTTTGCCAGCTAACAATAGTTTCGCCTGAGTATAATGCTGGATACTTATGAGCAGCTACTCCACCATTACGACTTAAAATAAACCCACGACGATTTTTATTTTCTCTGCAGCTATTAAACTGATAATAATTTAAAGCTCTTAAAGTTAACATATCATCTTTATTAAAATAATCAATCCAATAAAAATCTGTACCAATATTAGTAAGAGGTTTAATAAGTTTTTCTAAGTATGCTCTAATTATATATTTATCAAATGCATTAAAAGGAATAATATCTTTATTAACTAAACCAAGGTCAGTAGCTATTTCACTATAAGCATCTTCATGAGGCATTATTCCCTCTTCAGGATTAATATTTAGACCTAAACGAATACCTCTTTCATGCAAATAGGAAGTTAAGTTTTCTGGATTAGGAAAACTTTCGGGGTCAAAAGTATAGCCAGTTTTAAGTGATGTTGGATTTTTAGCATCTTTTATATGCCAGCTATCCCCTAAAAGCATTATACTTAAAGGAATTTGATTTCGATTAAAAGCTGTAACTAAATCTTTAATATCTTCAAAAGAATATGCTTGATTTTTATTCCACCAAATACCAAGAGCATAACGAGGTATTAAAGCAGGATATCCAGTTAAATGGAAATAATCTCTTAAACATAAACCAAAATCACGACGATATATAAAAAGATAAGTATCGACTCTTAAGGCATCTCTTTTAATAAGACCTCCTTCATCATCAACGACTAATGTTTTAGAGTCATCTAACGTAGCAAAGCCATCAGTAGAATAAAGACCCTTATCTAATTTAACGTTACCTTCGCTATTATCTAATGATACAGCACTACCGTTAAAGTTTCGTGCTTCAGGATGATGAAAATACCAAAATTTATCTGTTCCATTTAATATAACTTTTAAATTAGAATCAGGTGCTACTTTGGAACCTTCAAAAGGTTTACCCTTAACGTAAGATAATTTAAAATATTTAGTTGTTATTACTAAAAATTTATCATCTTCTTGCACTTCCATTTGGGGCACTTCAAAATTTCGATTAACAACAAGTTCTGTTGGTCTATCTAAAAATTTACCGTCATTTGCGTATTCGAAACGAATTAAAAGCTCGCTTAAAATAGTTATACGATACTTTTCTCCTTTAAATACTGCGCCTTCTTTACTAACGGCTAAACTTTGGTCTGTTTTAAAATATTCAGGTAAATTTGCCACTGTATTTCACCTCTTCATTATAATTTAAGTTTAGCATTTATCAAAATTTTTTTCTATAAGTGTTATTGGCTTTAACATTAATTGACAAAATATTTACTTTTAAAATTGACAAAACCACTTAAGAAAATAAACCCTATACATATATATAATGTAGTTCTCATTTTTAAATTAAATATTAACATTAATAAAGTAATAACTATTCTACCAATATTATATAATATTTCCATATATAAAAAATAACTGCCCCCTTCTAAGTCTTTTTGTACATTATATAATTTATTAGTAACACTTGTTTCATAAAGTTTAATAAAAATTCCTTCTAAAAATAATATTCCTAAAACTAAAAAATGGTTAGAAATATTCATGTCTAAAAGCAAAATACTAGCTAACATTATAGCTGATGTTTTGAGATAATCTTTTTGATTATTTTCCATTTTTTGAGATATAAAATAAATAAAAATAATACTAGCTAGTCCAGTAACGAAATAAACAAGGCCTAAAAAAGAATAAGTATTTTCTACATAAATATAAACATATAAAGGATATAAGGTAAAATAAATTACTTTAAATTGTTCTAATAAGAAAAATATTTTATCAGAATTTTTAACTTTTTTATTTACTTCTTTTAGTTTTAATGGTTTTAACTCTTTATTTTGCGGAATAAAAAAGATAAATACAATACCTATTAAATAAATAATAGTTACTATAATAGCTAAAATAATCATATTAAATTCTTCTAAGAATAAAGAAGAAAGTAAAGTTCCCGCCATACTTGCTAGCACAGTAGAAATTAAAATATTTCCTACTTTTCGAGCCATCCTTGTTTGAGCTAAAACAATACCAGCATAGTAATGCCGTCCTAAATAGTAAAATATGTTAGTTAAACTAGAGCAAAGAGCCACTAAAATAAATAATATTAAATTTTTAGCCATCAAACTAACTAAAAAGTACAACGCTGTAAATAAAAAAGCACTGATTAAAATTAAATATTTATAGCCATATTTACGACCAATTAAGGTGGCAGGAATACTAATTATTATGTTAATAATAAAAGTTAAGATAAGATATCCTAAAATAGCTTTAATACTATAATTTAGTTTATATAAAATTACAGGCATAAAAAGTTCAACCGAAAATTTAGCAAACATGGTAAAAAATATAAACAAATTAAATTTATGACTATCTTTTAATTTTGGCATATAAACCACCCTTTATAGTTTGACCAAAATATCTAAAATAATTATAATATTAACCAAAGGTGATTATATGTTTCAAAAAACATTAGATAATAAACGTTATCATACTTTAAATTATTTTTATAAAACTAAGTTTAAACAAAAAGTTTGTAAAGTTAGTTTAAACGGTAATTTTTCTTGTCCTAATTATCAAAATAATCGGGGCTGTATATTTTGCTCTTTATCTGGTAGTGGTGATTTTGCTGGGGATAAAAATAAACCTTTAGAAGAGCAATTTTATGAAATTAAAGAAATGATGGAGAAAAAATGGCCTAATTCTTTATATATTGCTTATTTTCAAGCTAATACTAATACATATGCTCCCTTAGATATTTTAAAAGAGAAATATGAGACAGTTTTAAAACTGCCAAATGTCGTAGGCTTAGCAATTGCTACTCGAAGTGATGCAATTAGTCAGGAGGTGCTCGATTATTTAGAAAATTTAAATCATAGAACTTTTTTAACAGTTGAATTAGGATTACAATCAATGCATGCCAAAACTTTAAAGTTAATAAATCGGGGCCATGATTTGCAAAATTTTGAAGACATGGTTAAAAAGTTAAAGGCGCGTAATATTAATGTGGTAGTTCATATTATTAATGGTTTGCCTTATGAAACAAAAGATGACATGATAAAAACAGTACAGTATTTAAATAACTTAAAAATTGACGGTATTAAAATTCATATGCTACATATTTTAAAAAATACTAAATTAGCCCAAATGTATGAGGAAAAACCATTTCCTATTCTTTCTAAAGAAGAATATATTGATATTGTTTGTGAGCAACTTGCTTATTTAAATGAAAATATTGTTATACATCGTATTACTGGTGACCCGAAAAAAGAAGATTTAATTGCTCCAATGTGGCTTTTAAAAAAATTTTGTGTATTAAATGATATTGATAAAGAAATGAAAAAAAGAAACTATTATCAGGGGATAAAAGTGGCTCTAGATAATCTACTGGGGAGCAAAAATTAATTAAAGCATTATAAAATAAGGGTTTGTCCCTTATTTTTTATG
>CANQNZ010000021.1 GCA_947625365.1 uncultured Bacilli bacterium | reverse complement strand
ATATAAAAAACTCTTAATTCCTTATAAACAAAGGGATTGAGAGTTTTTGCTTTCTAAAAACTGTCAAAGTCAGGATTTTAACACATAATACGACAATTTGTATATGAATTTTTAACTCTCAGGTGGAAGTTTTATTCTTAAAAAGCATATAATTAATTTGACAAGACTATTAAAATAAAGTATAATCATTGTTGCGATGTAATGGCAGTGTTATTTAAAAAGTTGATGTGTTTGTTGCCATAAAGGTATATGAGTATCCAAAACTGCCTTTGGAGAAAATAAAAAACAAACTCCCCTTCTTTTTTAAGTAACAATTTCCTTTTACCCGTAATTTAAAGAAAGGAGATAATACTATGGCAAGATATACAGGTCCTGTATACAAAAAATCTCGTCGTCTTGGTTTTTCAACTTTAGAAAATGGTAAAGAATTAGCTAAACGTCCTTATGCTCCTGGTATTCATGGTAATTCTCGTCGTAAGAAAATAAGTGAATATGGTATTCAGATGCAAGAAAAACAAAAAGTACGTTTTATGTATGGTTTAAATGAAAAACAATTCCATAAACTATTTGAAAAAGCGACAAAAATGCCAGGTGTAGCTGGAGAAAATTTCTTAAAACTTTTAGAAAGTCGTCTTGATAATGTTGTTTATCGTTTAGGACTTGCTAAAACAAGACGTGGAGCAAGACAAGTTGTTAATCATGGTCATATAACTGTTAATGGTAAAAAGGTTGATATTCCTTCTTATCAAGTTAAAGTTGGCGATGTAATCGCTGTTAAAGAAACTTCTTTAGACCATAAGGCTATTAAAGAAGCTGTTGAAGCTACTTTAAATCGCCCAGCATATGTTGAATTTGATGCTAATAAACTTTCTGGTAAATTATTACGTTTACCTGATAGAAGTGAACTTAATCAAGAAATTAATGAATCACTTATCGTTGAGTTCTACAATAGATAAAAATCGTTTATTAAAACGATTTTTTCTTTTCCCATAAATTCTGAGGATAAACTCCCTTAGCTATTTCTTTTTTTATTTTAGCAATTACTTGCTCTTTATCTTCTTTATATGTCACACCAAACCAAATTGATGAAGTTAATACCGTATTTATTTCAATTGCCCCTTCTTTAACTAATTTAAATAAATCTTCTAAAATTAAAGCTTCACAACTATCTAAATTATCAGCATTTTCCTTCATAAAGCGATTAAACAGTTGCTCAAGCAGAGGAAAAATATCTGGTAATAAAGCAAGCATATTCATAGAAGTTGGCGCATCATCTGGTAATGTAAAACTAGGCTCATTATTTAAGGGTGTAGCAATAATCTTACCATTTACTCTTTCTACACTACTTTCGGTTGCTTTAACTAATTTATTGTTTTCAACTTGACATATTCCTCTTTTAACTTTACCATTTTCTGTTAAAGTATTAGCTATTTTATATAGTATATTTCCATATTTTTGATAATTAGTATTTTTAAAAAAATTAACGGCATCTTGATAAGCTTCACAGCCATAAAAGTCATCGGCATTAATAATCACAAAGGGTTCGTGAACATATTCTTCCGCCGCTAAAAGAGCCTGCGTCGTTCCTAAAGGTTTAACTCTATCTTTAGGTATATTGTAAATTTTCTGTAACTTCTTTATATCTTGAAAAGCATATTCTACTTTTATTTTATTTTCTATTCTTTTTCCAATAGTTTCTTTAAATATTTCTAAATTTTCTGGTTTTATAATAAATACTATTTTATTAAAACCCGCTTTAATAGCATCGTAAATAGAGTAATCGATTAAAAATTCTCCATTTGGTCCTACTGGTTCAATTTGTTTTAGACCGCCGAAACGACTACCCATTCCTGCCGCTAGTATTACAAGAGTCATATCTTGCATATCATCACCTCTAATCTTATTATAATTGATTAAATTTAAAAAGAATAGTTATAATTACAAAAAATACTAGTACTGTTACTAGTATTTTGGACTTTCAGGTTTAAAAAGAACTATTGCTTTATGAGTCATATTTATTTTTTTTATTATCTTATTTAAAGTTTCTATATTTAAAGATTTTATAACTTTTAAAGTATCACAAGTTATCATATTATCAGCTATAATATTATCTTGAATTAAAGTATTTACTTCTTCTATATCATCATAAGTCATTATAAAAGAAGATATTAATACCTTTTTATGACGATTTAAATCTTCACAAGAAATATCAATGTTTT
Organism: uncultured Bacilli bacterium; assembly: GCA_947625365.1. GTDB lineage: Bacteria > Bacillota_I > Bacilli_A > RF39 > UBA660 > HGM10766. Next base: position 12,468 of record CANQNZ010000021.1, on the reverse strand, counting down.
CTAAATATTTACTTATCTGTTTAATAACTTCTTCAGGATAATTAGTATCAGCAGTTACAGTTAAAGTAAAATGATTTTCCCAAATATTCGCTGTAAATCGAAAAGGTTTGGTTAACAAATTATTATTTACCAGAGTTTCATGAGCAACACTAGTAATTCCAAAAGTATTTTTTAAAATAAGTGATAAGTATAATTTTAATTCATCTTTACGGTATTCTTTAAAATTAGTTAAAGGTACTTTAACCGTTACTTTTACTTTAGGAATTAGAATATTTCTTGTTTCTTCATAATATTTACAAACCACTTTATTAGGTTCTTTTTCACTTTTAAACTGCGGTTTATCATAATTACCAAATTCCTTTTTTCGCTCATTTTCTTTAATGATAGCCACTGCCTGGCTTGGATTAAAATTCCCTGTAATAATTATAAACATATTAGAGGGATGATAGAAATTATTATAAACAACATTTAAATTTTCTTGATTTATTTTCTTAATAGTTTCAACTGTACCACTTATCAAGTTTTTTCGTTTATTTTTATGCCATATTACTTCATTAGTTTTAAATATTAAACTGGCATTAGGTTCATCTTGATACATTTTTATTTCTTCGGTAATAATTTCTCTTTCGGCTTTAATATTTTCTTTGGAAAAGTACGGAGTATGTACATAGTCTAATAAATAGTTTAAATTTTCACGAAAATTATTAGAGCCAAACACTTCATAAAAAGTAAAATCATTAGTTGTACAAGCATTGATAGAAGAACCTAATTTATTAAAATATTCATGTGCAGTCTTCTTATTAGGCATATAAAACATCATATGTTCTAAAAAATGAGCTATTCCATTAGGTACTTTAATAAAGTTTTTAGAATTTTTTAATTTAAATTCAGTATGAATACTGCCATATTTAACATTTAAAGTCATATAAAAATTTTTTACTTTTTCATTTACCCACATAATAATGGGCATACCACAATCTGTTTCATCATAATAAATTACTTCCTCAATTCCTTCAATATTTACTTTCTTCACTTTTCCACCCCACTTAATAAATAGATAGTATTTATCTTAACTTTTTTAGCAAACTTTTTGATATCATCAACAGTTACTTTTTTTACATTCTTTATTCTTTCCTCTACAGTTTGCAAATTAGCAATATTTAAAAATAAGTAATTATTAATAATTGTAGAAGGATTATCATATATCATGTTTAAAGATGTAATTATACCTTTTTTGGCATTTTCTAATTCTTCTGGCGTTATTTTATTGCTAATTTCTTTTAATGCTTTTTTCATTAAAGTGACAGCTTTATTATAATTTTTTTTATCAATACCGGCATATAAAATAATGACACTATCATATTTTTGATAAATACTATTTGCCGTATAACATAAAGAATTATCTTGTCTTAAATATTTAGCTAGTTTTGTATTTAATGAAGATCCTCCTAGTATATAATTATATAAATATCCTATAATATCTTTTTGCTCAACATCAGGATTATCAATATTACAGCCTATTAATAAATTAGCTTGTTTAATATCAGCATTTTCTTTTTTCACTTTAATTTTACTACGGGTTTTACCAGAACTAAAAATTTCTAAATCATAATTTTTAATAGTGCGAAAGATAAAATTATTTTCAAAATACTCTTTCATTTTATCCATATCTAAATCACCAATTAAGTAAATATCACAATAAGCTTCCTCAAATAATCTTTTATAATCTTTTTGAATATCTTCCTTAGTAATACATTCAATTTCTTCTTTTGTACCAATCATATCATAGGCTAAATCAGCATTTTCATCCATAATCTTAAATAAATTACGATAAGCTAAAGTTCTAGGATTTTCCATGCTAATTTTTACTTCATCTAAAATATTATTTTTTATAGTTTGAAAACTCTCATTAGAATAATCATTAGGGGCAAAAATTACTTCAGTGATTAAATTTAAAATTTTTTCTAAATAACCTTCTTCACAATATTTAGGATTTAAAAAATCTAAACAAAAATTAGTTAATAAACATTTCCCTACTCTAGATGTTACTGCATAAAGATTGGCATTATAAAGTTCTTCTAAATAAATGTTCAATTTTCTTTGAGTATTAAATTTTTGAGTAGAATAACTAAGTAATTCAATTAAAAATTTGCGCGGTATAATTTTTTCTTTAGTTAGTTTTTCTCTAAATACTACTTCTAAATGGCAATTTTTAAATTTATTTGTTTTTATGGTATATAAATTAAATGAATTAAAGTTATATGTTTGATATTCCATTAAATCACCTTCTTTAATAATATTCTTCTCATAATTGTTTTAATCATACTTATTTTCAAAATAAAACACCGGATTTTGCTGGTGTTTTATTTTGTAATTTGTTCTACATTATAACCATAGTATTTTAATATTTCGGTAGCCTTTTTACTTTTTCTACCCTTTAAGCAGTAAAGATAATATTTTTTATCTTTAGATAAATAATTTTTATAATTAAACATTAATTGGTCATAAGGAATATTTTGACTATTGGGTAAATGATAAGTTTGATAAGTAACAATATCTTCTAAATCAATAATAATCCCATCATTAGGAAAATCACGATATGTCATATTAATCACCATTATAATTTATGATAGGAATAGTTTTAAAGTAATTATATATGGCCAAAAAATAAAAATCTAAAAGTTTAGATTTTTATTAATTATTTACTTCAGTTGATACTTAATTTTAATTATTACATATTTTTATCTTGCTAACACTTTTTAAATCTTTATCTGTTAATCCTAATTTCATTAAAATTTTTTTTACTTTTTTCTCTTTAGAAGATGATTTTTCAAAATTTGAACATTTCACTTTTTTTAAACTTTTATTATATTCGGTTATAGATTGGCCTAAAAGTTTTGCACAATCATTTTGTGATTCAATATATCTTTCTTTGTTCATAAAATCATCCTTTCATATAAGAAGTCATTATATTTACAAATGTAATTATATTATTACACTACTTAAAATTTTAGTCAACAAAAAAACAAGGTAATAAATTACCTATATTTTTCATAAATAAGAATTTAGAAACACCAATTTTTTATTAATCTTCTCCAAAGAAATCATCAAAAAATTCATCATCTGATACAACGTGTTCATCAACGATTACACTATCATTATCTACTTTTATATTTGGTTTTGAATGAACATCTGGTGTTTTTTCAACAACAGGTTTAGGCATTTCTTCATTAAGGTCTTTTAAATTAAAGGCCGGAATTTCCATTTTTGGTGCCTTTGGTTTTGGCTTTTCGATTATATCTGGTTGTTGCAATGCTTCTAATTTTGGTAAATCGGAAGTTTTAATTTCTTGTTTTTTAAGTTTTTCAATTTCTTTTCTTTTTTCTTCTTCCTCTTTTTCTATTTTCGCTATTTGCGCATCAATATCTTTAATCATAGCGTCAATATCCATTGGCGTTTTACCAGCAAGTCCACCCATGTTTGGCATATTCATTGGCCCCATAGGTCCCATATTTGGCATGCCCATCGGTCCACCAAAATTAGGTGCTGGCATTCCAAACATTCCATTATTTAGCATAGGATTTGAGCCATTAGCTCCTCTTTTTTCCATATCCTCGGCCATTTTCTTTTTCTTTTCTTCTTTAACAAACTCTTTTATATCAAATATTTGCACAGTCTTCAAAGGTCGAGTATAAAATTCTGATTTTTCGTATTTTTTGATACCTTCTTGATTATAAGAAGGAACTAATTTAGTTTTAAATGGATTCATTCTCGCTTTTAAAATTATAACTTCATTCATTTTCATTTTTTGTAAATCAGTTACAGTAACCAAAGGTTTTTCAGAAAGAGCTTTATCTTTATCTTTTGGTTTTTTAACTCCACATAATTTACTAATTTCTTCTAAAGCTTTAAGTTCAGTTGTTAATAAATAAATTAAATTACCACAGTTAGAACGAATAGTTTGAGCATCGTTTTCACCATAAACATCATTTAATTGAGCAAAGTTCTGAATAATAAAAGTAAAGCGAATATCACGACTACGTGCCGCTGTAACCATACTCGTAACGTCTTTCAAAGGTGGCATATTGGCAAACTCATCTAGAATAAAGTTTGTACGATATTTCAAACGACCATTAGCTTGTTTGTAAGCTTCATCGATAAGTGTTTCGTATAGTTGTTTAATAAAAATTGTAGCAAGAGCATGATAAGTTGTCTTTTCATCATGAATAACAATAAATACCGCCGATTTCTCTTTACCAATATTGCGCATGTCAAAGTCAGTAAATGATAACATTTCACTTAAGTTTTTCTGAGCGGCAAAAATACGAATTTTTTGTCTAAAGGTAGAAAGTTGTCCACCTTGCGTTTCTTTAGGAGCATTAATAACGTTAGCAGCAAAGATGTAAGGGGATGAATTTTCTCCTTTTAAATTAAAGTATTCTTTTATATAAGTAGAAGTAGCAAACCTTTCTTCTCCTTGGGTTGTCATTGTATAAATAGAGTTAATATTAATTTCTTCTTCTTTACCATCTTCAAATAAACCTAAAACACATCCAGAAAAATAGTCTGCTGCAGAGTTTTGCCAGAATGGGTCAGCATTGCTATTTTTTTCTTTTAAAATATTATTTGCAACGTCTTCCAAAAGTTCTGTCGCTTTATCAACATTCCCGTCTTTATATAACTGATAAGGTAAAGTTAAAGGGTTCCATGAACTACCCTTTACTGGGTCACGGAAATTTAAAACAATAACATTGTATCCCTTTTCTTTAAGCATAGCTGCATGGTTTTTATAGATTTCTCCTTTAGGGTCAGTTAAAACCATACTTTCACCCTTTTTAGCTAAAGACATAACTAGAGGGTCAACTACACTTGTGGTTTTACCAGAAGCAGTAGCTCCAACAACTAAGGTATGGTTTTCACTATTATCAACATACCATTCTTTTTTATTCATCATTAGAACTACTCCAGCAGCATCGGTTTTTTCTTCATTTATAAATATCTTTTTAACGCCAAAGGCATTTTTCATTTCTTTTTCGGTAGCAAAACGAGAATACTCATTTTCATCTTTTTTCTTAACTGTAAGTCCTACGCCACTACCTTTTTCTTTATCGAAAATATATGAAGATACACTAGCAAAAATAATTATAAGGACAATGGCAAACATAACTAAAGTAATTGGTAAATACTTAGCAGTAAAAGCCTCTATAGGATTTAAGCCATAAAAAGTTCCCGTCATTCCAAATGAGGAGAAATTAAGTACTGCTATCGCACAAAGATAGAATAAAAATATACAAAAAATTATAAATATGACTAAATCTTTAGGCGATATTCTAAATTTCATAATCTTTTCTCCTTACATTTATTAATTTTATTATACAATATTTTTATTTTAAATACTATTTATATTTACGATTTTTATAAATAAATAATCCAATGATAAAAATAGCAAATCCAAGCAAAATCATTAAAACAATTGGTAATTTGATACTACTGTCTTCCTTTGGCTCAAAAGAAGATTGATTTTCAATATTAGAAATAATAATTGGCTTATTATAAGCGTTATTTCTATTAAGATGCCAAGTATAAATGTTACCATTTACTTCATCGGCATTATGGTTTGTAATGTTTTTATTTATCTTAATATTAACATCAACATTTTGAGCGCTAACATATTTATCAAAACATAAAAATTCATTACTAGTATTTATATCTATACTATCATTTTCATTATAGTATGTTACTCTATCATAGCAGGTATTAATTATATTAGAATTTGGAAAATCTTCGTTTGAAAAAGTATAATCAATAACCAAATTAGCGTTTGTTTCATCACTATTATTTTGAACATCATAATATTCAAGGTCAGGGTCTTTTGCTAAGCTATCAGAGTCCTGGTCGCTATAGATAGCCCTGATATTGCCATTATAATTTTTTATTGTTTCAAAATATTGATTAGATGTATCATCTTCATCTATTTCCATTTGCTCTTTTATAATATCAGATTGCGTTAAATCTAAATCATATTTAATAGTACATCCGGTTAGCAAAAATAATGCTAAACTTAAATAAATTATTTTTTTCATACTAACCTCCCACATTAGCAGAATTGCTATAATATTCTGTCATATCAATGATTGAGTTATTAGAACCACCGCCATCAAAAGGCATAGTTCGCACGCGCATTCCTTCATCACCACCAGCTGCTTCAGCAACCGTATATTGTTTAGATGATTCATTAACACCTACTATTATCATAATATGACCAGGATGATGAATTAGATCGCCGGCTTTGGCTACATAATCATTAGTCATACTGTGGGTTTTACCATATTTACTAAAATCTTCGGAAGAAGATAATGGAAAATTATAACCACCATTATAAATGGCCCAAGAGACAAAACCACTACAATCTAAGCCAGAATAATTATAAGAACGGTCGTTGGCATAAATAGGACTTGCTAATTTAGAACCCCACTGGCCGCTAGCTAATTCTATTTTAGTGCTATGCCCACCGCCCCATTCATATGGCAAACGTATATTATATTTACTACATAAATCACTAGTTATGGATAGGGCCGCAGCGACTACCCCTTCTCTTGTGCCCAGGCCGGCAGAAGCAATAGAAGAAGATATTTCTTTATTAAAATCATCGATAGTACTATTTTTTTCACTTAAAGCATCACTTAAAGATTTACCTTCTAGCTGAGAGCAACTATCAGTGACCGAAGCACTATTAACAGTGCCATTTCCACTAGAAGAGCTAGCACTAGATTTAGCATCAGAGGCCATAAAGCATGATAAAATTACTAAAACCGCAATAATTATCATTAATCCGCCAAAAAGCATGCCAATTATCCCTAAAATTTGTGGATGCTTGGCAATTAATTTTAATAAATCAGCGGGAGCTTCAGCTTTTAAATCTGTAGCTTCAATATCATCCTCATCAACATTATTTAAACTACTATCTTGACTAGGCTCCGCCTCTGGTGATACTTCTTCAGGTTTATATACTCCTTGCATTTCCCCAGGGACTAAGCTGTTTGCTCTTTTAGGACTAACTGAAACTGTATTGTTTTGGCTTGTAGGTTTCCTTAGTTGAAAGTTAGTCATTTCATTTTCTAAAGCGGAATTATTAGTAGCATCAATATGTTCAATATTAGGATAAGCTTTATGATATAAATCCCAAAGCATCTTTTCTAATTTATCGTTATCATAAAGACTATTATAATCTTCCAGCCCAACAGCCTCTGCTATTTTTTTCAGTCTATCAGCTTGATTATAAGATGTCCCGGAGTCAATGTTTAATTCTTCGGCTAATTGCTCTATTTTATCAGTCTGCTTCATTTCTTACACCTTCTGACTACTATAATCCTCCGCCACTACCAAATGAATCCAATTCTTCTTGGGTAAGGATAACATTGATTTGCATTCTTCGACTACCACAAACAAATAAAGCTTCTCCTTGATTAAAGTATTTAATTCGTTCTTTTTCATTATCATTTAAGTCAACTAATTGGCCTAAATCATCAACTGCTTGTTTTCTTAGACCCATTATTATATAGTAAGAAGCATTATCAAATATTGCTTTACCATGAACAATAACATTTGGCGCAGCAAAATCAGTAGGCTGCTGAGTAATTATGATTGTTCCAGTATTGTACTTACGACTACGACGTTGAATTTGGGCTAAAAACTCAGCCCCTAATTCGTTACGACTTGAAAGAAGTACATGGGCTTCATCAACCATCATTATAGTATTTAATGATTTATCTAAGCATAATCCCCATGCATATTTTAAGATGTTGAAAAATAAGGCATTACGAATATTTTCGTCACTATTCATAAGTTCTCTAATATTAAATACTATATGATTACTATTAATTTGAATAGTAGTATGACCTGTGAAGTAGTATCTTAATTCTTTAACAAGAGGACGAACTCTAAGCTCTAAGCGCTCCATAATATCTTTTTCCTGTGTTTGTTCAGGCATAGAAAGTATGCGTCCTTTAATAGTGGCATAAACATCATCAAACGTTGGATAATCTTCGGAAGTAAGATTTCTAAAATCTGTATCAAAATCTATTTTATAACGTTTATAAGTATCTTGAACAACTTCACTAAATAAAGCTAAAACATCATCTTCAATGGCTGGAGAATAATACTTCATAAATGCTTTTAAAGATTGTAATGTTCTAGTTAAAACTGTATAGCCTAAACCTTGCGCTATCTCTTCTTCATCCGCATCCATGACAATTTCTAAAGGGTTAATCATACCAAATTCTCCACCCTTACCTAAGTCAATAAAATCGCCACCTAGATTTTTAGTCATTTCTTCTAATTCCCCTTCAGGGTCTATAGAAACGATTTTATAACCATTACGAATATGATTACGAAGTAATAATTTAGCTACTGTTGATTTACCACTACCTGATGTACCTAATATAATCATATTGGCATTATTACGGTTATGTTCTTTTTTTATTTGATATAAAAATTGGTTAAATAATACTACGCCTCCCGAAAAGTCTACCCCTAATAAAGTAGAATATCCAGGGTCTTTAATACTATCAAATACAAAAGGATACATAGCTGCCACAGTCGGCGATGGTATTGGTGTACCTACTCTTTCTTCTATATCTTGTTTAGGGAATATCGGTATCATAGATTTTAAAACTTTTTCTTGTTCAAACATTAAAGGAATTCCCCGCATACCTAAAGCATCTAAGAAAGAACGAACCTGAATTTTTTTCATATCTAGTTCTTCCTTATTATTAGCGGTTATCATTAAGTGCATTTGGAAATCAAAAATACGAGATTGCGTAGAGGCAAGCATTGATACAAATTGTTCAATTGACTCATAATCTTGGCGTATTCTCTCTTGGATGGTATGATCATTTTCATGCTGATAACGCATTTTTAAATCTGCTATCTCTTTATTTAACATTTTTGACATAGTAGAAAACTCTATTGGAATATGTTTAATAACCACTTTAACCCCAGAAATACTTGTTAAATTAGATAGATAACCAGGAGCTATATACTTTGGAAAACTAACTATAGTTAATATTGTCGCATATTTATCACTTATAATAAATTCTGTTGGTTTAAATAATAGTCCTTTTGGAGCTATTTCACTTTTTAAACTCATGAACTAATCACCGTCCCAAAATTAGTAGTTGCTCCCCCGTTTAAGAAATTATCTAATAGCATTCGTAAGTCTGAATTAGAAGCCTGAGCAGAGTTCACACCAGCATTAGCTAAATTAGTAATTAGGCTATGAATACGCTTTTGAATAATTTCTTGTTTCTTTTCTTTAAACAAAATGTAATATTCTGTATCAACAACGTTCATATCGTTACTCATAAATAAATTAGCTTTATTAATATCTTGGTCAATTAATTTCCTAATTTCCGGATTAACAGTATGAGAGTATAATACTTGTAACTGAGAAAGATAAATATTAATATCTACTGGTCTATCTGCTATGACTAACCAAAATTCATAATCGATAGCATTATAGAAATTTCGCATTCCAAATATAACATTATTTTGACTTTGTGCATCTAGAATAAAAATATCTTTTGACTCTATTTTTACGCCCGTAACATAATTTCCATTTTCTAGTTCAATCATACCATTCATGATGCTTTTAACTGGAACCCAATCTTCCGAATATTTTGAAATACTAGCGTTTTTTGCCATTTGCACACCAACCTCTCCAATAATATTTTTTTCTTTTACTAAAATATGTATAGATATTATTAATTAATGTAAACATATTATGGTAATTAGGTACTGGCATTACGAGAAATGATGCAATTAATGCTGGCAATAAATCTAAAATCATTACTATGACATTATTAGATTTAAAGGCAAATAGCAAGAATAATGTAAGTACCACACCAACCGTAAATATAATTAAATCTAATGGATTGAAAAACCCTAAAATCAATTTTGATTTTTTAGAATTAGCAGGGATTAAGTAATTATTCATATTTCACACCTCTACTTTTTATCCTTATCATAGCCCATATTGGCAAGAGTTGCAGCAAGGTTTTCTTCAAAGTCTTTCTTACGAGTAACTTTACCTTTGCTTTCTAATTCATCTAAAGCTCTAATATAATTACGCTCTGCATCAGTTGCTGGATGACTACGAATGTCTTTAATAACTGTGTCTCTAATATCATCAAATATAGCATTAGTATTATTAATCATATCAAGCGCCCTGTTATAGTCACTATTAGTTCTACGCATACTTTCTACCGTATTTTGTTTTGCTTGACTATCAAGAGAATTAAGGACTTTTTGATTTAATTCATAATCCTTATTATCCTGTTTATGGCGATCATCTAAATATTGATTAACAGTATCTTTATTCATTTTCTTAAGTTCATCTAATAAGTAATTAGATTCTCTTCGAGAAGCCTCTTGTTGAACCTGATCATCAGTAAGCTTAACACCTTTTAAAATAGCTTCTTGGCGTACAGCAGAGGCTGCAGCATTATGAGCATTTGCTTGGGCAGCACGATAATCAGCGCTCTTTTCAAAATCAGCTATACGTTTTGCTATACGAGCTCCCTCATTTTCTTTGTATTCTTTAATTAGACGCTCTTTTTCAGCTTGTTGATAGTTTGCAAAGGCACTGCTTTGTTCCATATTTCTAATAGTTCTTGCATAACCACTTTTTTGGTTGTTGATTGCTTCCATAAAACGACGGTCAGTTGCTTCAAAGGTATCTCTAACATTTTCTAAGTGAGCAACATAATCTTTGTTGACAGCTTGTTTGTATCTTTTATCAATACTTTTACTTGCTCCACTTAAAATAGTATTACCACCAGAAATATGAGAAGGTGCATATTTAGTATCACCAGTTATATCACTATAAGTATCTCCAAAGGCATTTCGATATCCATGTTTTGGACTTTTCCATCCTTGCTTAGCTCCGCGTAAAAATGCCGTAGAAAGAGGAACTTTGCCCTGACCGTTTAGGACAGCAGCATGCCAACTACCAATACCACCAGCCAGTGCTCCTAACCCTTTTCTAGGTAAAGCACCAACAGCATTTAGGCCTTTGACAACTTGCTCGCCTCCAACCATTTCTTTTAGCTTGTTGCGGATATTTAATGAGCCAGAATTGATATTTATACCTAACGCATCAGTTATTAACTTAGGCGCTTGCTTAACAAACATTAAAATACCAATTATAACAGCTACTCTAGCAATTGATTTTGTTCCCCAAGATACAGAGTTTATATCCATTATCATAGGAGCCTTTAAAGACATAAATGAAACATTAGTTAAAATTGAATTTTCCCACATATCTTGAACATTTGGTAAATGGGTAATCATAAAAATTCCTAAGAAGATAATGGCAATTCTAACAAAGACTTCAAAATATGATGTTAATGTAAATTTTGTCCAACTATCAAACATTTTCTTTTGACTTGGCACTATCCTAGCTAAGATAGGAATAGGGGCTACTAATTGAGCGAAACCTAATTTTGCCGCTCTAAGTCCCATATCAATACAATAAGATATCATTATATAACAAATAAATAAGCCAGCAATTGTTGATAATAGTAGTGAATATTCTACTTTATCTTCATAAACAAAATTTGATAATAGTTTAAAACCACTAAAATCTCCGGTTGTTTTAGCATATTGCATAACTGATTTAAAATTTAAAGGCAACATGTCATTACCCATTTGACTAGATTTATAATAAGCTAACATTTCGGCGGCACATGAAGATGCCGTTGTACCATAAGCATAGCCATCTGCCATATTATGACAAGCATCATAGCTAGCAATTTTAGTATATAAATATTCTTCTTTAGCATTTAAAGTATGATTATCAGTTTCCCAATCGGGATAGAAAAAATCAGCATTATAATATTGATTACTATTAGCAAAACTGTCAACATCTTCACCTAAAGCTTCTGCTTCTACGCGTGCTTCACTTACTTTATCATCATACTCAGTTTCCGTTAAATAAGGATAGAAGAACGCTGTATAAACATCTACAGCAATGGAATTACCCGCTAATTTTACCGAATTAGAATTTCCTTTATCTTCCCATCTGATAGAACATGTACCATTTTTGACTATATACTGAGACGTTCCATTTAAAGTATTTAATTTATCACAAACATCTTGTTCAAAAGTAAGTTCCAATGATTCGGTAGCACTAGAATAATTTCCCAATATCAATCTACCAATTATATTTTCTTTTAATAAAATTTCTTGCGCTTGATACAAAAAAGTAAAAATAGTAGGTAAAACAGCAATTAAAACTAGGGATATTACCGTATTAGATATAATCTTTCCCATCGAGCTATCGCCTTTAGTAAAAGAATCCGGGTCAGCTATGTTTTTTAATATTGTATATGCTAAGAAAAATAACATTACAGCGCCTAAAATCACATATACTCTATTTATAAATAATTCAAAAGTCTCTGTTTGAAAAAT
>CANQNZ010000020.1 GCA_947625365.1 uncultured Bacilli bacterium | reverse complement strand
CCTGGGGACCATTTTTAATTGTTAATGGTAAATCTTCCTTTGTTCGAGGTAATGGCGGTTGGGGCTATGCTGCTCGAAGTGCTATCGGTCAAAGGGCAGATGGTATCGTATTACTTTTAGTAATTAATTCAAATCCTACAAGAACTAAAGGAGCCGATATGGTTGACCTAGTCGAAATTATGGAGAACTATCATGCTATAAATGCTGCTAATTTAGATGGGGGAACTTCATCGGTAATGGTCTTACCTAAAAAACTAGCTCAAAAAGAATATAATTCGCCGTGTAGTGATTATTCTAGTGAAAAATATTGTTGGATAAATGCTCCTTATGATTCGACGGGAGCAAAAGAGACAAGGCCTATTGCTGATGCTTGGATAGTCGAAAAATAAAATGATAGCTTTAACAGTTATCATTTTTTAACGGAAATATATTAAAGTGAAAATACCCATAAGTAGGCAATAGATTGAAAACTTCCATAGTTTTCCATTTTTCACAATTTTAGCAAGCCATTTATAAGCAAAATATGTAACAACTAAAGAGCACACAAACCCAGCTAGATAAGGCATTAAAACTAAACTTAATTGATTATCTTTTAAAATATCAATAGCTCCTAATCCAAATGTAGCTAGGCTAACTGGAAAATACAAAATAAAAGTATACTTTAAAGCAGTTTCTCTTTTAAAATTACGAAGTAAACAACCGACTAAAACTGTTCCACTACGAGAAATTCCGGGAAAAATAGCTACCGCTTGTAAAAGACCAATTAAAATAGCATCTTTATAAGTAATATCCTTATCATCTTTATTTCCTTTAATATTCCTAATTAAAAATAAAGCTAAAGCGGTAATTAGAAAAGCAAAACCAACTATTTTCGGAGTAGATAAAGCACTCTCAATTTTATCTTTAAATAAAATGCCAATAATACCAGTAGGGATAGTACTTACTATAATTAACATACAATATTTAAAATCTGAAAAATATTGTTTACTTTTTTGCTTATCAAAAATATATCCAAAAAAACCTTTAAATAATTTGATAATATCTTTTCTAAAAATATATAAAATAGCTAGAAAAGAAGCAAAATTAACAATAATCTCAAAATTTAAATCGTTAAACATATTAGTATTAAATAAATTTTTAAAAACTAATAAATGTCCACTAGAAGAAATAGGCAAAGGTTCGGTTATCCCTTGTATTATTCCTAAAATAATGTATTTTAATATTTCCATAACATCACCTAGTATTAATTATATAATAAAAAACAAATTTAAGAAATAAAATTATAAGGGTGGAATTTATGTGGCGCTTTTTTCTCTTTATTTTTGGTTGTTTTTTAGCAGCAATGGGACTTGCATATGCCATTTTATACCTAAATTTACTAACTATGGGGTATACTTTTTTCGAATATGTTAAATTTATAATTAGTAGATTAGAATGTAATAGTTTCCTTTTGGGAATATTATGCATATATTTATCAGTAAAAAGGTGGGGAAAAAATGAACTTTTTTTACGATTTGTTAATAAATTTAAACGATAGTGTAGCATTTAAATTTTATGAATGGAGTAAAGATGATAGTTTTATCCATTTAAAAAAGACTCCTATTTTTAAAATAAATACAAAAGACTTAAAAGTATTTTTAACCTATAATATAAAGGTGGAACAAAATTTTCTGGATTTAATTTATAATAAAACGGAAAGTTATGACCCAAATAATAAATTAATAGAATACATGGCTTTATTTTCTGATGAACATAACTGTCTATTAATTGAATTTGATAAAGAAGGCAATTCCATTTATCGAAGTGGGCTTTTGCTTGAGGAAGAATTAGATGTTCTAGAAATATCTTATTCTTTAAAAAAAGAAACTATTAATTATGAAAAAAAAGAACCTTTAAATATTTCGAGCGACTTAAGACAGGTTCGGAAAGTTAAACATTTTTTAGAATTAGAAATCAAAACTTTATATCAAGAAAAAAATATTTCAAAACTCCGCTATCTATATAACGAAGTATTAAACCAAGATAACAATGACTTAGAAAGTATCTACCAAACACTTATAAACATAATAAAAAGCGACTTTAATGAAAGTCACTTAAAACTTCTAGAGATTGTAAAATTATCTTATAAACATTTATCGACTTAAACCAACTTTTTCATAAACTTCTTTAACTTTAGCTTGAGCGATTTCTCGAGCTTTTTTAATTCCTTTATCTAACACTTCATCAACTTTCCCAGAATTAATTATTTCCTGATACTTAGCTTGTAAATCAGTTAAAAATTGGCTAACAACTTCTGCTACAGCTTTTTTAAATGTACCATAATTACTATCTTTAAATTTATTTTCTACATCTTTTATAGGTACATTAGTAAGAGCACTATAAATAGTAATTAAGTTTGAAATACCTGGTTTATTTTCCGGGTCGTACTTAATTTTATTATCAGAATCTGTTACAGCACCCATAATTTTTTTCGCAGCCGCAGCTGGATTTTCTAAAAGAGTAATACATCCTTTAGGATTTTCTTCGGTTTTGCTCATTTTTTTAGTAGGATTTTGTAAATCATAAATTTTTTGAGTTATTTCCGAAATAATAGGCTCAGGTATTTTAAAGGTTTGTCCATAACGTTTATTAAATCTTTCGGCGATGTTTCGAGTTAATTCTACATGTTGTTTTTGGTCAATTCCTACTGGAACAACATCAGCGTCATATAAAATTATATCAGCAGCCATTAAAGTTGGATAAGTATATAATCCACATGTTATGGCATTTTCGCTTTTATTTTTGCTTTTATCTTTAAATTGAGTCATTCGATTAAGCTCTCCCACGTAAGCATTACACTCTAAAACCCAACCTAAATTTGTATGATAATTATTTTCTGACTGTAAAAAGATGGTAGTGTTTTCAGCATCTAAACCGCAAGCTAAATAGATAGCAACTAAATCTCTTGTTCTTTTTAGCAATTCTTCTTTATCATTATATACTGTAATAGCATGGAGATTAGCGACAAAAATAAATGACTCATAATCTTTTTGCATATCTACAAATTGTTTGATTGCTCCTAAATAATTTCCTAAAGTAAGTTCTCCAGTTGGTTTAATTCCTGAAAGTAAACGTTTCATTTATATCACCTATATGTAAGTTTATCATAATTATGTATAATTTGGAAATAAAATGACAAACTAAAGTTAAAAGGAGAGAAGATATATGAAAAAAATTCTAGTGATTTTTGCCTTTCTTTTTGGTTTAGTGGGATGTACTATAGGTCCTGCCAATACACCAAGTAAAGCAGTAGAAGAATATTTAGACCGTTATATTGATAATAGTGATGTAGTTATGGAAGAACTAGACGATTATGTAGCAGATAGAAATGAATTAGATGATGAACAAAAAGATACTTATAAGGAAATTTTGAAAAAACAATATAGCGATTTAAAATATGAAATTACTGATGAAAAATATGATGGTGACACTGCTACTGTAACCGTAAAACTAACGGTTTATGATTTATACAAAGTTCAAAAAGATGCGGACAAACATTTAGCTGATAATGCAGATGAATTTAAAAATGATGAAGGAGTATATGACGCTTCTAAATTCATAAAATATAAACTAGACCAAATGAAAGATACCACTGATACTATTGATTATACTTTGGAAGTAAATGTAACTAAAGTTGATAACGCTTGGCAAGTTGAACAGCTAAGCAATGAGGCTTTACAAAAAATTCACGGAATTTATAATTATGAAACGGAAAGCTTAGAGTAATAAGCTTTTTTAATTGTTCTTTAAGAGTTTACGTGATAAGATAAATTTAGGAAGTGATGAAATGGTTAATGATATTAATAAAGCTTTAAAACCTGTAAAAAAAGGGTTTGCTTTTCTAGCTGAAAGCGCGACAAGACCTGTTATGCATGTTACTGGTGAGTTATTCGCAGCACCTATTAAAGGTCTAAATAATTTAGTAATTAAAAAGGTTAATAACCCTGATGTTTATTCCGGAGCTAAAGTGACAAGAGCTACTCAAACAATGCAAGGCTATTTTGATAGTATTCCCAAAAAGATTGGGAAAGCAATTAGAGGATTATAATATGGAAGAATATAATTTTGAAATAGAAGATGCTTTAGGGCGTAAAGTCGTATTAAACTGCCTAGCTACTATAAAAGATACTGATAATGAAGATGATTATATTATTTATACGGATGGAACATTTGATGAAGATTATGACCCCGTAATATATGTTGCTAAAGTTATACATAATGAAGAAGGAATTACTTTGCAGCCCGTAGAAGATTATAAACAGATAGATGCTATTACGCAAAAACTTGATGAAATAAGTCATGATTGCAAATAAAAAACTGCTTATTTGAGCAGTTTTAATTATGGGTTAATTTTGCGTTTCTGGTGTTAAAGAAGCAGTTTTTATATAAATCTCTTTTCCATCAAATAGTACTTTAGACCAACTGCCATCTTCAGAAATACCTTTACGATAAATCACAGAATTAGCTGCTATAACTCCGGCTTTCTCTGTATCATTATAATCGTTAAAATAATCTGCTTGAGAGATAGTACGGACAGTATCATTAGTTTCTTTAAAAGTTAAAGTAATTTTTTCTTTGTTTTCAGGAGTTGCTATTTCTGGTTGGCTAACTGGTTGTTTGGCAGGAGCTTCATCAGTAAATTTAAAGTAAGCAATATTTAAATCAACAGCAGTGCTAATACCAGGAACGCTACCATTATTTGAATGTTGCCACATATGATATTTTCCTGTATAAGACGTTTTTGTCGCATAATTTGCTAGCCAAAATTTCATATTACTAAATTTAGAACTATCAAAATGGTTCTTATAATCGGTAATGTTTGCATACATCATAGGCGTATAACCTTTTGATTTTACATAATTTAAGAAAGCTAAAGCGTTATTAGTGTAGGTCGTTTTATCTTTACCACCACATCTTGCATTACTACCAAATTCTTCCATGTCATAAACAACAGGATAAGTAATTTTATACTTTTTAATAACTTCAGTAGTAAACCTAGCTTCTTCAATAGCTTCCGCTTCATTTATGGCAGCAGAATAGAAATAAACACCAACTTTGATTCCATTTTTAATAGCTTCATCGATATTTTTATCGAAATAAGGGTCCATTACAATTTCTCCGGAACCATAACCTCTATAACCACAACGAATAATAGCAAATTCCACTCCGCTTTCCGCTACTTCTTGCCAATTAATAGTTTTATTCCATTTTGAAACATCAATACCGATAGATGTACCATCTGTTTCATATAATGATTTGGCTTCTTCAATCGTAGTTTCCTTGGCGGGAGTAGCTTCAGTATTTTGCTTTTTTTCATTATCTTCTTTATCGTCAATTGGGGCTTTTTTAATAACAATAGGCTTTTCTTCTATAGGCTCTTCGGGAGGAGGGGTAACTTCTTCAGGTTTAACTTCTGTATTATAAATAGTTAAAAACTTAGTCGAAGTTTCATACACTGTTAAAGGTTTTTCATGCTTTTTGATATAAACAATATAGGATATAGAAGCTATTTCAATAGTTAAAGCGAAAGCTAAGACTATTAAAATAATTTGAATTTTGTGTCTAGTACTAAAATTTTTAATTTCCTTTTTCATCTTTTCCATCTTGCTTCACCTAACCTGCATTCTATATTTATACTATCATATTCATTTAGGAAAACCAAGATTTAATTTTGGCAAAAAATTTATTTCCATCTTTATTTTTCTTATCTTTTTGCCAGATATTTTCGCGAGCAATTTCTTTGTTATCCACAGTTACTGTCAAATAACCAACAATTTTGGTATTATTTTTATCTGGCTTATTTAAATTGATGGAAATATTTATCTTTTTTTTCTCATCTTTAGTTAACATCGCCTTTACGTCGTTCTTGACATATAAGTGACTGCCAGGGTAGGCATCATCTTCAATTTTATACTTTTTATGATTAATAATATTTACTAAATCATATTTATCAAAGTATTGAGTATAGAGATTTTGATGATTAGTAAAATCATTTGGGTCATTTAAAGTAACAATAATTAACTTTTCTTCATTTTTTTGGGCACTTGTGACTAAAGTACGCCTTGCTTTTTGCGTAAAACCGGTTTTACCGCCCGTTGTATATTTATAACTACTTAAAAGTTTGTTTTTATTTTTCCAAACATAAGTTTTTTTATTAGTTTTCACTGTATAACTTTGGGTTTTAGTAATTTTTTGAAAAGTTTTATTTTTCATTGCTTCTTGCATTAGCAAAGCCATATCGTAAGCAGTAGAAGTATTACCGTTTCCATTTTCTTCTTCAAGACCATGAGGATTATAAAACACAGTTTTTTTCATACCCAACTCTTGAGCTTTATCATTCATCATTTTTACAAATTTTGTTTGTGATTTCCCCACATTTTTGGCAATAACTAATGCCGCGTCATTACCACTTCGCAGTAATAAACCATATAATAAATCCTCTAAAGTAAGTTTTTCGCCAATTTCAATATAAATAGCCGAACCATAAGCTTTTAAAACACTTTCATCAACAGTAATCTTTTTCTTTAAATTGCCATTTTCAATAGCAACTAAAGCAGTCATTATTTTACTTGTGCTAGCAATAAGTTTTGGCTCATAAGCATTTTGACTAAATAAAACTCTTTTCGAATTAGCATCCATAACTATTGCACTTTGAGCAGATAAAGCTTCTACTTTTAAAGGAATTAAAATAAGTAAAGTAAAGAAAATTAATTTTTTAATCATTAATTATCACCAATATAACTATATCTTTAAAGTAAGGTATTTATGACGAGGAGGAAGAATGACCGATAAAATAGTTATTTTAAAAAGAGGATATATACTAGGATTAATTTCTAGACCATTTTTCATCTTTAGTATAATGGCTTTATTTAATGATAATGCGTATATCAGTAATTTGGCTATCTTACCGACATTTGTAAGTAGCTATTTATATAGTAAATATTTTCACTTAACTGATTATATTAAAGATATAAGCACTTTAAAAGATTTTCAGGATGAGCTTATTATGCTGGGAGCAGATGAAAAAGATATTTTAAAATTTTATCGTAAATTATAAATAGCTAAGACTAAGATGTTATTTTATTAATATAATTTAATGGTGAGAAAATGATTAATATTATCTGGGGAGTTATGATTGCTATAGGTGTTATTTATGGACTTTTATCGGGTAATATCGAAGCAATTAACAATGAAATTATTGTTAGTGGTAAAACAGGATTAGACATGATTTTAGAAATGTTACCAATATTAGTAATTTGGATGGGACTTATGAAAATTGCAGAGGAAAGTGGGCTTTTAAAAAAAATAGCTAAAATTTTTTATCCTGTCTTAAGTAAGCTTTTTCCCTCTATTCCCAAAGATAATAAAGCTCTTGGTTACATTGCTAGTAATATTGCCGTCAATATGATGGGGTTAGGCTCAGCTGCCACTCCTTTTGGATTAAAAGCGATGGATGAAATGCAAAAAATAAATCCTAAAAAAGATACAGCTTCTGAGGCGATGATTACTTTTTTAGTTTTAAATACTAGTGGAGTGACTTTAATTCCTACCACAGTTATTTCTTTAAGAATGCTTAGTGGAAGTGCTAATCCTACTGAAATTATTTTACCAGCTATTTTAGCTACGACCTGCGCCTCCATCGGCGGACTTTCTTTAGATTATTTAATAAGAAGGAGGCATAAATGAATAAAATATCAATAATTATTATTCCTTTAATTGTTTTACTAGTAATTGTTTATGGTTATAAAAAGAAAATAAATATTTATGATGCTTTTTTAGCTGGAGCAAAAGAGGGTTTAGTTAGTACCTTTAATATCTTTCCTACTTTAATAGCTATGGTTTTTGCTATTAATATCTTTTTAAAAAGTAATTTTATTAATTTTATTTTAGGTTTTTTAAAACCTTTTTTTGCCTTGCTAAAAATTCCTTTAGATATTCTACCTATGGCTTTATTACGTCCTATTTCGGGCTCTTCGACTTTAGTTATTATGAATAACCTTTTTACCACTTTTGGGCCTGACTCTTTTGTTGGTCGTCTTTCTTCTATATTGCAAGGGTGTACTGATACCACTTTTTATGTAATGAGCCTTTATTTCGGTAGTGTAAGGATATTAAAAACTCGTTATGCTATTAAAGTTGGTTTATTTGCAGATTTATGTGGTATAATTGCAGCCTTTATTATTGCAAATTTATTTTTTTAATTTCTAAAACTATGTTATAATACCCATGCGAGGGAAAAATTATGGAAAGATTGCAAAAAGTGATTGCTAGTAGTGGCTATACATCAAGAAGAAAAGCAGAAGAACTCATTAAAGCTGGCAAGGTTTATGTTAATAACCAACAAGTTACATCATTAGGTACTAAAGTAAGCAGCACCGATGATATTATGGTGGAAAACGTTCATTTAACCAAAGCCAAAAAAGAATATTATCTTTTAAATAAACCAAGAGGAGTTATAAGTAGTGCTAAAGATGAAAAAGGCCGAAAAACAGTAGTCGATTTAATTGAGACATCTTCTAGAATTTATCCTATAGGGCGTTTAGATTATGATACCACGGGCTTAATTCTTCTAACTAACGATGGAGCATTAGCCCAAAGACTAGCACATCCTTCCTATAAAATTGCTAAAACTTATATAGCAAAACTTAACAAAATATTTTCCCTAGATGATTTTTATAAACTAAAAAAAGGAATAATTGTAGAAGGACGCAAGGTAATTCCGACAAAACTTAAAATTAAGAGCAAAGATAATCAAAAAGGCACTTCCATAGTTTCTATTACTATAGTAGAGGGAAGAAATCATATTATCAAAAAAATATTTCAAACTTTAGGATATGATGTGCAAAAATTAAAAAGAGAAAGCTATGATTTCTTAACGCTCGGAAATTTAAAGTCAGGAGAGTATCGCAGTCTTTCGTTAAAAGAGGTAAAAAAATTATATAGATAACAGGGTGGTTTATATGAATAGTGATTTGTTAATAACAAAGTATCGTGATGCTAAAAGCGTAACACGTAAAGAAATTATGGAATTAGGGTATACAAAATATCAAATTGATAAATTACGTTTTGAAGGTATTTTAGCTCGCCAAAAAAGGGGAGTTTATAAAGTAGTGGAAAATCGTAATTATAATGATTTAATGAATGAAGCCCAAAATTTGAGAATTAAAAAGAATTATGAAGAGGCCTTGCTTTATACCAAGGAAGCTTTAAAATTAAAAGATACCCCATATGGCAGAATATCAGCTCTTGCTGATTTACTTATTTTAGAAAAGTATGAAGAAGCTTTTCAAGTTGTTAATAAGTTTTTAAAAACTTATGATAAAACAAATCTAACGCGATATGAAATAGAGTCTTTTAACATATTGGCAAATATTTTAAATTATTTTTATCCATTAGATAGCAGCATTTTAAAAATGATTCCTCCTAAAGAGCCTATAACTAGTGAAGTTACATCTATTAGCACTCTATATTATCAAGCAGCTATAGAGCATTTAGAAAGCGCCTCTTTCAAGGTTGCTTTAAAATATATAAAATCTGCTGTGGCACAAGCTTCATATGCCCAAAAAAACTTTGATTTTATGTATAATAGTCTTATTATTTTAATTGAAAGAATTAAAAAAGAGCAAGCATATAAAGAAGGATATACTTCAGCAGGGATTGCTAATATAGAAAAAGTAAGTCATACTACTGTTCAGAAAATGCTTTATTTAATCCAAAATAATCAAATAAATGAAGCAAGAGCTTTATTAGATAAAAAGATAAATGTTGATAATAGAACGGCCCATACAAATAAGTTATATAATAATCTTATTAGCATTTTATTTACCGAAATTGAAAACCTCATTATGCAAGGGAAGTCATCTTATCAAGAAAGTGATATGCCTATACCTAATATAAATGATTATAATTTTTTAATTGAAAGATATATTATTTCTCACGATTTTAAAAAAGCTGATATCATTGCTTGGAAGCATGAAGGAAATGAAATAATAAAAATTCTTTTACAAAAAATATTTAAATATACCAAGGCAATACAGCTAATAGCTGCTAAAGACGAAGTGTTAGATGAAAAGATACAAAACTTAATTTATCAAAGTCCAGAAGATGAGGTTAGTAATTTCAAAATTAAGACGTTAATCTTTAATTATCTTAAAGAGCAAAAACTATCTTCATATCATGCAAATTTGATTAAACTTAATATTGCTAAAAGATTTTATATGGAAGGTAATTTTGAAATGGGAGACACATTTTACTATGATGTTATTCCAAATTTTATCAAGAATATAAACTATTATATTAATACTAAACAGTTAAAAGAGCAGGTTGCTTCTGTTCGAGAATATATGTTAGAAAAAAAACACTTTCAATAAGTGTTTTTTAAGATTCGCTTATAGCATTTACCACTGTTGAAGATTGCTTATAATCAGAACTAGAATTAACATTTCCTTCATAAGCCTCACTAGTTTTGGCAAGTCTAATAGCACCGGTAGGGCAAGACTCAATTGCATTTTGTAAGTTTTCACTTTTTAGATTATCATTTGATATAACCTCAGAAAGTCCGTCATCATCAAAATCAAAGTGTTCGGCATCAATACTCACACAAGCACCACAACCAATACATTTGCTTTTTTCTACATCTAAGATATCCATAGCATTCTCCTTCTATATATTTTTTATTCAACTTCCAATTTAATTATATACTACTTTTGACAATAATTGCAATCTTTAAGTTTGAATTTTAAAAAAGATATGGTATCATTATACTGGAGTGGTTTACATGAACAGTAGGATGGATAGATATTATAATTCTAATACTCGTGTTGGAAAAAGAATGCAGAAAAATGAGGAATTATATAAACAAGTAAACAAACAAAATTTGGAAGATTTTAATGTTAATTCTAATGCAACTGTTTTAAGCGATAATGGAACAAGTATTGATTTAGATATGTTAAAAGATATGCTTGATAAAAAATATAAAGAAACAAATAAAAGAAAGTCTCTTAATTTAGATTTTCCTATAGAAGAAAAAGAAATAGATTTGGAACAAACAAAAGAATATGATATCAATGCCATTTTAGAAAAAGCCCGTGAAAATAAAACAGTTGATTACGAAAAAGAACGTCTAAAAAAAGTGCGTGATACTCAGTATGATATTTTAAAAAATCTTGATTTAAGTAAAAAAGAAGAACCACAAACTAAAGAAGAAGAAAAACTGATGACTTTAATAAATACAATTACTTTAAATGAGCAAAATAGTAAACAAAAAGAACTTGACCCTCTAGATTTATTTGAAGACTTAAGAGGGGATGAAGATACTCAAGTTATTGAAGGATTAAAAGAAGAAATTCAAAAAGACAAAGAAGAAAATACACAGCAAGTAAACACTGATAAAAT
The DNA here is from genome assembly GCA_947625365.1 of uncultured Bacilli bacterium. GTDB lineage: Bacteria > Bacillota_I > Bacilli_A > RF39 > UBA660 > HGM10766. Next base: position 3,495 of record CANQNZ010000020.1, on the reverse strand, counting down.
TAAACAAGTAGTTAAAAAAGAAGTAGAAAACCAAATTGATAAATCGTTTTATACCAAATCTTTAGGTATTTCTAAAAGTGACTTTGAAGATTTTCAAGATTTACAAAATGATGTTAAATCAAATAAAGTGTTAGTAATTATTTTAACTATTATTATCATACTAGCTTTTCTATTTGGTATATTCTTATTTTTAAATATTTATTTTGAATGGGGTATTATTTAATTACTTCATTTTTTTTGCATAAAATTTAATATGAAACTAAGACGAAAAATAAAAATAAAACCTATAAATTATGTAGTATTAATAATATTACTAATATTTAGTTTAACTTTTTTCATGATAGTAAAATTTAATCAAAAAATAAGTCCAAAAATGATTAAGATAATGGAAAGTAAGATAAATAAATTAAGTAATGATATTATTATGGATAGTTTTAATAGTAAACTTTTAAATACGCATGATATTAATAGTATTTTAAAGATAACTAAAAATAAAGATGAAGAAATTATAGCTGTTGATTTTGACTTAGACAAAGCTTATCAAGTATCTTTAAATTTAACTAAAAATATAAAAAAATCTTTAAAAGATTTACCTGATACTAAGTTAAGTGATGAGTATTTATTAAAATCACAAGGTAATAACGGTTATATTATTTTACTGCCTGTAGGAGTTGCGACTAATAATAATTATTTTGCTAATTTAGGTCCAAAAATTCCTGTTAAAGTAACTTTTATTGGTAATTTAGTAACTGGTCTTAAAACAAAAGTTAAAGCTTATGGAATTAATAGTGCTTTGATAGAGGTATATATTAATATTTCTTTAAATGAAGAAATATTAATTCCTTATGTTAGTAAAAAAATAAATAATAATACGCAAATTTTACTTTCTTCACAAATAGTAGAAGGGGTTGTCCCTAGTATTTATAATGGTCTATTGGAAAATAATAGTTCCCTAATAAATGTTCCTATAAATGATTAAATATGGTATACTAATAAGGTAAGAAGGTGAGTAAAATGCCCAATGATACTTTATTAAATGCTATAGCTAAATATTTAAATAATAAAGATGATGTATCATTTGAAACTAATATAGTACGCATTTTAATTCACATTTATAATGAAATAGATTTTATTAATCCTTACCTTTTACATGAATATTCTTTAATAGATGAAAATATTTTAAGATATGGTCTTCCCAAAGAAGAATTAATTAAATTTAAACAGGTATTTACCAATTATATGCAAACTCATGATACTGATGCTTTTTTAACTGTTTATAAAATAATTATGGATATGATTTTATATAAATATAAAAATTCTTTTATTACTAAAGAAGAAGTAGCAGAGTATGAAAAAATATTTTTTCAAGGTAAAAGTGTTAATGTTTTAAATAAATATTGGGATAAAACATTATATAAAATTAATAATAAGCTTTCATTTAAGGAAGTTAAAGAAAACGTATTTAATCCTTATGCCTATTATCTACAAGGTAAAACTATGGCTGATATTCAAGAAATGTCTAATGAAAGTTTATATCATTTAAATCTTAAAATATTACGAGATTATAATATCAAAGTTGATGATAGTAATTTAGTTAATAAATTAAATAAAGCTATTGATAAGGCGATGATGCCCAAGGGTCAACTTAGTACTGGTAATGGATTTGTGGATATCTTGATGTTTTTAAGTTTTGTAGCGACCGAAATTATGATGGGAGCAATTATTGCCGTGCAAATGTTAAGGAGATAATATATGGAAAAAATAATATTAGATAATATTGAATATAGTCTTATTAAAAATGTCAATGATGGCTTTAATTTAGAAGTTATAACGGAAAAATATACGGACTTTTTTGCGCCATTTGATTACATAGTGGGGGATTGGGCGTATGGAAAATTACGTTTAAAAGGTTTTTGCAATAAGGGTAATAAGATTTATAAGCCTTTTAATGATAAACAATTAATTGATAAATATATTAATGAAAAATGTGCTTATGGTTGTAAGTGGTTTGTATTAGAAAAACAGATTTTAGAAAATAAATAGCTATTTTGAAATATTAATGATAAAATAAGGGGAGAAAAAAGGAGTAATAATATGGAAAGTTTAAAATCAATGTGGCAAGGTATGTCAGATATGAATAAAAGCTTAGTTAAAATTTTATTTGGTATCGTCTGTGCTCTTGGTGTGATGTTTTTAGTAGTTTTAATAATTCGTTTAACAAGAGGAGGAACTGACAACTATAGTAAAATAGAAAATACTCTGCAAAAAGCGGCTTCTAGATATTATAAAAAAAATAAAGATGAACTACCAGAAAATGGGGAAGAGCAAACAGTAGCTGTGGATACCTTGGTAAGTGCAGAATATATGAAACCTTTAGAAGATTATGTTAAAAAGGGAGTGACATGTTCTGGTAATGTCACAGTTGTAAATAATAATAATCAGTATACATATATTCCTTTTCTTGATTGTGAAGATGAATATACTACTAAAATGTTAGCAGATAGTATTACTAGTGATAATATGATAGTAGATGAGGGTTCTGGACTTTATTTAGATGAAGAAGATAATTTTGTGTTTAGGGGAGAGTATGTTAATAATTATGTAGAATTTGCTGGTATGACCTGGCGAATTGTTAAAGTAAATGCCGATGGAAGTGTCCGTTTATTTTTAGCTGCTCCTAATAAAAAACATAAAAATAGTAAATGGGATGACCGTTATAATGTGGATAGAGACTCTAATGTTGGTATAAATAACTATGCGGTAAGTCGCGTGCGTGAAACTTTAAATGTTGTTTATAACGATGATGAAATTTTTAACGAAAGTAATCGAGCTTTAATTAAACCACAAGTATTATGTGTGGGAGCTAGAAGCCAAGATAGTACTGATTTATCTGATGCAGAAGAATGTTCGGAAACTTTAGAAGGGGATTATATTGGTCTATTACAGTTAAATGAATATTTACAAGCTAGTATTGATGAAAATTGTGATTCAACTTTAAATCATAGTTGTTCAAATTATAATTATTTAGCTGACGTAGGAAAAACTTATTGGACTATTACTCCTGTAGCAGAAGATACTTATCATAATTATCGTATTTCTAAATATCCTTTTGTTGCGCGAACTGCTAATACTTCAAATATTTTATATACTATTAATATTACAGGTAAAGCAGCTTTAGAGGATGGAAACGGTTCTAAGGAAAATCCTTATATAATTAAAGGAGAAAGAGTTAAAAAATAAATAGTCTCGCGACTATTTTTAATTTTAATTAATTAGCGAATTTAATTCACTTAGTGTCATTCCTAAACTATTACATATAATTTTTTTAGATATTCCATTTTTTAAAAGATTTATAGCATTATCACGTTTGGCTTGCATTATTCCTTTTGTCATTCCTTCTTCAAGGCCTTCTTCTCTGCCTTTATTTCTAGCCCACGCTTTCATCCATACTTCATCTCGTTTCCTTTTTTCTTCGGCTTCATATAATGCTAGCGC
>CANQNZ010000019.1 GCA_947625365.1 uncultured Bacilli bacterium | reverse complement strand
TACACTGGTATTTGTTGATACTTCTTCTGTATTAGAAAGTAATTTAGCTACTGCTCCTGTTGTTACTTTTACATGTGTATCATCTAGATTAGAGCTTTTACTTTTATTTAATACGACATTATATGCTACTACTGAATTACATTTATTTTCTATTGTTACTTCATATGGTTTTATTGCTTCCATTCCTTTTTCATCTGTTATTGGAATTGCTTCCGTTAGACTTACATCTTCTCCTCCATTATATGTTATATTAAAACATCCTGTTGTGGTGGTATTTTCTCCTGTTTGCGTAAAGTACTTTTGCCAAAGGGCATAGCTTATTGTTGTTATAATTGTTATTAATGATATTAATAGTATTCCTATTATCATTTTTTTATTATTCTTCATTATTTTGACCCACCTCTTGGTATAATTATCTATTCCAATTATACCCCCCCCCGGAGTGTCATTGTCAACACAAATTTTCTGTCACTGAGTTTACGAATTGTCAAAATAACAGGCATAAAAAAAGAAAAATCGCGGATTTTGTCGAACGGTTTTTCTTTCCTTTTCTATAACTCATCTTTATAATATCTCCTTAAGTGCTACTGGGCATCTACTTATCTTACATCATGTTTAAAGCATAATCCTTTTTTGGGGTTTTGGTTTAAAAGGAGTAGATGAGTTATGAGAAAATTTTTAGTTATACTAAAAATAATTATCATTATAAAAATTTTAGATATCCTTGAAGATATTTAAAAACAATAAATGACGCCCGTAAAAAGAATATTCTTTTTACATGGCGTCTACCCAAAACGTAGATGCTATATGTAGCACTTACATTTTTATTATATACTTTTTTTACTTATTTAGTCAACTATTTCAAAAAAATGATTTTCTTATTTCAATTAAAGCTAACTCATTAATAAATATTTTAACTTTACAATTATTTTTAACATTAATAAATCCTAGTCCTAGAATAACTATATCACTATTTTTAGGTATCTCGAATATTTGTGATTTTAAATTTTCTAATTTATTAGTATTAAATTCTCTTTTAAAAGTTATTTGATTACTCATATAAAAAGTGAAATTATTCTTTTTATCTAAATTATCTATTCTAATTTTATTATCAATTAAAATAGAAGCATTCTCTTTTAATTGATAAGTAATTGGTTTTAAAAATTTTTTAGGATTTATTTTTTTGATAAATTTTAAATCATTATTATCATAAATATTATTTTTTAAAGCAAAGCCTGGGGAGTCAATTATCGTTAAATGGTCATTAATTTTTATATTCATAAAATCTAAAGTAGTGTTAGGTACTAAACTAGTTGTAATAGCATGATGATTTAATTCTTTATATTCTACAATACTATTTACTAAACTACTTTTTCCTACATTAGTAAAACCTAATAAATAAGCTTTTTTTATTTCTTTAGCTTCTAAATAATTTATTAATGTATTTATATTACGATTTTTTAAAGCACTTATAAAAATTATTTCATCATCTATATTATAATAATCATTAAGCCAAGCTATTATTTTATTTCGATTAAAAGAATATGGAATTATATCACTTTTACTAATTAATAAAGTTTTAGGTCTTTTTATTTCTTGATATAATTTAATAGTTCTTAAGTTTATATTCAAAAAGTCTATTAAAAATAGAACATGATTATTACTTTCATTAACTATTTTAATAATTTTCTTTTCATCAACTGGCAAAGTAACAACTTTGGCATCATTATAATGAATTATTTTAAAACATCTTTCACATAAATCTGCTTTTTTACTTTTTGTTTTGGGAATATATCCTAATTTATTTTTATCTTCACTTTGTAATGGGTAGCCACAACCTGTACATTTTTTAGTCATGATATTCCCCCTTAGTAAATAATCCTTTTTTAGCTAATTTACGCATTATAATTCTTTCAATAATACGATTAAATTTTGTTTGGAAAAAATCTTCTTTACTAATAGGATTAGTTAAAATGCTAGTAAAGCCCATTCTATTTGCCCCAAAAACATCTGTTAACAATTGGTCGCCAATTGCGGCAATTTCTGTATCTTTATAATCATATAATTCCATAACTTTTTGATATTTTTTCTTTAAAGGTTTTCTTGATAAAAAGGCAGTATCAACATTAAAGCCCTCTTTAAAAGGTTCTAAACGTTCTTTACCACTATTAGATAAAATAATGACTTTAAATCCCATTTCTTTTAACCCTTCAATCAATTCCTTTTCTTTTATTCCCGGAACAGTGGCACTAATGGGGACAAGTGTATTATCTAAATCAAATAATAAACATTTAATTCCTGATTTTTTTAATTGTTTATAATTGATAGTAAAAATACTTTGTTGATATATATCAGGGACAAAATAATCCATTGTAACACCTTCCTAACACATTTTAATTTGTTTCGTTTAAAGAACTTAATGCTTCATATTTTTTCTCAAACACACTTATAAATTTATTAATTTCATCTAACGTTGTTAAATAAGATATACTTATTCGAATGGTTGTTTGAGCTCTTTTTTTATCATTATATAAAGCCATAACGGCACTGCTTAACTCTCCTTTAGAGCAAGCGGTTTTAGTTCCTATATAAATTTCTTCTTCCGCCATAGCGTGGACAAAGGTCTCACTTTTTATATCCATTAGGCTTATATTTAATATATGCGGAATAGAATAATTTGTTTTATTTATTTTTAATTTATCGTACTTTTCTAATTTACGAATTATTTTTTCATTTAATTTAGCTACAAAATTTTCTTTTTGGTCTAAATCTGTCAAGGCTAAACGTAAAGCTTTTGAAAATGCTACTATAAGTGGTAAAGGTGGTGTGCCAGGATTTAATTTGTTAAAGTCTTTACTACTTCCATGAATTAAGGGTTCTAACCTTACTTTTTTAGACTTGTATAAAAATCCTACCCCTTTTGGGCCATAAATTTTATGAGCTGAAGCAGATGCTAGGTCAACATCATGTAAATTTACATTTACTTTGCCTAAAGCTTGAGTTATATCAGAATGAAATAAAACATTAGGATTTTCTTTTTTTATTATCTGTCTAATTGTTTTGAGAGGCTCTCTAATCCCTAGTTCACTATTTACAGCACAAATACTTACTAAAAAGGTATCTTCTGTAATTTTCTTTTTTAAATCATCAAAATCAACTATACCATTTTTATCATTTTCTACATAACTAATCGTATAACCTAAAGTTTCTAAATATTCACATATCTTATAAATAGAAGGATGTTCTAATTTAGAAACTACTATATTCTTTTTATTTTCGGGAACATATTTAAGTAGTCCTTTAAAAGCCATATTATTAGCCTGCGTTGCCCCACTAGTTATTGTAATTTCATCAGCAGATACATTTAAAAGCTCTGCCATTTGTGTTAAAGCACTCATTAATAATTTTTTAGATTTTAGGCCTAGTTCATGAATGGAATTAGGATTACCTATATAATCTTTACTAGCCTTATTATAAGAATCAATAACATCATTAATAACTGGTGTTGTTGCACTATAATCTAAATAAATCATTACTATCACCTACTTAATTATAAACTAAATTTAATAAAAGGTCTACTTTCCATGCATAATAAAACTTATTAATTTTTAATAATAAGTTTTATTAGAAATCTATTTCATGTCTTTTATTGCTACATTGTCCATATCGTCAAATTCTTTATTTTCACCACACATAGCCCAAATAAATTTATAACTACTAGTACCACTGCCAGCATGAATAGACCAACTTGGTGAAATAACAGCTTGCTCATTTTTAACAACAATATGTCTTGTTTGCGAAGGTTCCCCCATAAAATGGAAAACAATATTCTCAGGATTTAAACCAAAGTAAAAATAAACTTCCATTCTTCTTTCATGGGTATGAGCAGGCATAGTATTATAAACACTGCCATCTAAAAGTTCTGTACATCCCATTAAAAGCTGACAAGTATCAACTAAACTAGGATGAATTAATTGATTTATTACTCTTTTATTACTTGTTAAGCTATCGCCACATGGCACCTTGCGAGCCTTCGCATTATCAATTAAAACAGTAGGTTTTTCCATATGAGCAGCACAAGATGCTAAAAAGAATTTAGGATTATCAATATTTACAAATTCTATTTTTTGATGACCTTTACCAATATATAAAGCATTTAAATTATCTAAGATATATTCTTTCTTATCTACAATAATTTTGCCTTGACCGCCAATATTAATAATGCCTAACTCTCTATTTTCTAAAAAATAATTACTGCCTAAATCTTTTTGACAGTTAAGAGCTGTATCTAAGTTTAACTTATTTTTATTAGGCATAGCCCCACCAAAAATAATTCTATCAATATGTGAATAAGTTAAATTTATTTCATCACTTACAAATATTTTTTCTATTAAAAATTCTTCTCTAATTTCATCAGTATCATATTTTTGGAAATCTTTAGGATTAGCTCCATAGCGTGTCTGCATTTATATCCCTCTTTCTTGGTTTATCATTTAGTAAATTATAAACAAATTCTTTGGCTTGCTCTCTTAATTGGTCTAAAGTTTCATTATAAATAATATAATCATAGTCATAGTTATCCACATTAGCATCAGAAGCATTAGATGTTATATTATCATAATTAGCTCTTTTTATTAATAAAGTCTTAGCCTTCGGATAAAAATCTATAACTTTAGCTATTTCTTCCGGTTCTCTAATATGAATAAACATAATATCTTTATCATAACGATTTTCAAAAAATTCAATGCCCTTTTTAATTTCGGTAAATGACATGTCATTATATAAGGTTGTTAATCTTTTTAAATCGCTTAAAAACTTGCGGTCTTTTTCACTTTTACTTACGCCATTCCAACCAATCATACGAGCTATCTCTTTAACTCTACCAACTGAGTCACAATTATCAACCCTAACTAACCTGGAAACATAAGAGACAAAAGTATCTTTACCACTTCCCCCTGTCCCATTAATTACTACAACTTCTTTCATCTTAACCTCCTGCTTAATTTATTTTTACATTTTACTAGGTATTTCAATAGCTAATAAATATAACAATTCTTTTATTATTCTATTCATAAGAGTAAGGACATACACCCAATTTTTTTGCTTTTCTTTATCTTCTAAAGTCATTAAATGATTATAGCTATAAAAGGAATTAGCACATACCGCTAGGTTATATAAATAATCAGCAATGTATGAGGGTTTGCGTTCCTGATAAGCACTTTCTAACACCTTTGGTACTTCTAATATTTTTAAACGTAATAATCTATCTACGTCATTATATATTTGTGCATTTAAATCTAAATCAGTTAATTTCAGACTTTTAATTATTTTATTTACTCTTAAATAAGTATATAAAATATAAGGCCCGGTTTTGCCAGTAACATCTGAAAATTTATTTAAATCAAAAATATAATCTTTTTCGCGCGAATTCTGTAAATCTGCAAACTTTAAAATCGCATTTACTATTTTTCGCGTATCTTCTTCACTCATATTTTCGTTTTCACTTTTTTTCGCAATAAATATTTCTTTAGCCTGTTTAAATAGTTCTTGTAACCCAGGGGCATCACCATTACGAGTTTTATAAGGTTTGCCATCTTCCCCATTAACTGTTCCGTGCCCTAAAAATTCTAAATTTTTATAAGCTAACATACCCATTTTATCTGTTACTCTAAAGACTTGTTCAAAGTGCATTTCTTGTCTATTATCCACAACATATAAAATATGATTAGGTTTAAAATCTTGCCATCTTTGATAAATTGTTCCTAAATCAGTAGAAGCATATAGATACGCCCCATTGCTTTTTTGAAATAATAAAGGAGGAACCTCTTTTTTATCATCATCTTTTTTTACATCTACGACTAAAGCTCCTTCGCTTTTAACTAATAAATTTTGACTTTCTAACATATTTTTAACAGCTGGCAAGTAAGCATATGCATCGCTTTCTCCATACCATAAATCAAAATGAACATCTAAAAAGTCATATAATTTTTTCATATCAGCAATAGATACCTCGAGGATTTTTTGCCAATATTTTTTATATTCTTGATTGCCATCTTGCAACTCTTTTGTTATAGTGGCGCACATATCTTTTACATCATCATCTTCCTTACAAAGATTACTAATCTGCGGATATAAACGATTTAAAATATTGACATTAATTTCTTCTAGAGCAATATGTTCTTTTTTTAGTCCATATATTACTTGTCCTATTTGCAAACCATAATCTCCTAAATGTATATCGGCAATAACTTTATGGCCCATAAAATTAATAATTCTTTTAATAGACTCCCCCACAATCGCCGGACGCATATGCCCTACGTGTAAAGGTTTAGCTACATTGGCTCCACCATAGTCTATAACATAAGTTTCTAAAGCTTGTTCCGTAACGCCAAATTTTGGCGAAGCACTAATCTTCTTTAGATTTTCATTAATAAATTTATCGCTTAATGTCATATTAATAAAACCCGGTTTAACAAATTCTAATTTTTTAAAAGTATCCTTAACTATAGGCAATTGACATTCTTCTATTTCTTTACCAATCTCTAAAGGATTTTTACCTAACATTTTACTTAATCGAAATATATCATTACATTGATAATCACCTAAATCTGGGCGATTAGATACACTTACGGTTATTTTATCTATTTCATAATTACAGCTTTTAAAAATCTCTTGTAATATATCTTCTAATTGTTTTTCTATCATTTAAATCACCTAATCTTTTTTCTTCTTTTTCTTAAAACAATAAATTGCTAATATAACTAATAAACCAATAGTTATAAGCGTTTGAATAGTGCTAGCATTAATAAAATCTTCGATTGTGCAATAGTAATTAATACATTTATCCATAATAATATAAATTAAATTAAATAAAATAATAAATATAATACTTATAACACTAATTATACCAACTGCTTTTTTAAAAGATTTTCTTAAATCTTCATTATTATGACACCAAAGGCCAAATAAACCTCCTAGTAGAGCAATAAAAATATAAAGAAAATAACAAGGTAGATAATTTACTTCAAAAACAGTAAATGCCAGGGGAATATAAAAGATTGAAGTAGCTATAGGGAAAACATAAAAATTTCCGGAATGGCGACTTTCAATGGTAGATGTTAGAAAAAAAGCAATGGGATAAATAACAAATAACAAATTAGCCACATCTAGTTTTTTAAACATAAAACCATTTATTGGTAAAAAATATAAGATAAATATTAAAATAAAGAATAATTTTAATTGAATTTTATATTTCTTCATTTCCCCACCCACTTAACAATTAAATTATAACATATTTCCAAAATATATGGCAAAATACCACTTAAAAATCATAGTTTTTTTCTTTCTAAATAAAATATATTAAGGAAGTGAATTATGTTTTTAAATTTATTACACTTATTTAAAAGTTTACTCTTTTTTACAGGAAGTTATTCTAATAATGTTTTTCCTGACCCTTTATCCAAAGAAGATGAAGAAAAATATATCAATTTAATGCTTAAAGGTAATAAAAATGCCCGAAATAAATTAATAGAACATAATTTAAGATTAGTTGCTCATATTGTTAAGAAATTTGAAAGTAAAAACACTGATAATGATGATTTAATAAGTATCGGTACTATTGGTTTAATTAAAGGCATAGACAGTTATAAAAATAATCATAAAACTAAAATAACAACTTACTGTGCTAGGTGCATAGAAAATGAAGTTTTAATGTTCTTTCGTTCTAATAAAAAAAATGATAATACTGTTAGTTTAAACGATTCTATAGGCTATGATAAAGATGGTAACGAAATTAATTTAATTGATATTATTAAAGATAACCAAGTAGATATGATTACCGAATTACATAATAAAAATAATATTGCCTTATTAACCAAATACCTGCAGACATTATCGCCTCGGGAAAAAGAAATAATAATTAAAAGATATGGTCTAAATAATATTAAAGAAAAAACTCAAAAAGAAATAGCTAAAGAATTAAATATCTCACGTAGTTATGTTTCACGCATTGAAAAAAGAGCATTAACTAAAATACTCCGTGAATTTATTAAAAGTAATAATGAAATGTAAAAGAAGCTTGTAATCAAGCTTCTTAATTATTAAAGTCTATTAAATTTGTTATTTTTTCTAGCGTAGATATATGCACTAGCAGCACCTACTAATAAAGTACCAATTATAGCATATGATACAACGCCATATTTTTGATTAGTTTCACCAGAACCAGGTTCATCCCCAGGAATAGAAGTATCTACTGCACATACATCAGCAGGAGCCGTAAATGTTACATCTAATTTTTTAGGGAAGAAATACCAATGATATGTATCACTAATTGTTATTGCAGAATTTCCTAAACCTTCAGTTCCTCCTGGAGCTTTACTTCTATCTATTTTTTCCGGATTAGCTTCAGTTTCCCAGAATGTAATTTTACTTTTATCTAGGTTACCATATTCTCTTCTAATTGTTGCAGTTGCAATGCTATTTAAATCAGGATTTCCTAAATCAGCACTATTTTGAATTCCGATTGTTGTAGGTACATCAAATGATGCAGCTTTTAATTTGCTTACTTCGCTTTGAACTACTGAACTATTTTTTACAGACTTAGCAATTTCACTATTTGCAGCCCATGAAGCAAACATTGATGTTAAAGTTCCAGTTGTATCAGAGTTCTTTAAATCTAAATCTCCTACATTTGTTCCAGAAAAATATTTATTATCTCCTGATGAAGTATTTCGCCAACCAAAGTGAACAAAATAATAATCATCACCATCGTTATGAACTAAATCTTTAGCACTTAAAGTTCCTTTATCAGCAACTTTAATACCATCTACATACATTTGAATAACTGTATACCAGTCATCATCATCCCAAGCTTTTTCTTCGCTTTTAACTCTAGTATATCCATCTGGTATTTGATAGTTATAAAATTCAGCTTCACTTACCATATTCATGTTATTGTTTTTAGCATAGGTTTTTTTAGTACTATGGTCAAAACCTTCTTCACCCATTGCTACCGTAATAGCATTGCCATAGGAATGACTTTGATCCTTAACTTTAATATAAGGTGCTGAATTAGAGTCTTTAATTATGCTAGAATCTTCATATAAATCAGTAGTAATTCCAAAATGAACAGCATATTGACTTGTATAATCACGGCGAGTTACAGTTACATTATTGTTATCATCCTTAGTACCAGAACTTTCCTGCCAATTTGTACCTACCTCAATATCTCCTTCTGACTTAGCTGTATATTTTGAATCAATCCAGCCATTTTCAGCTTCTAGGAAATAGTAATGATAGGTAATTTTACATTCATCATCATTTGCAGCTTTAACAATTGGTAATAAAGGACTAATCATTAAAGCAATTGCTAGTAACATGACACTAATCTTTTTTCCATGTCTTTTTAACATTTTTTTCATATTATAATCCTCTCCTATATTCTGGTATTATTATAAACCACTTTTTTCCAAATATGCAACAGCAAACTACATAATTCTTAAAAATTTTGTCTAAATTTGTAAATGTATTTAAATTTAATACGTTTTGTGCTATTATTTAACATAGGAAAGGTTGGTTAAAGTGAAAGTAATAAAAATTCAAACATATAAAAAGACTTTAATTTTTTCTTTTAAACAGCAAGAAAAAATAGATACTGACCTAACTATGATAACTTCTAAAATAAATTTAGAAGAACTAGTTTTTACTTTTAAATATATTTTAAAAAATAAAGATTTAGTTTTAAAATTTTTAAATGATATTATAAATAAAAAAGGTATTACTGGTATTACTATAACTAGTTATGAACTGTTTGACTTAGCTTTAGAATTAATTACTAAATTGCCAAAAATTACCAGTTTTGAAGTGCGAGATAAAACAGTTCTTACCTATGAAGATTGTTTAAAGATAATAAAATTAAAACAACTTAAAAAATTTAAATGCTATAGCATTCCCCTATTTATGTTAGAAAAATTAGATAATAGTAATTTAGATGTTACTTTATATAGTGAAGAATTTTATTTAAGTAATTTCATGTTAGATAATAAATTTAATAATTACGCTGATATATATTATGCTAAATCTATTATTATCGACCATGATATGAATAATGATGATATTAATGATTTGAAAACATTCTTAGCTATCAATAAGTATTTATCAGTCATTTATTTATATTATTATAAAAAAGAACTTGTGGCAAAATTAATAACTATTCTTGATGATGTTAATATTAAAAAGATAAAATTTAAAATTTATCAGCAAGATAAAGATAATAATGCTTTAGAGGAGTTAGCAAAATATATTAATAAAGGTAAAATTAAAAAGTTAAGTTATTCTTTCCAAATTATTTATTCTAAAGAATATATTAATAAGAATTTTATGAAGCAACTTTCTTTTACTAATCTAAAAATGTGTGCTTTAATTATGATTATTACTTTAATGGCCGGATTAGGTTTTAAAGTTTATTATGATTATAAATCAAAAGATGATGTAGAAGATGTTTATGATATGGTTAATTTAATTAATGATGTTGATACTTCTCCATCAGAAGACCAAAAGAAAGATGAAGGGGCGCAAAAGGAAGTTATAGAAACCTTAACAGAAGATTTCGATAAGTTATTATCTATTAATAGTGATACGGTAGGATGGATAAAAGTTAATAATACTAATGTTAACTATCCGGTGGTTCAAACTGATAATAATACTTATTATCTAGACCGTAATTTTTATAAAAAGAAAAATTTTAACGGTTGGGTTTATATGGACTATCGTAATAGTATTGATGATATAAATGATAATACGATTATTTATGGCCATAATGGTACCATGTTTGGCACTTTAAAAAATGCTTTAAAGGAAAAATGGTATAAAAATGAAGCTAATCAAATTATTAGTTTTAATACTCTTCATGCTCAATTACGTTATAAGATTTTTGCTATCTATGTTACCACTCCAGATTTTGATTACATTGTTAATAACTATGTATATCCGCAAAATTACACAAAATTCTTAAATGAAGTTAAATCTAGAAGTATTTATGATTTTGGGGTTGATGTTACTAATGAAGATAAAATCTTAACTTTAACTACCTGTGCCGACCAACAAGGTACTACGCGAATTGTTATTCATGCCAAATTAATATAGCGGAGAATTACTTACTGTTAATCTCCGCTAATTTTTCATCCATCCATGGTTTTAGATTTTCTTTTAAAGATTTAAACCCTTTTTTGGAATTATAAAAATCATTACTACTGTTAAACTCTTTAATAGAAAGTTTTAAATGCTTATGCTCTTTATCAATTTCAATAACTCGAGCCTCAATTAATTCATTAGGATTTATATAATCTTCTATATTTTTAACAAAAGCATTTGATATTTCAGAAATATGAATTAAACCAGTATAATTATCGTCTAAGGAAACGAATATGCCATAATTTTGAATGCCTGTTATTCTTCCTTTAACAGTATCACCTATTTTATACATAAAATCACCTATTCACTTTTATTATAACAAAAAGAGTTTCTAAATTGTTTATTTAATTATAGATTTTACTTTTTATTTCCAGTATAATAAAAGCGGTGATGGAAAATGGAAAGTAAAATTAAAGAAGTAATAGATGAATTAAAGCCCTATTTAAATAGTGATGGCGGCGATATTGAATTTGTTAAATACGAAGACAATGTAGTTTACGTAAAATTAGCTGGCGCATGTAGCGGCTGTGCTCACCGTAATGCGACTATTTCTAACGTCGTCCTTTCAATGCTGCAAGATAGTATGCCAGAAATTAAAGATGTTAAAGAGTGCTAACATCTTTTTTCATGAGCCAATCTACCTGCTCTATTAAAGCATATTTACTTATTAATATGTAAGCTTCTTTTAAAAATATTTCATATTCATTAACTAAAGAAATTATTTCAACTAAACTATCTTCCTCTAAATTATCGTCCATTATTTGTTGATATAAATCAAAATAATAGGAAGGATATAATAATCTAGCATACAGCATGCGATATTCATAATCAGTAAGCTTATTATTTTCTAAATAATTAGTAAATTCAAACATGACATTTTCTTTATGAAAAAAAGCACTTTTTAAATATTCGGCGATATCTCGCACCCGCAGGTCAAAAATATAAGATAAAGGATTATAATAATTTAATGCTGTGTTAGGATAAAAAATTCTTTTATGACTTAAAGTTAGAGTGAAATTTTTAGGATAATTTTCATTAGTATTATTAACATAACTAATTGCATTTTCAGCAAGGCCAACATAATAACTAAAGGAGTTTAAAATAAGTTCTTTATCTTTACCTATTTCATGTATTTGATATTCAAAATAATCAATTTTTTCACTCCATAATTCACCCCAATTATTACGATATAATTTACTTTTCTCCGCATTTAAGGTTAAACTATTTTGCATTTTATAAATATCAATTAAATCTATTTCCGTATTAATATCAACATTAATTTTTAACATTATATATTTTACATCATCAATTACCGTAACTATTTTCCCATCTTTATTATAGATAAATTCATGACAATTAATATTTCTATTTCTTAACTCTTCGCTTACTCTTATTAAATCAGTTAAATCTTCAATGGGTCTAGTAAAAGAAGTAAAATAATAAGTAGAATAATTGTATTCAAAAAAATAATAATGGGAATTACTATTTAATTTAGCGATTTTTAAATTATAAAAATATTCTATATCACTTTTCATATTTAAATATATGAAAAAACTTAAGCTATTATGCTTAAGCGGCTTGACTATAATTTAAAGTTGGTCCTTCTTGGGCATTTGCTTGCGGAGCTTGACTAGGCGCAGGAGCTATATTAGACCTAACTGTTTGCACTTGTTTGGAAACATCAAATATTTCTAATTTTAAAGTATTAAGGTCATTAACTATTGATGCCGTAGCAACATCCCCCCTAATATGATTACGGATTAAATTTTTACTTGCTTCATCAAAATCAGCCATGTCGACTAATTTATCAACTTGACTAACAAATTCAACTGCCGAAATTTTTTGATTATTAGAAGGAGCAGAAACCACTGGTGCTTCTGCAGGAACACTTGGCACTGCATCAACTGGTGGCTGAGTAACCGGTGTTTGCACTGGGGCGGCCGTATCAACGTTAAATGGCTCAACCATCGCTGTTTCAAGTGGAGTTTTAGGGTCTAACTCAGCAGGAGGCTGCTGAAAATCAGCCCCATTAATTACAGGAGTTACATTTGCTGGGGCATTTAAATCTAAGCTCTCTACTTCTTCTAAAGCTGGTGAAGCAGGAGCAGCAGGTGCAGCCGATTTAGATGCTAAAAAATTGGCATAACCTGGTCTGATTTTATCTTTTCCACTTTGTTGTAAAGCAATAATTTTATCGCCTGTTATAACAGTAGGAATATTTGGATTAAATTCAATATAATTATATGCTGGCATTATGCATTACCTCCAGTAATCATTTCACGCATAACATTTTTAATGCGTGTCCATTCATCATCAGTTTCTATATTAGCAAGAGTATACTTACCATCTTGTTCTGTTAACTGAGAAACATGCAATTTAGCTAAACCATTAGGGTCCGTTTCATTATAAGAATAAATTACATAATTTCTACTAAAATCTGGTATAGTAAATGCCGCCAAAACCTCGATTTCCACACTTTCTCCGGCTTCATTTGTTGCTTTAACTTTATCTGGCATAAAAATCCCTCGCTATTCTAAAAACATTATAGCAAATTGTTTTTTAACTTTCAATAATTTCTCTTGTTATTTACATTTTTCACAAATATTCGTCATTATTTACATATAATTTGACATTTTCTTTTAAATTGATTTTGGTAGTATTTATAAATATAGTTTTATCTAAATCTAGGAAAATATCATCACCAGTTAAAATATATACACTGTCTAAAGCTTCAGCAAATATAGCTTGGCCTTTTTTACAAAAACATCTAATTAAATAATTTTTTAAATTTTCATTTTTGTCTTTAAGCTTTAAATGATATATTTTATAACTTTTATTTTGTTTATGATATTTATCTAAAAGAAGATTAAACTGCCGGCGAGTTACTACTTTACCTAAAGTTTTTCTTTCGTCTAAAAAGTTTATAATTTTAATAAAAAGAAAAAGTAAAACTACGCTAACAAAAATATAAGCAGCCACTTTAGAAGATAAATTAGTAGCAGATATAACTAATATATTAGCAGCCAATATTACACATAAAACATAACTTAAAAAGATAATAACTTTATTTTTAAAATTCATGATATCACCATTAAATATTATGTTTTAAGCAAATAAAAAAGTAGCTAAACTACTTTCTTTTGCTAGATTTCTCGCTTTTTTTAGCAGGGATAGGTAAAGTTTCTTTGCGAGAAAGATTTAAACGACCACGATTATCATAGCCTAGAGCTTTAACCCTAATTTCATCACCGACTTTGACAAGGTCTTTTGGATGTTCAACTCGTTTGTTATCAAGCTGAGAAACATGTACTAAACCTTCACATCCAGGCCATAATTCGACAAAGCAACCAAAGTCTTCTACTTTAACTACTTTACCAGTATAAATGGCTCCTTCTTCAACTTCTCTAACAACTGCTTCTATCATTTCTTTTGTTTTATTTATAATTTCTTCATCGGTATGATAAATAATAACTCTTCCGTCATCTTCAAGGTCTACCTTAACTGCATCTTTATCATTAACCGTTTTAACATTACTAGCCTCTAAAATGATTTTTGTTATCATTTCTCCCCCACGACCAATAACATCTTTAATTTTCTCTGGGTCTATATTAAAGGTAGCAATTTTTGGAGCGTAAGGGCTAAGCTCTTTACGAGGTTTATCTATACAATTTTCCATAACATCTAATATTTCCATACGAGCTTTTTTCGCTTGAGCAAGAGCTTCTTTTAAAATATTTTTGGTTACCCCTTTTATTTTTATATCCATTTGCAAAGCACATATACCTTCTCTAGTACCCGCAACTTTAAAGTCCATATCTCCCATATGGTCCTCAAGCCCTTGAATATCAGTTAAAATAGTATATTTTTTGCCTCTTGTTACAAGGCCCATAGCAATTCCCGCAACGGGAGCTTTAATTGGTACACCGGCGGCCATTAAGGAAAGACAACCTGCACATATAGTCGCTTGAGATAATGAACCATT
>CANQNZ010000018.1 GCA_947625365.1 uncultured Bacilli bacterium | reverse complement strand
CTGCCCCTGTTGTTACTTTGACATGATTATCATCTAGATTAGAGCTTTTACTTTTATTCAATACGACATTATATGCTACTGTATTTGCACAATTATTTTTTATTGTTACTTCATATGGTTTCGTATTTTGCATTCCTTCTTCATCTGTTTGCGGTACTACTCCTGTTAGTGTCACTGCATTACCACCAGTATATGTAACATTAAAACAATTTGCTGTTGTGGTTGTATTCTCACTAGACTGAGTAAAATACCTTTCCCATAAAGCATAGCTAAATGTTGCTACTGATATTAGTAGTGAAGTGAGCAGTATTCCTATTATCATTTTTTTATTGTTCTTCATTATTATTTTGACCTCCTTGATATATTCTCTATTCCAATTATACCCCCCCCCCGAGTATCGTTGTCAACACTTGTTTTCTGCCACTGAGTTTGCGGATTGTCAAAATAGCGGACATAAAAAAAGAAAAGTCGCAGATTTTGTCGAACGGTTTTTCTTCCTTTTTCTATAACTTCTCTTTATAATAATTTCTTAAGTGTTACCTAAGGTGTCTACCATTTTTCATCTTTGTCAGGCATAGCTCTTTTAAAGGGGGTATGGTTGGAAAGGTAGTGATCTGGTTATGATGAACATTGTAATTGTACTGCATGAAATTATCATAATAAAACTTTTAATTATTTTAAAAGATAATTTAAAATAAAAAAGGCACCTTACTAAAAGAGTAATCTTTTAGTGGGTGTCTATACCTCTGTAGATGCCATGTGTAGCACTTACATTTTTATTATATACTTTTTTTATTTATTTAGTCAACATAATTAATTAAATTTATGTAACATCTACACTAATCTTATTTAGAAATTGGGTATTTTCTCCTTGACCGTCTACAACTGTTGAAGACATCCAACTAACAAACTGATAAGTAATGCTTTCTCCAGAATTTAAAGTTTCACTTTTTAGAATGTATGCTTTATTGCTTTCTGTTATATTTGGTGTAGCTTCTGCTAAACTATCAGATGAGCCTGCTTTTAAGCCCTTAGCTTCATAATCAATACTACTTATAGCTGTATCATTAGTCGCGGAGCGAAGACCAACTCTTATATAGTCGTTTGAAGTAGTACTGCCATTCAATACATTTAAAATAACATTGTAGCTCATATTAGCTTTGCAATTATTAGTAATCTTTAATTCATAGGGAGTTAGCTTACCACTTTTTGCTCTTGCTTTAGCATTTTCATCGCTTACAGGAAAAGCATTTTCAACTGTTACTCCAGTCCTTGTTTCATCATAGACTATATTATAACACCCGGTTTTATATACGTTTTCTTCATCTTGCTTTTTATTATAAGAAAAAAAGGCATAGGTAGTTGCAAAAAGTAAAAAACCAACCATACATATTACCGAGATAAAAATAATAATCTTTTCATTTTTTTTCATAACTTTTACCTACCTTATATATCATATTTTAACAAAGTATTTAAACATATTCAAGAACTAAAAAAGAAGAAATAATTTTCTTCCTAAGTATTATTCCTAAATATCTTTAATACCTTAAAATATTAAGCTAATATTTAGGGCAAGGCACACGAATAATACTTGCGTGTACTTTAATAGTATAAATAATTATTTTAAATTTATTTTCCCTGTTTTTTCCAATTTTTCTTCTTCATTATGATAATTTAAACACATACCAACCACAAAAACATAAGCCAGTAAATAAACCCATAACATTAATACCACTAAATTGGCTAGGCTACCATAAAATAAGTCATATCTAGCAAAATGAGTTATATAAAAAGAATAAATGAAAGTTATAATAATCCATAATACAGAAGTAAATACAGCGCCATACGTTGTATAACTACTTGGTATTCTTCTATCAGGTGCCATAGTATAAATAATTTTAATAAACATAAATATTACAAACCAGGATATTGGTCCTTTTAAAAACCTAATAACTTGTTCTATTCTTAAGGTAATAGTTGGGTCTAAATCTACATATCTAAACATTTCAATTATTTTATTACCAAAAACTGGTACTAATAAAATAAACACAAATAAAACTACCATAAACATTGTCATTACAATAGCTTTTAATCTTCGTCTAAAATAATTAGTATTAGGAGTTCCATCAATAGCATTGGAAGTTACTATTATACTATCTGCTCCATTGGAAGCAATAATAAAACCAATTAATAATGAAATAAAAAATTTCCAACCTAAAGTATTTCCGCTAATCATAGGTCTTAATAAATTAGCGATATCTTGTGAAAAAGCTTTAGCTAAAAAATTAGAAACAAAATCAATTGAAACATGAACATAAGAAGAAAAATAACTAATAAGAGTTACAATAGGTACTACAGATAAGACAAAGAAGAAGGCCAACTGTCCTGGTAATATTGACATTTCTGGTCTTCTAATGGTCTTTATAAACTTCTTTAAAAAAGTTTTAAATCTTTTCTTCATCTGAGCTCACATCTTTTTCACTTTTTTGTTCTTTAACAGCTAATGTTGCTTCATTAATAGCATCTTCTAGTAATTTAACATCATCATTAATAGTACTATAAGCCATAACAACCCCATACTCATATGGTAATTTTTTAAATTCTTTTGTTAGCTTACGCATGAAAGCCGCAATTTGTTTTTCAGAATGACCGACAAAATAAACTAAGAACTCTGTACCATCAGTACGAATAATATCAGTATTATCTAGTTGTAATTTAATTAAAATATTAGCCGCTGCTTGAATTTGTTTATCGCCTTGTTCATAACCATACGTATCATTAATATATTGGACTTTATTTAAATCAATTATTAAAGTTGTCTGTGGATAAATAGTATTCTTATTCCAAGCAGAAATATTTTCATTTAAATAATTACGATTTTTTAAAGAAGTTAACTGGTCGATAAAACGCATTTTATCTTCTTTTTTTATTCTCTTAGCTATTTTTATTTTACGAGTTGATTTAAATACAATTAAACCAATAATTATTCCTGCAAAGATAATATATAAAATATAAGTTGCTATTCTTCCTAAAATAGTTCCACTTTGAACAATTAATTTATTATTATAAACTCCTTCATTAGTAATTTGCTTAGCATCTAAAAAATTTATATAATTAATAAATAATTTATTAAATGTTTCTGGAGCATTACTACTAAAATTATAAGATGCACTTATATCTCCCATATATCTTGCTTGATAATTTTTTAATATATCTTGATGATAATAATCATAAGTATTTTTATCTAAGATAATAATATTATCTTTTTTAGCAATCTTTTTTAACTCTTTATTATCTTTATAAGTATTAACATTTAGATAATCTAAAGTAGCTAAATATTCTAATAAATTACTATTTTCTAAAGCATATATTTTTTTATCTTCCAAACTTCTTAAAGAGTTTACAACTGTTTCATTACTTTCTGGCATTATAACAACATAAGATAAATTTAATAATGTCCTTAAATTTTCAAAATCACTAGTGATATTAAAATAGTTAAAATATAAATCAATATCTTTTTTATTTATTGCTCTAATTAAACTATTTTTATTTTTATATCTAGTATATTTAATATCTATATTACTGAAATTCTTAAATTTATCTAAATATACACTAATAATGCCTCCATAATTAGAACCAGACAATGTCTCATATGGTCTATTTTCAATAAAGCCATAATTATATGTACGATTATGTAATTTATCTTTTTGTTCTTCTGTTATTTCTAATTTATCACAGAAAAAGTCATATAAATCTTTATCATAAGCATTAGTAAAATTATTTTCATGCCATGTATTATAATATTTTTTTATAATAGATTGAAAAGTATCATCATTACCATTTTCATATAAAGTATAATATATAGGAATATCAGAAATATGTAAATTAATAAAATTATTAGACTCTAAAACAGTATCTAAATATTCATTTAAAGGAACTAGAATATAATCGATTTTTTCTTTAGCATCAAATTCATTAATTAATTTTTCTTTATCATCATACTGAGTAAAAGTTATATCATTAACATCTTGTAAATAATTACTAATTAATGATAAGTCACTATCTAATATACCTATCTTACGATTAGCTAAATCAGCTATATTATTAAAGGATGTATTATTTTTACCTACTACTACATAATGGTCTTGATATAAAACTAAATCTTTATCATCTATTTTATTTGTAACGCGAAAATATATAGCTTCAGATGATTTATCAGTAGTATAAGGAATAGGATTTATCGTTAAGTTATATTCATTAGAGAAATCTTCGATAAAATCATAGAAAATCCCCGTTCCATCATTACCAAAGACATTAACATTATTTTTAACACCTATATTAAAAACAATTTTATTGTTATTATTTATCCATTGTTTTTCAATAACACTTAAACGGTTATCATCTTTTAATAAATTAATTATTACTAAAGTGGCACTAATTGCTACAACTAAAATAGCTATAAAACCTATTATAATCTTTTTATTTTTTTTCATTTTTTATTCCTCACTGTTCTACAGACACTGGGGTATTATTATTCCATACGATATTTGTACCATTAACATTTTTTGCACCCATTATCGTAAAGCCTTCTGCTTGGTCGTTACCTTCACATTCTAGAATAAATTCAATGTCGTAATAACCCATTTGTTTTTCACTAAATTTTTCTAAAACAGTTACGGCTTTACTTTCGGCTTCCATTAAAGAAATACCAGGATTAAATTCAATGTTAACATAAATTGTTCGTACACTTACTCGTACACTTGCTTTTTTAATTGCTTCATCAGTTTCTAAATTAGAGGCAATTTCCTTCTTTTCCGTATCACTAATTTTATATTTTTTTTCATCTTTCAAACGGTCCCCATAAGGATTGGAACTATTACCGAAGAAAAAATATTTTAACATAACCCCTATAATCAATATTACACAAATTGCTACGATTAACATCAATATAGAAAATACTCTATTTTCCTTATAGAATTGTTTCATATAAAATAACCTCTTTTTCTGAACATAATTATACTATATCTTATTTTATTTAGCAATTTACAATTACTTTATGAAAAAATAACTCCTTTAAAGAAGTTATTATATCTCGTTTAAATCTGTTAAAATATCTTTTATTTTTTCTTCATCCCATATTTCAATATTTAAAGAAACTGCTTTATCATATTTGCTTCCCGCATCCTGTCCAACAATAACGACATCGGTTTTAGCACTAACTGAACCAGAGACAATTCCGTTATATTTTTCAATAATTTTTTTAAGTTCATCTCTTTTAATAAAAGATAAAGTGCCTGTTAAGACAAATTTCTTATTACTAAACATTTCGTTTTCTATAACTTTAGGACCTAAATACTCAGTATTTACTCCTAAGCTTTGCAATTGACTAATGACTATACGATTAGCAGGGTTATCAAAAAATTGACAAATATTTTTAGCTAATATCCCTCCTATATCAGGAATATTTTGTAATTCTTCTTCACTAGCATTCTTTAAATCATCAATATCTTCGTATTTTTTAGCTAAAATTCTCGCATTTTTCTCCCCTATACCCGGAATACCTAAAGCAAAAAGAAGACGTTCTAAAGAATTATGTTTACTATTTTCAATTGATATAAGAAGATTTTCCACACTTTTAATTCCAAAACCTTCTAGTTCTATCAATTCTTGTTTCTTATTTTTTAAATGATATATATCAGGAAAACTTTGAATAATTTTCATATTATAGAAATCTTCCATTATGCTTTCTCCTAAGCCTTCAATATTCATAGCATTACGCGAAACAAAATGAATTAAACTTTCCACATTACGCGCAGGACAAGCTTCATTAGGACAAAAATAATCAATTTCACTAGCTGATTTTACTAAAGGAGTATGACATATTGGGCACTCTTTAATCATTTCTAAAGCTTTTTCTTGTCCACAGCGCCGATTAATAACAGGGCCTACTACTTCCGGAATAACATCTCCTGCTTTATGTAAATATACATAATCACCAATCTTTAAATCTTTAGCTTTAATAAATTCTAAATTATGTAAAGTAGCTCTTTTAACAGTACTCCCTGCCACTTTAATAGGTTCTAAAACAGCATTCGGCGTAATTTGCCCTGTTCTTCCTACCGTAAAAATAATATCAGTTAATTTAGTAATAACTTCTTCCGCTGGGAATTTATAAGCCGTAGCCCACCTAGGATATTTAGCCGTTGAACCAAGTTCTCTTTGCATTCCAATATTATTAACTTTAATAACTATACCATCAATTTCATATGGCAAAGAAGCTCTTTTCTCTGTCCAGTTTGCAATATAATCTAAAATACCACTAGTAGAAGTTGCCAAAGCTAAATTAGGATTAATAGGTAGCCCTAATTTTTTAATATATTGCATAGTTTCATAGTGAGTAGCTAAAGGCGTATTAGGAATATGATATAAATAAATATCTAAATCTCTTTCCTTGGCAATTTTGCTATCTAACTGTCTTATACTACCGGCCGCGGCATTACGGGGATTTTGAAATAAAGGTAATCCTTCTTCTTCCCTTTTTTTATTACATTCATTAAAACTTTTTTTGCTCATAAATATTTCGCCACGTACTTCTAAATCAATGGGCTCTTTCAGTTTTAGTGGCAAAGTTTTAATCATTTTAACATTATGGGTAATATCTTCCCCTATAATTCCATCGCCTCTAGTTGCTGCTCTTTTAAAAATTCCTTTTTCATAATTTAAAGATACAGCTAGGCCATCCATTTTTAACTCACAAACATATTCACAATTAGGAAATTCTTTACTAATCTTATTAGTAAAATCACGCACTTCCACCTCATTAAAAACATTTGATAAGCTAAACATTGGCGTATCGTGAGTTACTTTTTTAAATTCGGAAATAACTTGAGTAGCTACCTTTTGAGTCGGTGAGTCTGGTAAAATTAAATCCGGATTTTCTTGTTCTAATTTAATTAGTTCATTTAATAAACTATCGTATTCATTATCGGATAAAAAAGGATTATCATTCATGTAATATTCTACATTAGCCTTATTTAAAGTATCTACTAACTGCTGAATTTTCTCTTTCATGTTATCACCTCGTTTTATATCCTACTTATAAATAATATCACGATTTATATTTTTGTTCAATTTTATCTCATTAACTCATTTTCTTTAAACTTTTATGATTTTTAAGTAGTTTTTTAATACCAAAATTTTTAGCAAAAGCAATAGTTAAAATATTTTCTCTTACCTCAACTACCACTCCACGACCATATATAGTATGCATTACTACATCTCCAGCCTTATAATCTATTTGCGCATTATTATATAAAGAACTTTTATTTAGTTTTTCTTTAACTTCTAAAGTAATTGTTTTATCTTCATCAATTAATTTTTTATCTATTTCTTTAATAAAACGGCTAGGCATATTCATACTATCTTTACCATAAAGCATCCTTCTTTTAGCATTAGAAATATATAATCTTTGTTTAGCTCTGGTAATTCCCACATAACAAAGACGTCTTTCCTCCTCCAGACCACCTGGCTCTAACATACTATTAACATGAGGAAAGATATTTTCTTCCATTCCTACTAAAAAAACTACTTCAAACTCTAAGCCTTTGGCACTATGAATAGTCATTAATGTGACTTCATCCCCGGCTTGTTTATGCTCAGAAATATCGGCAACTAGACTTATTTCTTCTAAAAAGTCTCCTAAATTAACATTACCGGTTTGCTCTTCAAAAGAAGCTGTTATACTTTTAAATTCCATTAAGTTTTCCAAACGTAATTCATTTTCTAAAGTAGGAGTAGAAACTAACTCTTTTTGCATACCACTTTGTTCTAAAATTAAATCAATTAATTCAGTTAAAGAAACATTTTCACTTTCTTTAGCTAACTTTAAAATCAAATTTTTAAACTCTAATTCTTTACCTTTACTTATTGCTTCAAACATTGAAACATTTTCTTCTTGGGCTTTTTCTTCTAAAGCTAAAATTGTTTTTTGTCCTATACCTCTTTTAGGAACATTAATAGCTCTTCTTAAACTTATCTCGTCATTATGATTTAAAATTAAACGTAAATAAGCGAGTAAATCTTTAATTTCTTTTCGGGCATAAAAATAATAACTTCCTACTACTTTATAAGGAATATTTTGCGCTAAGAACTGTTCTTCTACTATTCTGGCTTGCCCATTAGTACGATATAAAACCCCTATATCACTATAACTAAACCCTTCATTTAATAACTCTTTAATATAATCTATTACTTGTTTTATTTCATGTTTTTCATCATAAGCTCGCGTATACTTAATATTTAATCCTTTACCTAAATCACTAAAAAGTTCAAAATCTTTACGCTCTTTATTATTTTTAATTACGGAATTAGCAGCATTTAAAATAGTTTCAGTACTTCGATAATTTTGATTTAAAGTAATAACTTTAGCATTTTTATAATCTTTTTCAAAGTTTAAAATATTTTTATAATTAGACCCACGGAAAGCATAAATGGCTTGATTGGAATCACCAACTACAAAAATATTTTGATGCTTTCTTGCTAATAATTTACTTAGTTTATATTGTACTTCATTAGTATCTTGATATTCATCAATTAATATATATTTAAATTTATCTTGATAATGTTCTAATATGTCCGGATGTTTTAAGAAAAGCTCCACGGGCAGACGTAATAAATCATCAAAATCAACTGAATTATTTAAAGCTAATTTATCTAAATAAGCATAATAGATATCTTTCGCTACTTTCTCCGCAGGAGTATTAAAAAAAGCATCAATTTCCCTATCATTTAACATTTCATTTTTAATAAAGCTAATTCTATTTTTAATATATGAAGGAGAATAATCTTTAGGATTATATCCTTTATCTTTTAATAATTTTCTAATAATACTCGTAACATCATCACTATCTAATATCGTAAAATTACGGTCTAAATTTAACTGCTCAACATTTTCTCTAATTATCCTTATTCCTAAAGAATGAAAAGTTCCTACAAAAGCTTGATGAGAAGGAACTAATACATTAAGACGTTCACGCATTTCTTTAGCAGCTTTATTGGTAAATGTAATAGCTAAAATATTCCAAGAAGGTACGCCCATTTCAATTAAACTGGCAATTCTTGTAGTTAAAACTTTGGTCTTTCCCGAACCTGCTCCTGCTATAACTAAACAAGGACCATCTATGTGGGCCACTGCTTTTCTTTGATTTTCATTTAAAGTCTCTAAGTACGTCTTCACCCTTATCACCCTCGTAATATAGTATAACATAATTTTAATATCAAAAAAAAGAAGTGTTTAACTTCTTATAAAAATTCTACAATTGCTACATTACTTTTAATCTTAGCAATTAAATCTTGCTTATCATATTTAGTAAAAATATTAGCAAATTTAGAAGGGTCGATTAAAAATAAAGAACAAAAATTAATAAATACTTCTTTGAAATTTTCTACTCCATAATCTTTTAGAAAGTTAATATTATGAATAACGATATCTTTAGAGTCTAAAACTTCATTAATTATTAAATCTGTCACATTATTTTCCGCCGCAATTATTTCATCTTTAGTAAAATCTAAATCTTTTAAAAAACCCATTTTTATTCCTCCTAAATTCTATTTCTGAGATAATCCAATTGTATTTGGATTAATAGCAATTTTTAATTTTTCAAGAGCATCAACAGGTAGTGGATTACGATATGCAAGTGCTCCTAGAATAATTTGTTCTTTACTATCTTTAACGTTACCATTTAATAAATAAATAATATTTTTATTAACTGCACTACTTAAGAACTTATATTGTCCAATTTCAATAACTACTGGATTAGCACTAGTGTTTATCTGAGAAATAGTTTGAATGATATCTTGGTATTCTTCTACTTTATCATCATCTACTTTAGTATAACGAATATAATTATCTATATCATTAGCTTCTTTTAAAGCTTTCAAACCTTCATCAGAAATTTCATCTACTAACTGCTCAGTCGTTGGCTTAGTAGTAGGTAAAATAGAGATTTGACCCTCATCACCATAAATATCATGCCATTCTTTATCTGACTCGATAAATGATTCGAAATTACCATTACTATCTTTATAATTTATACCATTTTGTTGGCAATATAATATTCTTGCTAAAACTTCAGAAACAATAACGCTTAATTTTTCAGGATGTTCTGAAAAATAAGTAATATCAACAGCAGCTGCTAATTTAATAGCATTACGTAATTTAGGTAAATCTTTAGTAATTGCTTCAACTGCTATTTTGCCATCACGTTTTCTTAAAGATAAACCACTTTCAGTAATTAAACCAATTGCTTTAGATGTTGTTAAAGGGGTAATTTCATCTAAGGAAACAATTTCTTTTTTAACAGTCATATCATCTAAAGGATAAGCCATGTTTTCAAACACTTCAACATTACCTACAACATTATCAACTCTATCATTTATTAAAGTTTCCATACGTACTGCTTTAGGGTCAATATTGGCATTTATTAGTTTTTCAGCATTTTCTTTTAACTTATCTAAAGGTATCTCAAGAACTTTTGGTCTTAATTTAGCATCAGTCTCACTAATACCAAATACATCACTTAAGTATTGTAATACTTCGCTATCTTCTTGCGTATTTTGATTAACTGGAGCTACATCAACTACTTTATTTTTATCATCTTCGGCATGTTCAAAAGCTGTACTGATAATTGAACCTACAGATTGAGTATTTCTTTCTTCACTATTATAGTTTATATAAATACTTCTAAAGCCTAAATCATCAGGATAACTTATGGCAGGAACAATTAAACTAATTTCATCTTCATCAAATATTCCTAGTTTATTTAACATTTCATCAAGACGTTCTCCATTTAAATATTTAACTTCGCCTTTTAATTTTTGCTCAATTAAAGCATTGATAGGAGCAATCTTATCTTTTTCCCCTTTTAATTTAGCAGGAGTTTCTGATACTATTTCATTAGCTTCAGTTAATCTTTTTTCGTTTTCTTTCTTCTCTTTTTCTGCTGCTTTCAACTTATCATTATAAAAATCATAAGCTTCTCTACTTTCTTCAACGAATTTATTATAATCATAAGTTAAAAAATCGGGAACCAAATTAACAATATTAACACTTTCTTCAGCAAAGCTTAAATGAAAATTTTTATATTTTTCAAGGTTTGTCAATACATTTTTGCTGTCCTCAATTTCTTTTTCTAGTTCAGGATTTCTAGCCTTTATTTCCTTAATGTCCTTTTTGGCTTGTTCCTCAGCTTGTTTAATAGCTTTAATTGCAGCATTATCAGGACTTAAAGCATCCAATAATTTTACTAATAATGTTTCTCTTTGTGTTTCTTTTTGTGCATCCATCATAAGTCACTCCCTTATTCTAAAAAGATTATATCAAAAACCCCTATTAAAGTAAACAAAATTTAGCAAAATTTCGACTAAATCTAATGAGTCAAAAAAAGAAACTATTGACAAAAATTCAATAATTTCTTTTACTTTATTAATTTGAAGTACATTTTTTTAAAGTAACTACTAGACCGCTTATACTAATAAACATTGCCGTAATAATTGAAACATAATTATCTGATGTATCCGGATTTTTAGCATCAACTACATTTGCTCCCTCAGCAGCTTGATTAGTATTATCTGGATTTGGTGCCTCAGGAACTGTTGGGGTTTTATTTTCTTCTTTTGGACTAGATGGTTTTAGGGAACTACTTGTTACCACTTTACCACTAGCATTTTGCGTAAGACCTTCTTCTAAATAAAGAGGATTTACTGTTTTATCAAACGTCGCTCCAGCTCCTACTTGAATATCAGATTTGGTATTGCTTATAGATACTATAGGGCTATCAGCATTACTTTTAAAATCACCGCCAGTTATAGTTACCTTTGCCATAGCTTCATATGTCTCTTCAGTATTATCGACTATAATTGCAGTGCCAAGTGGTAATTCTTGACCTTCATAGCCAATTTCTATAGTTTCTCCCGCATTTCCATTTGCTGTAATTGTTCCACCGGAAATATTCACTTGACCTTGACGAGCTAATATGGCAATTGGCCCTGTAATATTACCTCCCGTAATATTTAACGTTCCAGTTTGAGGTTGATATATTGCTGCTCCAATTTCGCTTGTAAGAGTTCCACCACTAATATTTATAACAGAATTACTCGTGCCGCTTCCATTTCCGGAAATAGCAAACGCTTTAGCCTGTATTTCACCTTTTTCGAAATTTATTTGCGAATTTTCATCCCAAACAGTTATACCATAATAACCGTTAATATTTGCATTTCCTTTTACAGTAATAGAAGCACCATTTTGTACCAAAATAGAATTTTCAGCGTTTGCATTACTAATATAATTTCCGCCATCTAAAGTAACTTTAACATCTGCTCCATTAGCTATAATAGCATTACCGTGAAGTATCTCCACTGTACCTGGCCCATTAATAGTTACTTCTCCTTTAGTTATATTAAGCATAGTATTACCAGAAGAGTTTTTTCTATCAAGCTTAAAAGTATTAAGTTTAATAGTAATAGGCTTTTCAGTATTAATAGTTATTAGACCATCTGTAGTAATATCATTTTTAAAATCAATAACTCCTCCCGTTGTACTTAAAGCGGTTATTGCCTCGTTTAAAGTTTGCTCATCAGTTACCTCTTGTGTCTGTTGGGCATAAACATTTGAAATCATAGCTAATCCTATAACAAAGGTAGCTATTAAAAACAAGATTTTTTTCATATTTTTCTTTCCTTTCTACCGTTAGTATAACATCCTGCTGCAACCACTATCAAGGAAAAAAGCAGCATTCTACTTTAAGTATACAGTAAGATTTATAAATTAAAACAGTGCCAAAAAATTGACACTTATGTTTTATTCTTTAATTAATTTCTTTTCTAAAAGAGAAATTGCTTTATACAAAATATAAGAAAATATTAATAATAGGAATATACCACTCATAACTAAATTTAAATCAAATACTTGAGTACCATACATAATTAAATATCCTAGACCTTCTTTAGAGACTAAAAATTCTCCCATTATTACTCCAATTAAAGACATAGAAATATTTAATTTTAAAGAAGAGACTATAGTTTGATAACTTGCGGGAATAATTAGTTTCCTTAATATCTGCCCTTTTGTTGCCCCGAAAGATTTTAATAGTTTAATCTTATTTTCATCAATATTTAAAAAGCCATTATAAATAGTAACAATACTTACTATTAAATTAATAAGTAAAGCCATAACAATAATAGATTTAGTATTAGCACCTATCCATATAATTAAAATAGGTCCTAAAGCTACTTTGGGTAAAGAATTAATTAACGTTAAAAATGGGTCGACAACTTTAGCTATAAATTTAAATGAATATAAAATTAATGCCACTAATAAGCCTAAAACTATACCTAAAACAAAGGCAATCGCTGTCTCTAGAAAAGTAGTAGTTAAATGGGTCACTAAATGTCCTGTTAAAAAAAGTTCTTTAATGGTTTTAATAATTAAACTTGGAGATGAAAAGACAAAAGTATTAATTACTCCTAGTCTTGTTAATATCTCCCATGATAATAAAAATATAACAATAATACTTATTTGAGTAATAAAAGCTAATAAATTAAACCTTTTTTCTTTATCAGATAACAACGTCGAGATTTTGCCAGATTTTCTCATAATAATCACTAAATTCTTTCGCTTTTCTATTTTCAATAGGGTTTGATTTATTAGTTAATTTAATATCATAGATTTTTTTAATTTGACATGGTCTTTTTGATAAAACTACTACTCTATCTGCTAGGCTAATAGCTTCAGCTAAATCGTGAGTAACCATTATTACCGTTTTTTTCTCTTTTTTAATTATTTTATAAACATCATCACTTACCGCTAAACGGGTTTGATAGTCTAAAGCGGAAAAAGGTTCATCAAGCAAAAGAATATCTGGGCGTATCGCAAGAGTCCGAATTAAGGCAACCCTTTGCTTCATTCCACCAGATAATTCTTTGGGATACTTATCTTTAAAACTATCTAAATCATATGTTTTCAGTAATTTTTTAACGTAATCAACATTTTCCTTAGTTTTATTTTTTTGAATATCTAAACCTAAAGTGGCATTATCTAAAATAGTTAGCCAGTCTAATAAACAATCATTTTGTAACATATAACCTATAACAAAATCTTTTTTATTAAATGTTATTTGTCCTCCTGTTTTTTCTTCTAAGTTTGCTAAGATAGATAAAAGCGTAGATTTTCCACAACCAGAAGAACCAACTATGGCAATAAATTCTCCTTCTTTAATATCTAATGATATATTACAAATAGCTTCTACTTCTTCTTTTTTTGTATGGTAAGTCTTAGTTAAGTTTTTTATTTCAACTAAATTATTCATTATAAGCGTTATTAATTAATTTATCATAAGGGACATATTCCTTAATTTGGCCGGCGTCCATCATGATGTCTTCTAAAGCCTTAAAATCTTCTTCACTTATATAGGTATTTTCATACCAAGTGTCACTTTCCTTATATCTTGTCACTATTGTTTGCACATCATTAGCTGATGAATCTGGGAATTGGTCTAAAATAGCTTTAGCTACTTTTTTAGCACTATTTTCATTAACAAATTCTAAACCTTTATTTAAAGCATTGGTAAATCTTTTTATCAAATCTTTATTTTCTTTAATAAAACTTTTACGAGCATTAAATGCCGTATAAGGCACTTGTCCTGATAACATTCCTACAGAACCAACAACATAGCCATAACCTTCTTTTTCTAATTTTGTTGCATTTGGTTCAAATAAATTAACAAAGTCTCCTTCTCCACCGATAAAAGAGCCAGATAAAGCTGCAAATTCAATACTATAATTCATATTAATATCGTTTTTAGCTATTTTACTATTTTTAACAGCATTTTCAAAATTTAAAGCAGGCATTCCGCCAGTGCGACCTACTAATACTTCTTTTCCAATTAAGTCAGACATTTCAAAGTTTTCTATTTTTTCACGTGATACAATAAACTGTCCATCTCTTTTAGTAAGCCCTGCAAAAGTTTGAATATAATCTTTTTCTCCTCCGTTATATACATAAATAGAACTTTCTGGTCCACAGAAACCTATTTCCACATCTCCAGATAATACCGCGGCACTTACTTTATCTGCTCCGGGAGTTAAAATAAGTTCTACATCTATACCTTCGTCTTCAAAATAACCTTCTTCAATTGCTGCATATAAAGGGGCGTAAAATACAGAATGTGTTACTTCAGCAATTTTAACTTTTTCTAAAGTAGTTGCTTTTTTATGAAAAGTTCTAAAAACTACGAAACCAACACTAAAAATTACTATTAATACAAGCAAAATAATAATTCGCTTTTTCAAAATAAATTCCTCCTTTATTTCACTTGTATAATATTCTTAATTTAAAAATGGGTTACATTTAAATATAAAAAGTAACGATTAATTATTGTTCGTTACTTTCTTTTAATATCTTTTTAAGTTGTTTTAAAGTTATATTTAAAGACTTACAAATTATTTCATCAGATACTCCGTTTTTATGAAAGTTAATAGCGTCTTGTTTTTCCTTTAACTTTATACCCTGACCGACATATTCTTCTTCAATTAGATATTTATCCAATTTTTCTTTTATTTCTTTATCATATGCTGCTGATACCTCTGGGTCTCCGCTTAATCTTTTTAATTCTTCTACTGCGGC
>CANQNZ010000017.1 GCA_947625365.1 uncultured Bacilli bacterium | reverse complement strand
ATAATATTAGTATATAATGAATAAGCAATGCCTGATTAGCTCAGTCGGTAGAGCGCACGGCTGTTAACCGTTAGGTCGTAGGTTCGAGTCCCACATCAGGCGCCATTTAAGAATATTAAAACAAAGCCAAAATGACTTTGTTTTTTTACTGTTCTTTAACGGTAAATAAATAATGTTCATTAATTAAATATTCTACTACACCCTGATATGATATTTTGCTTACTTTCCAAATATCTTTTTCCCAACCTTGAAAATACTTACTAACAAATGTCTTTAATGCCGCACTATCTAAAACTTCATACATATAAAACTCCTTTTCTTACTACTAGAATATCTTAAAATTTAAAAGCTTTCAACAAATTCCGTTCGACAAATTTCGACAAAATAAAAAGCGAGTTATTAGTAGTATTACTCGCCTTTTGCTATATCTCTTTCTAACTTTTGTTTTCCAGAGTCAAACACTCTTTCATTAGTTAAATACATTAAATTATTTGAAATAGCCCTAAGTCCATTTTTAATATATTTTAAAGCCGTAATTTTATCAATATCTAATAAATTAGCAATTGTTTCAATTGGAAAATCATAACCCATTATTTCCGGAATATATAATAAAGTTGCATAAGTTTCAATTTTCATTACATATTCTTGCATTTCCGTTGCTAAAACGGAATTAGTTAAAATTTCTTTAATTTTTTTACTTCTTTGATTTAAATTCTCAAGTTTATTTAAACTAATTACTTTATAGTATTTATCATATAATCTTAATATTTCTTCTAAATCATAAGGGTCACTAGCTTGCTGATATAAAAACTTTAATTTACTAATTATTATTTTTAACATCTCTTGATAATTTTTCTTTTCATTTAATGTTAACTCTTTTTGTAAAATCAATTTAATTACAGGTTCATGATAAGGATAACTGTTGTCTATTTCCTCTATTGCTTGTTGAATACTTGATTTTACTATTGTTTGTTTTTGGACGTTAACTACCCTTTGTTTTGGTTTCATAAATTCTTCTTTATTTTCTAAATAACATTTATGACTAGTCGCTAAAACATTTTTAAACTTACGAATATGTTCTTTTAACTCTTCTTGCTCGTTTGAAGTTAAGGCCTGAATATCGATTTCTTTTTGATAATCTTCACCAAACATGTTAATGAAATAACTATATCTTGGTTCTCTAGACCTTTTGGCCATAAAGTTAACATACTCTTCTTCATATTTACCGCATAAATCAGTAAGTTTAGCTTGTTTCTTTATTTTTTCTACCTTACTTACCCTTTGTTTTGGCTTCATAAACTCTTCTTTATTTTCTAAATAACGTTTATGACTAACCGCTAGGAAATTTTTAAATTTACGGATATGCTCTTTTAACTCTTCTTGTTTTCTTGGTGTTAGGGCTTTAATATTGACTATCTTTTGATAATCTTCACCAAACATATTAGTGAAATAACTACATCTAGGTTCTCTTAATTTTTTAGCCATGAAATAAATATACTCTTCTTCATATTTACCACATAAGTCAGCAAATTTCACAAACACTTCTGGATGAAGAGAATAATAAACGGATTTTATTTTCTCCCAATTATTACGAGTCTTAGTATTACTATAAATATAATCTAAATCGGTTCTAATTCGATCAATAACTAAATCGAATTTATTTTTATCTTGAGGATATACTAACTGATTACTATGACGATAATCTTCACTTTGCCATGCTTCTTTTAATAACTTGGTATCATTATCATTTAAATTATCTAAAACAAAATCAATGATTTTATTGGCATATCTATAATGATTTTCTCTTAATAATTTATAAATATCTATTGACCTTTTATTAGCAGATACTTTAAAAATGCGAGGATGCT
Source organism: uncultured Bacilli bacterium (assembly GCA_947625365.1). Classification (GTDB taxonomy): domain Bacteria; phylum Bacillota_I; class Bacilli_A; order RF39; family UBA660; genus HGM10766. The sequence goes on along the minus strand of CANQNZ010000017.1, from coordinate 14,296 downwards.
TATTTATATATAAAGATTTTAAATTATCTAAGCTATAATCGTTATTCGCTTGGGTATATATATGAGTTAAATCACTTGTTATACTGTTTAAAATATTAAGAAAGTATTTATGAATTTGTTTATTAACTTTTAAAACAGAAGACTCTCGATAATTTTCATTTTGCCATGCTTCTTTTAAAAGATTTTGTTTGCTTTCATATAGATTATCTAAAGCAAAGTCAATTATATCATTACTACATGGATAATCATTTATCTTTTGCTTGATGTAATCATATATATTTATAGATTTATATATAGATATATTTTTATCTAATTTAATTTCTAAATCATCTTTATTTTCCTTATAGTCTTCATAGTGAGCGCTTAAAAACTTTTTAAAATTGAACATGGCAGGATAAAATTTTTGTTTTTGCTCTTCATTCCAATTTTTTATATTTATGGAATTATCCAAATTTTCACCAAAGATATCAGTTAAATAATCTTTTTGAGAATAATATTGTAATATCCAAAGAATGTATTTTGGTTCAAAGTCAGAAATTTTATCAAATAAATTAAATTTTCCATAATATCCTTTTGGATGGTAAAATGACTTAATATCTTCTACTTGAGTAAGATTATTTTTAGAAGCTTCCGTGTATAATGTACAGATTTTTATTCTAATTTTTTTAATTGTACGATGAAAAAATCTGGCCTTTTTAGGAATAACTAATATATTAGATTGACGATAATCTTCACTTTGCCAAGCCTCTTTTAAAATATCCTCTTCTTTATTTGATAAATTATCTAAATATAAATCAATTATTTCTTTAGCATAACTAAAATCAGTTTGAGCTTTTTGAATATATTCATAAATTGTTAGCTTTTGGACTCTTGAACCAGAAGCTTGGTAGCTTACTTTTCCAGTTTTCATATATTCTGGGAAATATCTTTTTAACATTGTTTTAAAAATACTAATTTTAACATGTAAATCATCTTTAATATTTTTTTCTAATGCAAGTATATCTATTCTAGTTAAGTAGTCATTTCCAAAACAAGTGGCAAAAAAGTTTTTTAATTTAGCATTGTTTTCTAACATTAGAATAACATACTCTTGAGGATATTCACAGGTTTTATCAAAAAGGTTAAAATAGCGTATTTTAGTACTATTTAACATATTTACTTTAATTAAGTTTTCTAAACTATAATCATCAGTTTGACTATAAATTTTCACTAAACGATTACGAATGCCCATAATCATATAATTAATTATTCGGTAATCCTGCTTTGATATACTATCAATCTTTAGGACAGAAAAATCTTCTTTTCTTATTTTCGTTAATACTTCTTCTTGCGCTAAGTTAATATTTTTAAGCATATAATCAATAATTTCTTTTGAAAAACTATATTGTATAACTGTTCTTTGAATATACTCATAAATAGTATATTTAGGGAATATCGCTTCATTTTTGTTTTCAAAAGCACCTTTTTCATAAGCGGCATAATTATCTTGTAATTGCGAAGAAAAATGAGTTATTAAATTATTAAAAGATATCTTTTGATTAGCAGGCATATGATTGTTATCAACTCTTCTAGTGTAATCTTCAGCAAAATATTTTTCTAACTTTTCTCGATTAGAATAATTATTAGCAATTATCTCTACATAATCTTTAGGATAAGTAGGAAATAATTCATATAAATTTTTATTTTGACGACTAATATATGTTGCTTTTAAAGTTTCCAAATCAAAAGCAGGTGCGCTATCATATACTTCCTTTAGCCTATTGCATACATCATTAATAAGCTTACTATATTCATTTTTTTGATAATTACCAGTTAAAACCGGTATTATATCAAAATTATTATTAGGAAATATATCATGAACAAATTTTTTATTTAAGCTTTTTAAAATAAACATTATAAATTCTTTAGATAAATTATATTCTGGCATTCTATTTTTGATATGAAAATAAATAGTATCGCATGGGAAAGTATTTTTGTATTTCTGACTCTTTTGATATTCTTCTAAATTATGTATTAAATCTTTTTTTATTTTTTGCAATAATACACTTAAATTTCTTCTTTCTGATGATGTTAAATTTTCAAAACATATACGTTTATTAAAGTCTTCTCCAAAGTAGTTTATTAAAGAACTTCTCTTAGTCCCATGGGTTTGATAAAGAATAAATTCTACATATTGCTTATCATAATTTTTAAATTTATCATATATTGTAAAGTTTTTAAAAGACTCTAAATTTTTGTTATTATCATAAGTTGTTTTTAAGGTTTCTAAATCATCAGTTGCAGCAAGTTTATATACTTCTTTGATTTGCTTTATAACCTTTTTTATTATCCTCAAATAAGTTTGCTCCTCAATCTGCCCATTTATATCAGGAATAATATCAAAGTTTAAGTCTTTAAATTTCTTAGCAAGGAAATCACTTTTTATATCATTTAAAATATAAGTTATAAATTCCTTTGATAAGTTATATTCTGGCATTCTATTTTTGATTTTAAAATAAATTGTATTATAAGTAAAAGTATTTTTGTATTTCTTAGTCTTTTTATAATCTTCTAAATTTTTTTGCAATGTTGTTTTGAAATTATACAATACTTTATCTAATTCCTGTTTTGTTTTTTCACTTAAATTTTGATAATCAACCATGTTATTAAAATTAGGTCCAAAGAAGAAAACTAAATTTTCTCTTCGTTTAGAGATTGTTTGATATAATGTAAATTCTACATATTCTCGGTCAAACTCAGGAAATTTATCATATATAGTAAAGCTTTTAAAAGAACCTAAATTTTTGTTATTATCATAAGTTGTTTTTAAGGTTTCTAAATCATCGGTTGCAGCAAGTTTATAAACTTCTTTGATTTTCTTTATAACTCTTTTTACTATTCTAAAATAATTTTGCTCTTCCGCATGATTATTTATATCTGGAATAATATCAAAGTTAAAATCTTTAAATTTTTTGACAAGAAAATCACTTTTTATATCTTTTAAAATATATGTTATAAATTCTTTTGATAAATTATATTCTGGCATTCTATTTTTTATATGAAAATAAATTGTGTTATAAGTAAAAGGATTTTTGTATTTCTTAATCTTTTTATAATCATCTAAATTCTGTTCTAAACTTTTTCTCGTTTTTTGTAATAACACACTTAAATTTTTTCTTTCTGGCATGGCTAAATCTTCAAAGCAAATACGCTTATTAAAGTCTTCGCCAAAAAAGAAAACTAAATTTTCTCTTCGCTTAGAGATTGTTTGATATAATATAAATTCTACATACTGTCTATCATAATTTTTAAATTTATCATATATAGTAAAGCTTTTAAAAGCATCTAAATTTTTATTATTATCATACGTTATTTTTAAAGTTTCTAAATCATCGGTTGCAGCAAGTTTATAAGCTTCTTTGATTTGCGTTACGACTCTTTTTACTATCTTAAAATAAGTTTGTTCTTCAGCTTGACCGTTTATATCAGGAATAATATCAAAGTTTAAGTCTTTAAATTTTCTGGCAAGGAAATCACTTTTTATATCTTTTAAAATATATGTTATAAATTCCTTAGATAAATTATATTCTGGTATTCTATTTTTAATTTGAAAATAAATTGTATTATAAGTAAAAGTATTTTTATATTTCTTAGTCTTTTTATAATCTTCTAAATTTTTTTGTAAAGTTCTGCTAAAATTATACAATACTTTATTTAATTCCTGTTTTTTTTCTTTGCTTAAATTTTGATAATCAACCATATTATTAAAGTCAGGGCCAAAGAAGAAAGATAATGCTTCTCTTCGCTTAAAGGTTGATTGAGATAATATAAATTCTACATATTCTCGGTCAAATTCCGGAAATCTATCATATATGGTAAAAGCAGGTTTTTTTATTCCCCTTTTGGTTTTGACTTGATAATATACAGATTTTAAGGTTTCTTCTGAATAATCTTCTCCCACTTTTTCTGATAACGTTTCTAAATCTTTTTGGATGATTTTAATTGTTCTATCTAAAGTCGGTTTATCAGAAGCTAGATAAACATGTCTATAACCTTTTTTAAAATCCTCGTTCATATATATTTTTTGTAAAAGTTGAGCAGTTTTTTCCTTCCTGTTATCTAAGATGAAATCTATAAGCTTTTTAGGATATTTTACCTCATCTTCAATTAAATCATAAATGCTTTCTGTGCTAAAGCATAAATGATATCTAGCCGCCTCTTTTGCGTAATTTTTTAATACATTAAGAGGCTTTTGGGTTTGATAAATTTTATTTAAAATAAAATTTAACTTCATGATTATATTATAAAACATCATATCTTTTTGATTGTTAACAAATAGTTTTGTACTTGCTCTATATTCTTTTTGCTGCCAAACATTTTTTAACGTACTTACTTCAAATTTATTTAAACCATTTAATAATGTATTAATAATTGTCTTAGAATATTTAATATTGCTAAACTTTTGTAAATAATGGTAAATATCGGTAGAAAATATTTTACCATTGTTAAAATCCACATAATCTTGCCCAATAAGCCTAAATTCTTTAGGATTTTCGAAATATAAAGGATAATATTTAGTATAAAATTGTTTTAAAATATTTAATTTTCTTTCATTTTCTTTCGATAATCTTATGTTATTATTTAAATTATTATAAAACATAGTTAAAATTAAATCGGCATAAGGGTATAAATTTAACATAAGAGTAGTATATTCTTCGGGAAAATCTTTAAAATAATCGTTAAAAGAAATAACATGCTTTGCATAGTTTTCCGGATTTTTTAAAATTAAATGAAATTTAATTTTTAAATTTTCTAGTTCTTTTTTATCTTCAAAAAAATGTTTATTCGTTAAATCTGGGCCAAAATAACTAACTAATGTATCGTATTCTTCCGCGGATAAATACAAAGTTATTATTCTTAAAGCATTAAATTGCAAGCCAAAATATTCCGTAATAGTATATGATTTGCTTTCTATATAATCATAATATGCTCTTTTTAAACAATTTTCAAAAGAAGATACAGAAAGCAAAAAATTACGAGCATTTAAAAATACACTAGAAATATGGAACTCTTTGTTATTTTTTAAAAATAACGAGTTACTATAAAATTTATATTCCTTTAAGCAATAATCTATATGCTCAGGCGCATATTCTGGATACATAGTATAAATATCTTTTAATTTACCATGTTCATACATATCGAAAAGGTTGGGATTAGCAATCGCCGCTGTAAGTACTTTTTCTGAAGAAGTTTGAACATAAAGTTTACGATAACGATTGATAAATACTTTTAAAGGCCCTACCCCTTTTAATTCAGTGCGCGGGTCAATTTTTTTATCTAAATCTAGCCCAAAAGCACGATAAAGGGCATTATCAACAGAAATCGGCATAAAAGGCAAAGCTACACGAATAAATTTTAAATCAGTTTTAAAATAGGTAGATACACTAACAGTTTTAATTATTGGCGTTTCATCGTAATCTTTTATATAGCTTTTTAAGTGAGCACTTTGATAAGAAGCACGTAGTTTACGAAAGGCTTTAGCTTCTATTTGCCTTACTCTTTCTCGCGTAATTCCCATTATTTGACCTACTTCATCTAAGGTCCTTTCTCCTTCTGGGCTAAGCCATCTTAAATTTATAACCTTTATTTCTCGAGGCGATAATACTTTATCAAATGCTTTTCTTAATTCTAAGTTTAATAACGGAGACAATGCTTCTTCCTCAGTATTTTGCTGTTCATCAGGAATAAATTCTTCTAATTCGGAGTCGTTCTCTTCATACATTTTAGTTCCTAAAGAAACAGTATCTTGAGAATATTTTTGGATTTTATGGAGCTGCTTAATATTTATACCCAGTTCAGCGGCTAGCTCAACATCTGTAGGTTCACGATTTAAATCAGCAATCATTTGTATTTGGGCGCGAACCATTTTATTAATTATTTCCACCATATGAACTGGTATTCTTACAGTTCGAGATTGGTCTGCTATAGCACGAGTAATACCTTGTCTTATCCACCAAGTGGCATAAGTTGAAAATTTATAGCCTTTATTATAATCAAACTTGGCAGCAGCTTTCATAAGACCGCCATTTCCCTCTTGAATTAAATCTAAAAAGTCAAGACCACGCCCTACATATCTTTTAGCAATAGAAACAACTAAGCGTAAATTAGCATTTATTAATTGTTCTTTAGCTTCAAGGCTACCTTCAGAAACTGCTTTAGCAAGCTTTTTCTCTTGCTCGGCGGTTAAAAGGTTTATTTGCTCTATTTCTTTTAAATAAGCATAGGTTGAATCATTACTCTTGACCTTTTCAACCATTTTTTCTTGCTCTGCATTAACAATCTCAGATACATCTTCATCTGTTAATTCAATTTTATTTTGACTAAAATAATTATATAAATCATCTAAAGCTTTATCATCAATATCTAAAGTATTAGTAGCTTCTTCTATTTCAGCAAATGTAATATATCCTTGCTTTTTCCCTAAAGCAAGCAGCCCTTTTTTTATATCATCTAAGCTTTTAATTTTCTTCATTTGGAACACTTCCTTTTTTCTTTGAAATAAAATTTAATTGTTAGAAAATAAAAGCTTTTAACTCTCGTTTAATTTTAAGCATATATATTCCCCCCACTATTCCTAGTGTACCTTTTCAAACCCCTTTTTGTCAATAAAAAAAGGACATTTTTAGTCCTCTATAATATTAGCTTTCCAGAAATTTTTCTTACCCTTTTGGATAACAAAAGTATTATTACTAACTAAGGCATTGTTAATTAGAAAATTAGGGTCTAGCTGTTTAATTTGATTGATAGAAATTCCACCTTGCACGATAAGACGACGTGCTTCACTTTTAGAAGGAGCAATGCTAGTTTGGGCTAAAAAATCAACTAAAGTAATTCCCTTTTCTAAAGTAGATTTAGCAATATCAACTGTTGGCATATTGTCACTGATACCTCTGTTGCCAAAGACTTCTTCGCTCGTTTGTTTTGCTTTATCAGCTTCATCTTTTCCGTGTAAAAATTTTACGACTTCGTATGCTAAGGTTTTCGCAGCTTCTCGTAATTCAGGTTTTTCTTTATGTTTTTTCTCAAGTTCGGCAATCTCTTCTAATGATAAAAAAGTATATATCTTTAAGTAAGGAATAACCATTTCATCTTCAGCATTTAAGAAAAATTGAAAAAGTTCATAAGGAGAAGTTTTCTCTTTATCAAGCCATAAAGCACCTTTTTCACTTTTGCCAAATTTAGTTCCGTCTTTTTTTGTTACTAAAGGCATAGTAAAGGCATATGCTTCTTTACCCAACCTTTTTCTAATTAATTCAATCCCTGAAGTAATATTACCCCATTGGTCTTGGCCGGCGACTTGCATTATACAATTATTATTTTCATATAAATGCAAAAAGTCTAAAGCTTGCATAATCATATAAGAAAACTCCGTATAAGTTATACCATCATCTAATCTTCTTCTAATAATATCTTTATTAATCATGTAATTAATATTAAAGTATTTTCCATAATCTCTTAAGTAATCTAAAAAGTTAATATTTTTACTCCACTCATAATTATCTACTACTAATACGCCCGGGAATAATTTTTCTAATTGTTTTTTTAAACATTCAAAATTATGCTTAACCTCTTCTTTAGTTATTAATGGACGTTCACTAGAAGGACGAGGGTCACCAATCATTCCCGTTGCTCCTCCTACTAAAATTATTGGCTTATGGCCGTAGTCAGCCAACCTTTTACATATTAAAAAGGAAGATAAATGCCCAATATGCAAGCTATCTGCTGTAGGGTCAGTACCTATATAAAAAGTTACCGGTTTTCCATTTAATATTTTTTCTACTTCGGGACTAGAAATATCTTTAATTAATCCTCTTTCTTTTAATTCTTCAAAACATGTCATAATCTCACTCCTTTTTTTTACAATTTTTTCTAATTCTTCAATAGTTTGTTCTAATACTAACTTGCGATTTTTTGAAGTATCTACAAACATAATACCTAATTTTTGACACTCTTGTTCAAACATTTTGCTTTGGTTAACCCAATATTGACAATCTTCCATAATTTCTTCATCACTTAAACCATAAGTCCAGTCTTTTTCTGTTTCATATTTCCTAATTTTTTTAAAATGGTCTGAAGCACTTAAGCTTGGGGTAGCTAAATAAATTATAATAGTATCTTCTCTGCTAAAATACTGCTTTGCTTTTTCAGGATGCATGTCACAAGTTTCCACAACATAATTAAATATTCCTCTATTTCTTCTTACACTCCTATAAAAATAAGCTGATAAAAATCTCGGAAAATCATCTATCATTCCTCGGCCACCGTGGCTGTTAATATCATTTTGAGGAAGGGTGTCCTGAAAAGCTCCACGAACGTCATCACCAATAATAATATGGTAATGCGGATATTTAAGAGATATCATTTTGGCTAAAGTTGATTTTCCAGACCTAGCGCTACCAAAAATAGCAATATTCAAGTTTACCACTTCCTTTCAAAAATAAAAAGTCCATAAACTTAAGGGTGCAACATAGCACGGTACCACCTTAATTTATGAACTTATCATACACTTTAGACCTTTAACGAAGTTACCCGTTTTAAACTCCTATTTTCGTAATTTCTTTTATAAATTGTTTTTGTTTTCACCAACCACAAAATCTCTTTAGACATATTTATAAAATACTTTAAAATAATCTTCGCTTAACTAAATTTAGTATAACATACTAACTTTGATTTTTCAAATTAACATTATTTTTTATTATTAACTAGAGTCCTTCTAATTCCATCAATATTATTTTGGCCGTAGTTTTCTTCTACATCATATATTCTTAAAATATCATCATTAGAATTTAATTCAAAAAATTTTTTTAATTCATCATTTAAAGTCAAATTTACACCTGCCATTTGCTCTCTTAATAACCATATTTGCATGTCATCATAATTCATGGCACTTTTTAAAAAAACTATAAATTCATTAAAATTGCTAAATTTTTGTCTTTTTGTTTCAATAAATGATTTTAATGCTAGTAGTCTTACCACAATATCATCTTGTAACTCATATTTTAATTTTATTTCTTCAACTGATAAATTTTCTTCTGCTTTTGACCTATCAAATGTTCCATCAAACTCTGAATTAAATTGCTCACAAGCTTCTAAGACAGTATCTAAATAATCTTTATTCTTTCCCATAAAATCCTCCTAATTACTATTAATATATCATAATCTTTTCTATGATTTAAACATGTTTTTCATATTCCTTAATAATATCTAACAATTCCTGTTTAGTTTTACATTGACATATTTTCTTTTTCATTTCTTTACTTTCTGGCATGCCTTTTAAGTAGTATAAAATATGGGTACGAATTTCTAAATTGGCTAATTTTTCTACCTTATATTTTAAAAGTACCTCATAATGTTTTTTCATCATTGCGACTTTTTCTAAATTAGACACCTCATGAGGCTTTATCCCTTTTTCTAAATAGTCGGTACACTCTTTTATAAGCCACGGATTACCTAAAACAGCTCTACCTATCATTACTCCATCACACTTAGTTTCATCTAACATCTTTTTGGCATCATAACAACTTTTTATATCTCCATTACCAATCACGGGAATGTTAACACTTTCTTTAACTTTTTTTATAATATTCCAATCAGCGTGCCCACTATAGCCTTGACTTTTCGTGCGAGCGTGAATAGCAATAGCTGCTGCTCCAGCCTCTTCACATATTTTAGCTATTAAAGGCGCATTAATATGAGCTTCATCCCAACCACTACGTATTTTAACTGTAACCGGAACATTAACAGCTTGTACTACTGCTTCAACAATTTCTTTTACTTTATCAGGATTTTTTAAAAGAGCACTACCAGCTTCATTTTTAATAGCTACTTTAGGAACAGGACATCCCATATTAATATCAATAATTTGAGCTTTGTAATCACGAGTTAATATTAAAGCAGCTTGAGCCATTGTTATAGGATTTGCGCCAAATATTTGAAAAGCTATGGGAATATTTAACTCATTTAAGCCCTTTAACATATCAAAAGTTTTTTTATTTTCTCTGACAATAGCTTCAGAACTTAAAAGCTCCGTTACACCATAACCTAAAGAAAAATCTTCACATATTTTTAAAAAGGCTGCATCGGAAATTCCGGCCATAGGAGCTAATGCAACTTGATTTTTAATTTTAATATTACCTATACAAAATCCCATAATTTCATCACATTTTTATAATACTTAAATATTTTTGTTATTGCAAGGATTAATGTTATAATTAGGTTGGGTGAAAATATGAATAAAGAAGATTTTACTTGGGACTTTCATGATTTCTTTCCAAGCGATGAAGATTTCATAAAAACCAAAAGTCAATTTTTAAAAAGAGTAGAAAATTTAAAAGACACTTTTAAAAAGTTAAGTTTAGATAAAAAGTTAAGTAATTATTACGATTTAATGCTAATAGCCGAAAGGTTGGTTACTTACGCTGAACTTAAACATGATTTAAATATGGCTAGTGATATTTATGCTAAATATAAAGATGAAGCTTACATTGCTAAAGGGAAAATAGCCGAATTTAAAAATATTATCAATGAGGAAATATTAAAAATTGATATTCCTTTAGATATGTATATGCAACAACATCCTAATATGCAAAAATACTATATGCATTGTTATGAAGTTTTAAGATGTAAAAAACACAATGTGAACTCCTCTTTAATCACTAAAGAAGGCATAGCTATTGAAAATGTTAATACACTTTATAATACCCTTATGAGTATAGAATTACCATGTGAAGAAATTCAAATAAATAAAGAAACCGTTAAAGCTGATAAAAATTCTTATAATAAATATAGTAAAAGCAAAGACCGTGATATTAGAAAAAATATATTTCTAGGATTTATGAACAGTTTAGCAAACGTTAATAAAAGTGTTAGTGGTCTTATGAATTTAAGATATCAAATGTGTTATGACATTGCTTTAGAAAAAAATTTTAATTCAATTTTAGAGCAAATAATTATTGAAGATGATTTGGATATGGCAATTATTGATAATTTAATTAAAGCAGTCCATGATAATTTAGAATTATTAAATAGATTCTTAACTTTAAAAAAACAAAGACAAGGTTTAGAAGATTTTCATTTTTATGATTTAACTATTAATGAAGATTATAATCCTAAATACACTTTTAATGAAGCCCTTGATGTTATTAAAGAAGCTCTAGAAGTTATGGGAAAAGACTATCGGCAAAAATTGGATATTGCCTTAAGTAGTGGCTGTATTGACGCATTTGAAAGAAAAAATAAATTTGAAGGTGGTTATAATTTCCGTAATTATATTAAACCTATGATTTTAATGAATTATAAAAATAATTTTCGAGAAGTTGCTACTTTAGCTCATGAACTAGGCCATGCAGTAAATGGTATATACATAAAAGAAAATCAAACTTATCAAGATTTTCACTATTCGTCTTTTCTATCAGAAGTAGCTTCGACTGTTAACGAAGACCGCATAGAAAAATATCTTTATGATAAAGCGGAAGCTGAAAATAAAATTATTCATTTAGAGCAAATTATTGATAAAATGACAACATCTATTTATTTTCAAACTTTATTTTTAGAATTTCAAAAAATATTATGCGAAGAAATTGAACAAGGGAATTCTCTTAGCGCTTCTTTTATTAATGATACATTTATTAATCTGTATAAAAAATATTATTATACAGTCGCTGTTGATGAAGGCTTAAAATATTTATGGCAAACAAGATTACATTTATTTTATGGACAGTATCGCTATTATAATTTTCAATATGCTACCGGTAAAATCGCTGCTTTAGTTATTAATAAAAATATTGATGAAGGTAATAAAGCCGCGTATTTAAAATTTTTAACTATTGGTGGAAGTATGCCTACTTTAGAAGCTCTAAAACAAGCAGGAGTTGATTTAAGTAATCCGGAAATTTATGAGAATGCATTTTCTTATTTAAAGAATTTAATAGATGATTATGAAAGACTGTTAAAAAAGTAAAACGAATGGTTATTAAATCATTCGTTTTATTTTAAAGTATCACTTACTTCTACTTCATCGTCATTATTAAGCATAAAAGCAAAGGCATCATCCGTATCTATATGTAATTCTAGATATCCATTATCACTAACTTTAGCAACTGCCTCCATTATGCCACTTTTTTCACCTTTTACTTTTATATAAAGTTTCTCATCATCAACAACATTATATTTTTTGGCATCTTCCGGATTAAAATGGACATGGCGATTAGCAATTATGACTCCTTCTTCTAACGAAACACTACCCTTTGGGCCAATAATTGTTACCGGAACAGAACCTTTAACATTCCCACTTTTTCTGACCGGTGGTTTTACTTTTAACCTGCGCGCATCACTTGCTGATATTTCTACTTGATTATAAGAGCGAAACGGTCCTATAATTCTTAAGTTTTTAAGTTCATATTCTCCACATTTAATATCTACGGTTTGATTAGAAGCAAATTCGCCTATTTGATGTAATTTATTTCTTAATGTCAATTCTTCAGAAAATAATTTTTCATAGGTTTCTTTCGTTAAGTGAACATGATGATTACTTATTCCTACTTTTATTATTTCTTGCATAAATATACCTTCTTTCTTTAAAATTATACAAAGAAGCTAAAAAGAAAACAAGAATTAATTCTTGCTATTATTCTAAATTAATTTTTGTTCAATATATTTTTTGTTATTTAATAGTCTTTGATTATCTGGCTCTTTTTCTAAGGCTCTATTTACAAATATTAAAGCTAAATCATATACCCCTAAATTAGCATATGCTACTGATAATAAATCATCAATAGTGGCATCCCAGCTGCTCGGTTCATTTATATATGATTTATATTTATGAGTTATTTCTAAAGCTTTTAAACAATACTCTTTTACTTGATTATAATTATTTAAAGAGTATTCTAACAATGCTGCTTCTACTAATGGCTCACGTAAATAAGGAGTTTCTTCCATCGCTTTTTTATACCACATTCTAGCTTCTTCTATTCGCCCAAGATTTTTATATGAACGCGCAATATAACGCATTGAGGCACTTCTTTCATCTTTCCAAGTTGCAGATTTTAAGCTTAAATGTTTAAGTAATGTATCAATACATTTATCATACATTCCATAAAACATATATTCCCTACCTAAATAGTGCATATTACGGTCATCTTCACTATCTTCTTTAACAGAAAGCTCCAGTAATTTTAAATACTGACCTCGAGATTTAGTATGGTCCGGATAATGATTTAAAGTTATAGCATCAGTTGTCACAATTTTTTCTGGATAAGAACATTTTAACACCTCATGCACAGGGTGAGTCCAAACGTAGCCGTCTCTTTTATGTATTTTATCAGTATAAAAGTTAACAGCTGGATTTCCCTTATCACCAAAACTCCAGTTATAGTTATATCTAACTCTAGTATGACCTTCCCATATATTTTCTAATGTCTTTCGCCAACCGGGCTGTAAGACTTCATCTAAGTCAGTACAAACACATATATCAGTATCTTTAGGAACTAAATCTAATGAAGCATTACGAGCCACATCAAAACGCCATGGATTTATTTCTTTAACAGTTACATTAACTTTTAACTTTTTTAATTTTTCAACGGTACGGTCAGTTGAACCAGTATCTAAAACATATATTTCATCTGCTTCTTTCATGGAATTATACCAGCGATTAACAAACTTTTCTTCATTTTTAGTAATAGCATAAACACAAACTTTATATTTACTCATAGTTCACCCCATCTTTTAATCTATAAAATAATATGAAAAAATTAAAAAAAAATTATGATATTTAACAAAATAAATTAAATATCATAATATATAGTATAAAAGGTTTAAAAGGTAAGGAATAATATGAATTATGGATAGTGTATTAAAAGAAGTAAAAAACTCCTTTCGCTATAACATATGAATTTATTTTTAATCTGTAAAGTATAAATAACTAGATGTATTTCTAGATTTTTTTATTAACGCATTTTTAATGTTTAACATAAAGTATTATAGAAACGGATGTGAGAAAATGAATAGTGGTTTAATTTATAACCGCCAAAACTGCACAGCTTGTAACCCTACTGGTCCAACTATTCCGGCAGCAGGCCCTACTGGTCCGACTGGTCCTACAGGACCTCAAGGTCCATTTGGTCCAACTGGTCCTCAAGGTGTTCAAGGATTACAAGGTATTCAAGGCCCTGTTGGTTCAACAGGTGCTGCTGGTCCTCAAGGTGTTCAAGGTCCAATCGGTCCGACTGGTCTTACTGGAGCAACTGGGCCAACTGGCCCA
>CANQNZ010000016.1 GCA_947625365.1 uncultured Bacilli bacterium | reverse complement strand
ATGTCTAAAAAATTATTTACAAAAGAAGAAATTGAAATATTAAAATCAAATAAATATGTAAAAAATGTAAGTGAAAAAGGAATAACATATACAAATGAATTATCAATATTCTATTACTGGTAATTATCCTACTAAAAACAATTAATTTTATTTTGTTAAAAATTGTATCATAATTTTAAAAATATCAGTCAAGGTTAAACTTTGTGATTTCATCAACCTCGACTGATATTTAAAATTATTATTATTTGTCACTAACAAAACAAAATGAATTAAAAATTAATTTTTTCTATTTCATCATAAAAATCTTTCAAAACAATATTTTTATAATCACTTTTTATAGTTTGTATTAAATCAAATGTGCTTATTCCTAGTTGAATTCCATTCACTCTAATTGTCTTAGGAAGATAATATGCGCTTGTTCCTTCTATAAAATTTTCCAACATTTCTATTTCTTTCAATATTTGATTTAATGCTAACTTCTTTTCATGTATATCCATAATAAAACTGACACTCCTTTCTTTTGAATATCAGTTTATATTATTTCTATTGAAGTTACCATTCCCTTTTTTTTCTTTGTCTATTCTATGGGGTACACTTCAAAAGGTTGGTATGCTGTAATACCTTTTTATAATTTATATAAATTATTTCAAGCTACCATGGGTAATGGCTGGTATTTTATTCTTGCTTTAATTCCAGTGGTGAATATTGCTATGTTTATTATTTTAAATTATCATTTATGTAAAGCATTTAATAAAACCGAAAATACTTCAATTTTAGCATTTTTACTACCTACTATTATCTGGCCTTTTATTGGTTTTGATACATCCGAATATACAAAACCAGAAAAAAAGCCTAAAGTAGTACCAGAAAAAAAGGTGCCATCACCAGTTAAAAAGGTAAGTGGTGTTTCAAAATTTATTAAATGGTTTATAACTGTAATATTAATTTTATTTAGTTTAACTCTTATTGAAGTGTTTCGAGAAGAAAAATTAATGGGTTATCTTATTTTAAGTTTTATAATTTTCATTTTTTCATTATTAATTTGTCCTTTAATAACATCATATACGCAAAAATATGATAAGTATACTAAATATAAATGGTTAGTTGTTTTAATCTTATTTATAATTTTATTTAGTATATTTCTATTTATGGAATTCTAATTGCTCATAGAAAGAAAATATGATAATATAGTTTATAGTAGAAGGTGGATGTAAATGAATGAAGAAAATGAAAAAGTAGAAACTACCGAAGAAGAAGTATCAACAGAAATAGTAGAAGAGCCAGTAAGTGAAGTTAATGAGGAAAAACCTAAAAATAAAAAGGGTAGTAAGAAAAAGAAAATTATTATAATTTCTAGTATAATCGCGGCAGTTTTAATAATTGCGGCAATAGTAGGTTACTTTTTAATTCTTAAAGATGATGATAAAAAAGAAACTACTTCTGTAAAAACTTGGAAAGATGTTTTACTTTCAGAAGCTAAAGATGGTTCATTGAAAGAAAAATTAACTAATCAAATTGATGATTATAATTATCGAGCAGAAGATGTTGATGTTATGCTTTTAGATATTGACTCTGATGAAGATATGGAATTATTAGCTTTTGTGGAAGATGAAATAACAGAAAAAGATAAATTAATGGTCTTTGAAATTACCAAGAAAGTTAAATTCTCTAAAGATTATAATGTTACAAGTGAAGATGCTTTAGCTTACGCTTATAATATTATTAATGAGAATATGTATTGGTATATTACAGATACTAATAATCAAAAAGTAGTTATTTCTATAGAAGATAAAGAGTATACTGAAGAAGAATTTAATATGAATTTCCATTTGGCAGCTCATCAATATAAGAATGAAGAAATATTAGATCAATCAGAAGAAATTAATTTAAATCAAAAAAGTGCTAATTTAACTAATACTGTACAAAAAATTATAAAAAATAGTTTTACTAATGAAGAATTTTTAGATGATAATAATATTAGTAAAAAAGATATTGAAAAGGAAATAGAAAAAGAAAAAGAAGAAGTTCAAGCTAAGTTAGAAGAAGAACAAAAGAAATTAGAAGAAGAACAGAAAAAAGCCGAAGAGGAAAAGAAAAAACAAGAAGAAGCTAATAAAAGTAGTTCAACTAGTAGTAGTGAAAGTGGAACAAGTGCTAGTTTAAGTATAAATAGAATTACAGATGAAACTCAAAATGACTCTGATTTCGTTTGTGCTACTGCTTTAGAAGAATTTTATAAAGATGATACTTATACTTATTACTTTAGCTGTGCCAAAAGCAATTATGTTAAAGTAATATATGATAATGGTACCATGGAGAAGGTAACAGTAGCTTTAAATGCAGGTAGAATTAAAATAACTGATTTAGATAGATTTAATATTAAATATTATAAAGAAAAAAATTCGGACTAAAATCTATTGACAAGAATAAGATAAAAATATATAATTGAATTGTTAAAGAAAAAGGAAAGCGATGTGTCCGCATCCACCTGATTGCCCAAAGGGCGATAGGTAAACAGCCGATAGTTAATTGTACTTTGGGTGAAAAGGTGGACACATTGTGTCCACTTTTTCCATGTTGGAGGTGTGTTGAGATAGCAAATAATAAAAATGATTTACCAATTAATGAGGATATTAAAGTGGCTGAACTTATGGTAATTGGCCCTAATGGTGAACAAATGGGGACTAAAAAATTAGAAGATGCTTTAACTTTAGCTAACTATGCCGGATTAGATTTAGTTTTAATGAGTGGTAATAGTGATAGAGCTGTAGGAAAAATAATGGATTATAATAAATACCGTTATGAAAAACAAAAGAAGGTTAAAGAACAACAAAAGAAACAAAGAGAAAGTAATAAAGAAGTTAAAGAATATCGTTTTACAATTGCTACAGATGTTCATGATTTTGAAACCCGTAAGAAAAATGCCATTGGCTATTTACAAAAAGGTCATAAGATAAAAGCTACTTTAAGATTTAAAGGACGCCAAATGGCCCATCCGGAACTTGGTAAAGAAATGCTATTAAAATTTGCTGAAAGTTTAGCAGAATATGCTGATATTGAACAAAAACCTAAACAAGAAGGTAAAAACATGTTTATGCTACTAGCACCTAAAAAATAGAAAGGAAGTATTATTATGGCAAAAGGACCAAAACAAAAAACACATAGTGCAACAAAAAAGGTTATTAATAAAAGACCTGGAGGAACTATCAGTTATAAAAAATCTGGTGGAAACCACAAAACAGCTAAAGATTCATCTAAAGCAGTTAGACAACGCAGAAATCAAGGAAAAGTAAGTAAAGGAGACTTAAGCAGATTAAAATCTGTTATATAGTTTGGGGTGAGAGAAAATGACAAGAGTTAAAGGTGGAACTGTTTCTAAAAACAGAAGAAGAAAAGTTTTAAAACAAGCAAAGGGATATTTTGGAAGTAAACATAGATTATACAAAACAGCCCAAGAGCAATTATTTCATAGTGGAGCATATGCTTTCCGTGACCGTAAAGCTAATAAACGTAATTTCCGTAAATTATGGATTACTCGTATCAATGCCGCTTGTCGTGTAAATGATATTAGTTATTCTAAATTTATCAATGGTTTGAATATTGCTGGTGTTACTGTAAACCGTAAAATGCTTGCGGAAATAGCTATAGATAGTCCAGAAAGTTTTACAAATTTAGTAACAATTGCTAAAGATGCTTTAAAATCTGGTAAAAAAGCTGTAGTTGAAGTTAAAGCTGAAACAAAAACAACAGCAAAAGCTCCTGCTAAGAAAGAAACTACTAAAAAAGAAGAGAAAAAAGATTATAGTAAAATGACTTTAGCTGAACTTAAAGCTGTTGCTAAAGAGCAAGGCATTAAAGGTTATTCTACTATGAAAAAAGATGAATTAATTAGCAATTTAAAATAAGCTCCTGTCGGAGCTTTTTTCATGCCCATTATTTTGACAATCCGCAAACTCAGTGGCAGACATTTTGTATTGACAATGACACTCCGGGGGGGGGTATAATTGAAATAGATAATATACCAAGGAGGTCAAAATAATAATGAAGAATAATAAAAAAATGATAATAGGAATACTAGTAACATCGCTACTAATATCGGCAGCGTCTTTTAGTTATGCCCTTTGGGAAAGGTATTTTACCCAGTCAGGGGAAAATACCATTTCAACAACAAAATGTTTTAATGTAACATATACAGGCGGTAGCGATGTAAAGTTAACAAATGTAGCTCCAGTAACAGATGAAGATGGAAGAAATACAACACCATATGAAGTGACTATAAAAAATAACTGTGATACAACAGTAACATATAATGTAATATTGAATAAAAATAAGAGCTCTGACTTAGATGATACCCATGTAAAAGTAA
The DNA here is from genome assembly GCA_947625365.1 of uncultured Bacilli bacterium. Lineage (GTDB taxonomy): Bacteria > Bacillota_I > Bacilli_A > RF39 > UBA660 > HGM10766. Next base: position 12,940 of record CANQNZ010000016.1, on the reverse strand, counting down.
CAACAGGAGCAAATATACAGCTATTATCAAATACAGAAAAAGTAACAACAAATACAAGCTTAAATGGACTATCTAATTATACAGACGGAACATCGAATATAATAGGAACTGGATATTCATTGCCAAACGAAACAAAAAAAATAAAAGTAAAAATATGGCTAGATAATGATACAACACCAACAGAAGGGCAAAATAAAACATTTAACTATAAAGTAACAGTTGAAGCTACTGAGACAAATAAAGAACCAACTGTAACAATCTTAGGTAAAGAGTATAAAGTACATACTGAAAAACCAGACTTCGTAAAGGGTTTTCCAAATACGGAAACAACTGAAGAAGATAAAACAAACCAAAGCGGACTGTATCAATCATACGATGATGACGGTGATACATATTATTTTAGAGGAGCAGTAACAGATAACTATGTCGAGTTTGCAGAAAAAACATGGAGAATACTTAGAATAAATGGAGATGGAACAATTAGATTAATACTAGATAATTTTGCGATAGAAAGTCAAGTATTTAATGCATCTCCATCAGGGGACTATCACCAATATGTAGGGTATACCCGCGAAAATGACTTACCATGCACAAAAACATCACCATGTAAAAGTACATATAACTCATTGAGTAATACATTTACAATGACACCAAGTGGAACACCAAGTGATATGAAAACTTATTTAGAACAGTGGTATATAGATAACTTAAAAACATACGATTCAAAAATAGCCATCACAACATTTTGCAACGATGTTTCATATTATAAAAAAGCATATTATAGCAGTGGTGAAGACCCTAAATATTATGGCCCAGATGGAAGAGGATGGACAAACCACAAGCCGGTTTTAGAATGTCCTAATCCAAAAAATAATGATGGAACAATGGAATACTATGGAGGAGTATATAAATTAAAAATAGGATTAATAAATACTGATGAACTAAATATGGGAGGATTTGGTAGTGATATTGGCAATTTAGATGCAACAGAAGAAAATTTTCTGAGGCGTAGCAAACCTTATTGGACTCTGTCGCCTTTCTATGCTAGTAGTTCTGTTGGTGGAATGTTTCAGGCTCAGAAAGATGGTGGTTTTAGCCAAAACCCTGTTAGCAGCCATTACGCTGTCGTCCCAGTTATCAATCTAAAGACTGGTACACTGACTTCTAGCGGTAACGGAACATCAAGTTCACCATTTAAAATAAATTAGGTATAAACGCATTAAGCGTTTATATAAATAAGTCAAAGAAAACTTTTTATTGTTACACTTCGTTATATAATAAAATGTATTCCTATTATTATTCTTTGACTGGAAACACTGGCTATGCTGGTGTTTTTTTCTTGACAAAAATCGATAAAAAAGCTAGTATAAGAGCGAGTTGATGAGAATGGAATTATTAGATAAGTTTGATAATTTTATAGCGGAAATAGCAAGACAATTTAATGAAATTGAAGAAGTTCAGTATGTTGATTTACTTGATAAAGAAGATTTTGATGTTTATAGTATTAGTATGCAAAATACTAAGACAGGTAAAATTGAAAAAACTTTTTATACTTTTAATGACTGTATTTCTTATATTTTAACTAATAATGTTCAAGAGTATAATTTTATTATTGAGTATAGTGCTTTAAAACGTATAGACGATATTTGTGATTTAGTTAGAGCAGGTTTAGTTGATGAAAAGAAGTTTACCAAAAATGAACAAGAGAATATAATTGATTACATGGCATCTGAATTTTATGATATTTTTGAAGGAATAGCTAATGATGAAACTTGCCAAGATATGGATGATTATGAAGATATAGTTTATTGGATAGATTTTCTTAAAGATGCTTCTGATAAAAAAGTAAGAGAAGAGTTTTATGCTAGTGATAAGGAATTTGCTAAAATTATTCTTAATAGTTATTGTTCTGATGTTATTGAAGAAGCAGAATATTTAGATGCTCAAACAGAAATTACTAATAATAAGATTAATTCTATTGAAACAATAACTACTATGGCTCGTAAAATGTTAATATATTTAAAAGATGAGTTAGAAGCTATAGATTGTTCTAGTGAAGAATATATTAAGATTATTAACTATTATTTATGTAATAGTATTACTCTTAAAGATATAGATACTGATTTAGCCCAAAAAATATATGGTAATAATAAAAAAACAGAACAGACTATTAAAAATATGTTGCGAGTAATAGTACCATATGATTTTTACATTTCTGCTTGTTTGAATAGAGATGATAAATATGTTTTATTTATTGAAAATAATTCTTTAGAAGATATTTTAAATTTGTTTATGAATGATTTAACATTTAATGAACTTGCTTTAAAACACTTTTTCTTATTAAATAGTTTTGAAAGAAAAATAGATGATGATATTAAGAAAGATGTTAGAGATAAATTTGCACCAATTCCGGAGTTTGATAGCCTTTCCTATGGATATATAAGGAGGAAAAATAATGGATAGTATAGTAGATATGGCTTATGCAATGTTAGTTAGTTTAAAAGATTTAGATAGTTATACTATTGGTAAGTTTTTAACTGGTAATGCTAAGTTAAGAAATTTTAGATTTAATGAATTATTTAGTCAAAATAAAAATCTAGAAAAAACAGTAAAGAATATTGCTATTAATATTATTTTAATGGAATATGAAAGAACTACGCATTCTCCTTCAATTAAAAGTTTTATGCAAGAAAATGATTTAGTTAGATGTATGGAAGAATTTTATATTAACGATGAATTTAGAAATAATGCTATTAATAAGTATTATAAAGTATGTGATGATGATTATGCACCGGAGGATGTAAGTTCTAAATATCAAATTTTACTAAAATTTAAAAGTAAGCTTTAGCAGCTTACTTTTTTTGATATATTTTGACATCCAATCCTTTATTTTGTATAATTAAATTATCATAAGGAGGTTAGAATGAGAAAAATAATTTCGAGTATTGATATTGGCTCAGCTAGTATTAAAATCGTTGTTGGCGAAGTAGTTAAAAATAAATTAAATATCTTAGCTGTTTCTGACACTCCTAGTAAAGGAATTAAAAAGGGGCTCATTATAAATGCCGAAAGCTTTATGGCTACGTTAAGAAAAGGAATTTCTAAAATTGAAGAAACTTTAGGTTTAAAACTCCATAAAACTATTGTTAATATTCCTGTTAATAATGCTAATTTTAGTATTACCGAAGGAAGTACTACAATAACTAATGAAGCAAGTGTGGTAACTGGTAATGATATTGCTAGAGCATTACAAGGGTGTGTATATAATAAATTTAAGCCTTCTGAAGAATTAGTGACAATAATGCCAGTATATTTTGTTGTTGATGAAGAAACTAAAGTAAAAGACCCTAAAAATATTATTGCTCATAAGTTAACGGCTAAAAGTGTAATTGTTACCACTCCTAAGAAAAATGTTTATTCTGTTTTAACATGTTTAGAAAAGTTAGGATTAGAAGTTATTGATATAACTTTTAATAGTATCGGTGATTACTATGCTAATAATTATCAGAATTTAAATGAAGAGGTAGGAGCTATAGTAAATATCGGTCATGATATTACAACTCTTTCCATATTTAATAAAGGTGTGCTTACTAATACGAGAATTGTCGATTTAGGAGGACGTAATATTGAAAATGATATTTCCTTTATTTATAAGCTAAAAAAAGATGATGCCAAAGAACTTAAGGAAAAATTAGCTTTAGCGCATAAACGTTTAGCTCAAGCTAGTGAAAGTGAAAAGATAACTAATCGTTTAGGGGAAGAGGTAACCATTAATCAATATGAAATTAGTGAAGTGGTAATGAGTAGGTTAGTGGAAATGCTAAAAATTATAAAAAAAGAGATTACCCTCTTAACAAAAAAGGAAATAAGTTATATAATATTTACTGGTGGAGTAACCGAAAGCACGGATTTTAATTTAGTGTTAGAAAGCGTTTTTGGCAAAAATGCAAGAATTTGCGAGATAAAAGAATTAGGGGTTAGAAAAAATATTTATTCTTCATGCGTAGGTATGATAAAGTATTTTGATGAAAAGATGAAATTTCGTAATAAAGAGGTCTCAATTTTTTCTTTAGAAGAACAAGAAGAATTGGGCTCATCAGATAGAAGGGTTAATATATCGGAAAATTCTGTGTTAGGAAAATTATTTGGATATTTTTTCGATAATTAAAGGTTAAGGAGAGAAGAAAATGTATAATAATCAATTTGATCAAATCGCAAAAATTAAGGTAATTGGTGTTGGTGGCGGAGGAAATAACGCTGTTAATCGGATGATTGAAGACGGTGTCGAAAATGTTGAATTTATTGTAGCTAATACTGATATGCAAGTTTTAAATGCTTCCCAAGCGGAAATTAAATTGCAAATAGGCGCAAGTATTACTGACGGATTAGGAGCAGGAGCCAATCCAGAGATTGGTCGCCAAGCAGCAGAAGAGTCTCGCAGTGAAATTGAAGAAGCTTTAAGAGGAGCAGATATGGTGTTCATCGCTTGTGGTATGGGTGGTGGAACCGGAACTGGAGCTGGACCTGTTATTGCCGAAATTGCTCAAAGCTTAGGAGCTTTAACTGTTGGTATTGTTACAAAACCTTTTAAATTCGAGGGTAAAAAACGTACTGAACAAGCCTTAGTTGGTATTGAAGAACTTCGTAAACATGTTGATACCTTAATCGTTATTCCTAATGACCGTTTAAGAGATATAATTGATAAAACTACACCAATGATTGAAGCTTTCCGTGAAGTAGATAACGTTCTTCGCCGTGGTGTTCAATCAATTTCTGATTTGATTGGCGTTTCCGGTTTAGTTAATCTTGACTTTGCAGATGTTAAAGCTGTTATGGAAAAACGTGGTAATGCTTTAATTGGTATCGGTATGGGTATTGGCGAAAATCGAGCTATTGAAGCGGCTAAAGCGGCCGTATCATCTCCTTTACTTGAAGCAAGCATAACCGGAGCTACTGATGCTATAATCAATATTACTGGTGGAAATTCTTTAACTTTATTTGAAGCTGAAGATGCCGCAGAGGTTGTTAGAGCTGCAGCTAATACTGATATTAATACTATTTTCGGAGCAGTAATTAACGAAAATCTTAATGATGAAGTTATTGTCACTGTTATAGCTACTGGCTTTGATGATGAAATGGAAACTCCAACATATAATAGTCAAACAACACCAGCTCGTTCTAGTCGTATTGATACCGATGATAGTGACGCGGATATTGATTCAGAAATTGATATTCCCCCATTTTTAAGAAATAGAGATTTTTAAGATGCGAAGGCATCTTTTTCTTTACACTGCTAATTTCTAATATAATGCTAAAAGTTAGAAAGTATAGTATAATTAAATAGGTGGTTTAAATGAGGATTATTGTTAGTGCTGGGGGAACAGGAGGCCATATTTATCCTGCTTTAGCAATTATAAATAAATTTAAAGAAAAAGAAAAAGATTTAGATATTTTATATATTGGTACACATAATCGTATGGAAAAAGATATTATTCCTGCTAATAATATAAAATATGAAGCTTTAGAAATATATGGCTTTAGTAAAACAAATATAAAAAGAGATTTTAAAAACATTAGTCTAATTTTAAAAGCTCGCCAAAAATGTTTAAAAATAATGCAAGAATTTAAACCAAATATAGTTATAGGTACGGGAGGATATGTAACTTATCCCGTTATTAGTGCGGCAAATAAACTAGGTATTAAAACTTTTATTCATGAGCAAAATTCTATCCCTGGCAAATCCAATTTAGCTCTAGCTAAAAAATGCAGTTTAGTGGGAGTATCTTTTAAAGAAAGCTTAAAATATTTTAAAAATAATTCTAATGTTTTTTATAGTGGTAATCCCTGCGGCGAAAATGCTTTAGGGGTAGTAGCAGCTGATAAAACAAAGTTAGGAATTAAAAAAAATAAAAAATTAGTTGTATGTGTTTGTGGTTCGTTAGGGAGCTCTACTATAAATGCTAAATTAAAAGATTATTTAATTAACTTTAACGATGATTATGAAGTATTATATATAACGGGTAAAAACTTATATGATAATTTTGTTAAAGATGTAACTTTTCCTGAAAATGTTAAAGTTATTCCTTACTATGATAACTTATCTTCATTAATGAAAAGTGCAGATTTAATTGTCACAAGAGCAGGAGCTAGTACCATCAGTGAACTTTTAGCTTTGCAACTGCCAGCGATTTTTATTCCTAGTCCCTATGTAGCTAATAATCACCAGTATTATAATGCTTTAGCTCTTAAAGAAAATAATGCCGGTTTAATGATTTTAGAAAATGATTTAACTAGTGACCTTTTAAAACAAACTATTAATGAAATCATTAATAATGAGACAAAAATAGCTATTATAAAAGATAATATGAAAAAAATGGCAGTTACTAATGCTAGTGAATTAATATATAATAAACTTATAGAAAAATAGGTTGGCTTAAAAATAAAATTAAGGTGATAACATGGCAGCAACTAAAAAAGTAAAGGTTAAAAAATTTAGTTTTAAAAGATTAATAATTTTATTATTAGTTTTATACATTCTAGTATATAGTTTATATTATATTTTTAAAATGCCTATTAAAAATATCTATATTAAAGGAACTAATTTGATTACAGATAATGAAATAATTAATGCTGCCGAAATAAAAGATTATCCCTCAATATTTAAAATTACGAGTAGAAGTATTAAAAAGAAATTAAAAAAAATTCCTTTAGTTAAAGATGTTAAAGTGAAAAAAAATATTTTTGGTAAACTAACTTTAGAAATAGATGAATATAAAATTTTATTTTATAATTTAAATAATAAAAAAATTGTTTTAGAAGGAAATATTGAAATAGAAGATAATAATATATATAAAGGCGTACCTACCTTAATTAATTATGTTCCAGACCATATTTATAAAAAACTAACTAAAGCAATTTTAAAAATCGATGATGATGTTTTATCATCAATAAGTGAAATAGAATATTCTCCTTCTAAAAGTAATGAAGAGGTTATTGATGAAACGCGTTTTATATTGCGCATGAATGATACTAATACAGTATATGCTAATTTAATAAATATTAAAAATTTAAATCATTATGAAGAAATATATTCTACTTTAAATAATCAAAAAGGTAGTTTATACTTAGATAGTAGTAATGAAGAAAATTTTTATTTCCAATCATATTAAGGGTGGTTTTATGAAAACAAATTATAATTTAGAAATGGAAAAAATTATTGAAGAAATAAAACAAACAAAAGTAGTTCCTAAATTATTACTACATTCTTGTTGTGCACCATGTTCATCTTATGTAATTACTACATTAATGCCTTATTTTGATATTACTGTTTTATATTATAATCCTAATATTGAACCATATGAAGAATATATTAAAAGAAAAGATGAACAAAAAAGATTATTAAAAAAGTTAAATAGTCCTCATAAATTAGATATTTTAGATTGTGATTATGATAATGAAAAATTTCATGAAATTACTTTAAATTTAGAAAAAGAAAAAGAGGGTGGAGCCCGCTGTTTTAAATGCTATGAACTTCGACTTTCCTATGCGGCAGCTAAAGCCCAAGAAAATAACTTCGATTATTTTGGTACTACTTTAACGGTTAGCCCTTATAAAAATAGTCAAAAATTAAATGAAATAGGTTTAAAACTAGAAAAGTTATATCATATAAAATATCTAGTATCTGATTTTAAAAAGAAAGATGGTTATAAAAAAAGTATTGAACTATCCTCAAAATATAATTTATACCGTCAAAACTATTGTGGTTGTATATACTCTAAAAAGGAAGATGAAAAATGAATACATTAATGACTTATGTAAGTATTATTCCTTACTTATTTTATTTATATTTCTTAACTAAAGATGAAATATTAAATGAGAAAAAAGGCAAAGATTTATTTCGCTTTGACACTTTAATATTAGTAGGTATTTTTGTTTACTTTTCTACTTATAAAGCAGTTTTAGTTAATAAATTATTATTTTTTACTATCACTTTATATCTTTTAGTTAATAAACTATATGATAAAAATATAAAAAATAAAATATCACTTAAAAAAGAATTTTTAAAACTTATTTTTGTTTATATTTTAGCTTTCTTATTATTTTTACCATATATATTAAAAAAACGTCTGGCGTTTAGTTATTATTTAGCTTTTGCTTTAATTTTAAGTTTTCATTTTGTAATGTTATTTGTGAAAAAAATTTCTAAAAAATAAAACCAAAATATGACATAGTTTATTCTATGTTTTTTTTATAATTTTATTTGGTGATAGACATGATAGTATATTTAGATTTAGTTTTCTTTTTAAACCTAGCTTTTGATTTTTTATTGCTCTTAGCCGTTAAGATTATATTAAAGCGAAATGTCAAAATATGGCGCATTTTAATAGGGGCATTATTTGGCAGTTTAAGTATATTTTTATTATTTTTAAAATTAAATAGTTTAGAATTATTTTGTTTTAAATTATTAATTAGTCTTATCATGGTATTACTTTCTTTTGGTTTTAAAAATATTAGATATTATTTTAAAAACTTTTTAACTTTATATATAGTAAGTGCTATGCTTGGTGGTTTTTTATATTTTTTAAATAATAGTTTTGCTTATAAAAAGGAAGGATTAATCTTTTTTCACAAAGGTCTTTCTGCAAATATTATTTTTTTAGTTCTAATTAGTCCTTTAGTTATCTATATTTATATTAAAGAACAAAAGTTATTAAAAAGTGAATTTAGTAATTATTATAATTTAAAGATAATATTTAAAAATAATTATAAGTTAGAAGTAACAGGATATTTAGATACTGGTAATAATTTAAAAGACCCTATTAGTAATAAAATAATTATTTTATTAAATAGAAAGTTAATAGATAAAAAAGTTGATATTCGTAGCCCTATATACGTACCCTATAATTCTTTAAATAATCATGGTTTACTAGAATGTATTAAGTCTAAAGAAGTATATATAAATAATAAATTAATTAAAAATATATTAATTGGTTTAAGTGATAAAGATTTTAAACTAAATGGTATTGAATGTATTTTAAATAATCAATTAAGGGAGATGATAGAATGTTAAAAAAAGTAAAAGAGTTATTAAAACGATTAAAAGAAAAATATAGAGAATGTTTCTTTGTAGGTAGTACTGATATATTGCCACCTCCTTTAGATAAACAAGAAGAATTAGATTATATTATTAAAGCCCAAAAGGGTGATATTAATGCGCGTAATAAATTAATAGAACATAATTTAAGATTAGTTGTATTTTTAGCGAAAAAGTATGAAAATACGGGATATGATATTGAAGATTTAGTTAGTATTGGTTCAATCGGTTTAATTAAGGGTATAAAAACTTATAAACTCGATAAAAATATAAAACTAGCTACTTATGCTTCACGTTGTGTAGCTAATGAAATACTAATGTTTTTAAGAAAAAATAAAAAAAGAAGAGGCGAGATTTCTTTTGAAGATGCTTTAAATTATGATTCGGAAGGAAATGAATTACATTTAGAAGATATTTTAGGCACAGATAATGATATTGTTATAAAATCCTTTGAAGATAAACTTGATAAACAAGTTTTATCAAAGCATTTAAATGCTTTAGATAAAAGAGAAAAACAAATTATGATTTTAAGATATGGTTTAAATAATACCGAAGAATATACTCAAAAAGAAGTGGCGGAAATACTAGGAATATCTCAATCTTATATTTCGCGAATTGAAAAAAAGGTAATTGCTAAATTGCAAAGTATTATGAATGTATAGTCCTAATTTAGGACTTTTTTACATTTAATTAACAACTATAATGAATGCAATTTGTAAAATATAATATTAACCTTTAAAAAGAATTTAAATTTATATCACATTATTTGCCTTATTTATCTAATACTATTATGTTTACGTTTTAAATTATAAGTTTACAAATTTATTTACATTGATAAAAGCCTTTTGTTGACAATAAGACCTGGGGGGGGGTATAATTGGTTTAGAGTAGGTGAAAATATGTTAAGGAAAATAATAAAAAAACGCAAAATAATTTTTACTTTAATTCTTTTAATTGGCGTATTTTTTATTGTAAGTGATAATAAAATAGGAATTTTTAATAATAAAGATAACACTACAAAAATAAAAAAACTTGCATCCGCTCCTGGTGAAATTTTAACAGATTGCACATATTGTAAAGTTAATACGAATGAAACGATAGATTTAAATCCTAGAATGAGTGATGAATATTTAGGTGATGATAAAACAACGGGATTTACATATGAAATTTTAAGTGATGAATATAATATTAATTCTATAACGATTGATGAAAATGGTAGAGTTTATGGAACTGATATGGCTCAAAATTTTATGATAAGAATAAAAAAAGGGGAATATAGTAAAGAAGTATATGTATATGTAGTTAGCAGTGGCTTTGCTCACAACACAATATTGAAAACAAATAATAGCTTAATTGTTCCAATGTCTGAATTATTAAATAACACTGTTAATGATAGTAATGCTGATTATTATAATGTCACATATTACGAGGGAGACGAGTGCAACGATCATCACTCAATAAGTGATTTAAATGATTATAAATTTAAAAATATACCATTAAGCCAGTTATCTTTTAAAATATCAAATTTAGCCGAAAATAAAAGATATTGTATTGATATTGCCTATGTTAAAAATAATGAGAAATATAGATCAGTTGATTTTGGCTTTGGACGAGAAATGGATGCAATTTATACAAGATATAATACGCCAAGTAAACCTAAATTTGCAGATAGCCATGATACTGAGAATAACTGGTATAATGCCGAAAGCAGAAATGGTAATATTTGTTTTTCAATTACCAATGAAGACTTAGATAATGAGGAGTATCAGTATATATATTGGTTAGATACAAAAAACTCAGTAATAAATACAGAGTATTTAAATGATCAATCTTTATGGACAAAATTAACAGGAACTTATAATGAATGCGGTAATACCAAAGGTTGGATGCCTATTGATAACGAAACTTTAAAACCGGGGCCAAATTATCTTTATACTCGAAAAATTTCAAAAGAAGATAAATCAAATGGAAGCGAAACATCTAAACCACTATTAATTTTATATGATAATGAAAAACCATCAATAGTAGATATAAAAGAAGAAATTGGCGATGAAACTACTAAAGTAATTATTAATGCTCAGGACCAAAGTAATCTTTCAGGAGTAAATAAATTTCAATATAAGTTAGCAGCTGCCGTTTCAAATAATGAATGGAAAGATTTTGAAAATAATAATAATTTTAAAACTTTTTCTACCGATGAAGTTAATAAAGAGTATCAATTTAGAGTAATAGATAAAGCTGGTAACGTATCTGATACTGTAACTAAAAAAATTGTAACTAATCCAATAAAATTAAAAACTGAATCAAAATACAAAATAGAAACAACCGATAATACAAGCTATATATCAAATATAACAACTGATACTGACTTATCTACATTCAAAGAAAATTTTGCAACATTAAATGCTAAAATATATTCTAAAGATGCCCAACTTGATGAAAGCGGAGAAAATGTTACAGGAGGAGAAGAAGTAACAACAGGAAAAGTAAAAACAGGTATGTTAGTGTATTCCAGTGAATTAAAATTATCATATAGAATAGTTGTTAAAGGGGATTTACATGGTACAGGCAGAACTAACATATCTGATGCCACCCAAGCTTTAGGAAATTTGAGTTTTATGGGTAATAATATGAATGAATTATTAACAAAAGCAGCAGATATGAACAATGATGGAAATATAGCAGTAAATGATGTAACAGCTATGTTAGGTATTATTGTAGGTTTAAATAATTAGAGGTGGAAGTATGAAAAAGAAGAATGTATATGTAATATTAATTTTAGCAATATTATTACTCCCATTTAAAGTACATGCAACAGAAAATGTAAGTTTATCAATTGATTGTAGCGAATTAATAATAAACGAAAGTAAAACATGTAATTTATATGCAGATGTTAAAGAAAGTCATCAAATAAAAGGAGTTCAGGGAAAAGTAACAGGAGAAAATGTAACATTTGAGGAATTTAAAGTATCAACAAGTCCAAGTTGGAGTACATCATTGGTAAATGGAAATGCAATAGCAATAGCAAATGGAACAGGGTATAGTGGAAGAACTAAATTAGGAACAATAAAAATTAAGGCAACAGCCTTAGAAGGAGCAAAGCTTAGTTTTACGGAAGTAACATATTCAATAGACTCTGATGAAGCAGATGAAGAAGAAGGAAATGTAGAATTTACATTTACAGTAAAAGAAAGACAAAGTTCTGGAACAAGTGAAAGTAATACAGGAAATCCTACAGGGGGAAGCGGCAATTCTGGAGGAAGTGGAGGTTCTGGGGGAAGTAGTACAACAGAACCAAAAGATGCAGAATGTTCATTAAAATCTTTAGAAATAGAAAATGCAACAATGACACCAAAATTTAAACCAGATATTTTTGAATATGAAATAACAACAGAAGCAACAGAAATAAATATAAAAGCAGAAGCCAAAAGTGCAAAAGCTACTGTAACAGGGGCAGGGAAACAAAATATAGCCAATAAAAATAAAGTTACAGTAAAAGTAACATCAGAAAGTGGCAATGTATCTGTGTATACAATAAATATAAAACATGGAGCACCAGTAGAGAAATCAAACCAAGAAGTACCACCAACAGGAGTATATAAAGTTGGCCTTTTAGTAATTGCAGTAGGAGTATTTAGTGTAGGATTATTCGTATTCCGAAATAAGTTTAATAAATTTAAAAGAATATAAGCATTGAGTAAAATCAATGTTTTTTAATGCCCGTTATTTTGACTAAATGTAAACTGCAAACTCAGTGGCAGATAATTTGTGTTGACAATGACACTCCGGGGGGGGGGGTATAATTGAAATAAATAATATACCAAGGAGGTCAAAATAATAATGAAG
>CANQNZ010000015.1 GCA_947625365.1 uncultured Bacilli bacterium | reverse complement strand
TATTATTTTTGTAGTATCAGGTGTTAATACTCCTGTCCCGATTATATATGATGCAGCAGTACTAAACCCACTTATACTTTGAGTTGTTGTCGTTTTATATTCATTTAATTTCTTATAACTATCTCCTACTGCTACTTTTAAATATTGTTCATTTAACGTTGAACTTTGTTCCTTATTCAGTATGACATTATACGTTGCTATTGTTTCACATGTGTTTTTAATGGTTATTTCATACGGACTATTTTGCATTCCATCTTCATCTGTTTGGGGGTAACCATGTTCTAATGTTACACCGTTTCCTTTAGTTTCCTGATAACTTATTTGAAAACAATCATATATATTTTTATTTACTCCTGTTTCGGTAAAATTTCTTGTCCATAGTGCATATGAAAGTGTTGCTACTGCTACTACCAGTATTAATCCTATTACAATTATTGCCACATTTCTTTTTGTTTTCTTATTTTCAATCATAAAGTGCTACCTCCACTACTTATTATGTTACTTTAAGTCTATCATATGCATATGGCATTTTGCAATGCTTTCTCAAGATATAACTAGAGAAAATTTACACCAAAAAGAAAAGGATAACCAAAGTTATCCAACATTATAATTATATGTTTTATCACCAATTAAAACATCAATTGTATTAGTTTCGGCATTAAATTTACTTTTAAAACTATCGCGATAATTAGGTCCTTCAACATTCATATTAGAACTAATCTTTTTGTCATTAACATAATCATAAATATATAAGTTATTATTCTTATCAACAATATTTATATATTTATCAACAAATGATGTATAATTAAACCCATTTTCATCTACTACTCTTTTACCATTATAATCATATAAATAATAAGTATCTTGATTTTTTAAACTAATTAAAATGTCATTATAATTAGTTATTTCTCCTGCCAAGTAGTTACTTATTAAATCGCCTTCACTATCAATTATACCCCATAAATTACCTACTTTAACTACAAAGTTAGAAGTTTGAATTAAATTATTTTCATCTAATCTATCTACTAAACCAATAAAATCATAAGTAAATTCACTTATTGTTTCTACCTGTTCACCAAGTTTTATTATACCCCATTTATCTTCATTATTTTTTACTATCATTATTTCAGGATTAATCATATTATGATAATTTTTAACCGATTTATAAGTTTCAATTACTTCTTTTTTCGTTATATCATAAAGTAAAACATTTTCATTATCATAAATAAAAGCATATCTATCTAATATAACGTTTATCTCTTCTTGATTACCACGATAGTATTCAATAGGATATAATTTATCATCTATCTCACTATTAGCATAACTACATGGGTCTTTTTGACAAGTATATTCCCCTAATAGTTTTTTATCAGCACTATAGAAATATAATTTTCCATCTAAATATTTTAAATTCTCAGGATTTTTCTCAGTTTCCTCCACCGGCGTCTTTTCATTACTTTCTGATTTTTTTGCAATAGGATTTATAAATTTAAAGTAAATACTTAAGAAAGTAAGAGGCATCATAATTACTAAAAGAAGAATAATTACAATTAAAGCAGCATTATTTTTTTTAGGTTGCATAGTATCACCTAGTTAATTCTTTCTCTAGTATTTAAATCATAGATGAAATCTTTTGCTTTTTCTTTTGTTGTATTTTGAGAAGTAGCTGCTGTAATTATTAATTTATTATCCTCTTTACGCATTGTGAAAGCCGGAACATAGCCATCTTTAGGATTATAATAAGTAGTTGAAGATAATTTTAAAACTTCTTTAATTATTCTATTACCATCATAATCCATAACTGATAAGTGATTAGCATCATCAACTAAACCAACAAAGTCATCATATAATTCTACATACTTATAACCATCTTCAAAAATTAAATTACCACCAAAATCAAAGACATAATATTTATCTTTACTTAATACTTTAACATGCTCACCATTATAATTTCTAATTTGTCCCGAAAATTCAAATGTTATTTTATTACCATTATAATCAAGCAAGAAGGTCTTATCGCCTCTTTGTGCTAAAATATTTTGGTTTAATGTTTCTAGATTATCATACTCAAAATTATAAACACTGGCTACACTAGTTGGAGTCATTTTTAATAGTCCATATTTATTACTACGATTTTTCGCAATAACAAACTGTTCGACCGGTGTTGCTATGTAAGGCTCTGATAAAGAAGCATCACTAAATGTATTAATAGCATTATAAGTTCCTTTAACTTTTTCTTCAGTTAAGTCAACTAAGTTAATAATCTTATCATCTTTGATAAAGACATAACGATTATTATAAATTGGCGTAATACTTGCTGATTGATAAACTTCCCCTGTTTCATTATTATGACTATTAGTATCACTAGCTAAATAACAGGTTTCTAGTTTTCCATCTGCAGCAGTTATTTTATTAGGATTATTACATACATAAGAATTAATTAAAGTAGTTTTAGCTTCATCCGAGTAGAAATAAAGAGCCCCATTATAATAACTAATAAACTTATAATTTTTACTTACTAATCCTTCTAATAAATTTATTTTATTTTCTTCTTCTTTTCCTTCATTATTAATATTAATCGTTAAATCTGTTCCTTCTAAAGAATATGTATAAGCATACTCTTTTGTCTCTTTATTATTTTTATCTTTAGTAATTACAGGAACATAATTAGTATTATGTAATTCTAATCCTTCTTCTAAATATTTAGTATCATCGTATCCCATTATTTTTAATTTATTATCATTATCTACTAAAAGATAGTATTCATCTAATAAATCAATATAATTTAAGCCCTCTGCTTTTTTATTACCTTCGTAATCATAAAGCATATATTTACCAGCAGCATCTACAGTCTTAACATATTTATCTGTATAATTTTTAATTTCCCCGGTAAGAACGCTCGTTAACTTTTTACCAGTTAAATCTACTAAGTAATAACCATTACCTTCTTTGGCAACAATAACATCTTCATTAGCTTTTTTATTTTCTGTAACTACTCCTAGATATTCATAATCAAAGTCTAATTTATTATCCTTTTTACTTCCACTTAAGTCTAAAACTCCATATTCATTATCAGCATTTAAAGCAAAAACTAAATTATCCATATCATCATATGTTTTAATATTTTTATAAGTATCTAAAACTTTTTTATTTTTAATATCATAAAGCATAATATTTTCATCATTTTTATCTTCATTATCAAATACAAAAACATATCTATTTTTTACAATCTTACTTCTAATTTTATCTTCTTTAGTAGTTTTATATTGAGTTTGGTCGAAATTATCATCATTATTTTCATAAGCTACATAACATAAATTTTTATTTTTATTTTTACACTCATAACTACCAATATCTTTATTATTAACAACAAAATATAAAGTACCATCTTCATAACGATAGTTATCTTTAGCTACTATAACCTCTTTTTTAACTGTTTTTTTAGGAGCCTGTTTAGTTAGCACTATAAATAATACGGTACTTATAGCTACTACTACAAGTACTAAAAAGACAACAATTATAATTGTTTTAGTTCTAGTTTCTAAATCATCCCATTTATTTTTAAGACGTCTAAAAATATTTTCTTTTTCTTCCTTTTCTTCTGCAAAAGGAGTATTACTTTCGGGAGTTTCTAAATCTAATACTTCAACTTCTTCGTTTTCTTTCCCTTTTTTATTCTTTGGCATCCAAATCACCTACTATGGCGATTATATCATATTTTAGCATTTACTATCAAGTAAAGTTTGTCTTTATATTTAAAGCTATCGTCAATATAAATATGGTCCATTAAACCCCAGATAAAAAGCTTTATATTTTTAGAAAGAAAAAAGCTAGCTAGTTCATTTGTTAAAATATTTTTATAAATACCAATAAAGTCATAATAATCATAATTTTTATCACTATTTATCACAATATTTAATACACCTATTTTAAAAGTTCTTGTATATTTATTTAACTTCTTAATAACTTTATTACTAAAACTCCAAACATAAATATCTTTATCATTATACTTATTTAATATCTTCACTAAATTATCTAAATTCATTTCATAATCTTTTATTTCAATAACAATCATTTTCTGAGTTTTTAATTTTAAAACATCTTCGAGTAAAGGAATACCTAGTTTTTTTAAAGTTTTAGCTTTTTTATTTTTAACAAGGCCTGTTTTATTAGTTACTCTATCAATAAAAGCATCATGAATAACCATTATTTTTTTATCTTTGCTTTCTCTTATATCAAGTTCAAAACCACAAAAATAATCATCATTAATAGCATTAATAAAAGAAGGAATAGTATTTTCCTTACTATTATTTTTATATCCTCTATGGGCAATATATTTCATAAAAAACACCTAAATTATTTTATTATTAAATTTAGATATCTTTTAATGATATAGCCTATTTAAAGAATATAATTTTTTTAAATATATAAGCTAAAGCTACCCAGACAATAACAAGACCTATCACAATTAATTTCATATTTACTTTTTTAGGAATATTAAGTTCTAACTTTTTTTCATCTAAACTAGCTACAGTATTAGAATTATTTTTAGTAACATATATTACATAATTTTGCGTATTACCATTATTAGTAACATTTAAATTAACTATATTTTCTTCAGCATTTAATCTGTCATTGCCAATAATTTCTACTGAGGCATTATTATCTTCTAAAGTATAATTTATATTTAAAGTGTTATCTTCTTCATTAATAAAGACACTATATACATTATTATATTTATTAAATTCGGGAGTTAAATTATACCCATCTATACTTAAAGAAGTTAAATAAGCACTATTATCTGCTAAAACATTTAAGGGAAAAATAATAAGTAAAAGTAAAAAAAGAATAATTTTTTTCATAGCGCATCACTTTAATTATTCTTTTCTTTTTAATAAAAATAATACCCTTTTAGATTAATTTTAGTAAAATTTCATTCATTACATATAATTTGTCAGGATTTATAAATATATATCCATCTTTATATATTAAATCTTTACTTTTTAAAAGAGGTTTAATAGGAAAAACATCTTGTAAGTTAATTTCAAATTTATCAAAAAATTCACTTAAACAAATGCCTTCAGTCTTACGAAGACCTAACATTAATTCATTTTCCATAGTTACTTTTTTAGATAAAATATTTTCTTCTAAAACATATTTACCTTCTAAATAATTATTTAAACTACGGGTATTTTCATAACGTACTCCATGAATATATCCAGAAGCGCCAAGGCCAAAGCCATAGTAATAATCATTGTTCCAATAAGTTAAATTATGTTTGGCTTCATAACCAGGCAGAGCAAAATTACTTATTTCATAATGGTTATAACCTTCACTAGTTAATTTTTTCGTAATATATTCATACATTTTCGCATCAAGCTCTTCATTTAATGGTTTAGTATTATTAATTTTTGCTTTCGTATGTTCTTCTAAGATTAAACTGTATGTACTAATATGTTCAACTTTTAATTTTAATATTTTAGCAACATCTTTTTTTAAAGCGCTCAGTGGCTCTTTAGGTAAGGCATACATTAAATCAACATTGATATTTGTAAATCCTAAATTACGAGCAAGTTTAATAATTTCTACAGTTTCTTCAAAAGTATGCTCTCTTTCCATAAATTTTTGATTATCTTTATCAAATGATTCGATACCAATACTTAATCGATTAACTCCATTTTCTTTTAGGATAGTTAAAAGCATTTCGTTTATATCATTTAAATTACATTCAAAAGTAAATTCATAATCTTCTTTTAATTTAAATTTTTGGATAATTTTAAATAATTTTTCTAAGTCTTCTTCATCAAGGCAAGAAGGAGTACCTCCTCCTACATATAAAGTTTCTAATTCTTCTGAGTTATATTTTTCTATTATTTCTTCTTCCAAAGCATCTAAATAGTTAGTTACCCATTCTTTTTCATAGTTCATTTTACAAAAATCACAGTAGGCACAGATATGTTTACAAAATGGGATGTGTAAATAAGCACTTTTCATAATCCACCTGCTTTACTTACTTATATTGTACTAAACAATAAAAAAGTTTACAAACATTTTTAAAATATTTGTAAACCTAAAGTAAATTATTTTTCGCTTTTCAAAACAGCCAGGAAGGCTTCTTGTGGAATTTCTACGCTTCCTACCATTTTCATTCGTTTTTTTCCTTCTTTTTGTTTTTCTAATAATTTTCTTTTACGAGTGATATCACCACCATAGCATTTAGCTAAGACATTTTTTCGTAAGGCCGAAATTGTTTCACGAGCGATTACTTTAGAACCAATACAAGCTTGAATAGGAATTTGAAACATTTGCCTAGGTATAAGTTCTTTTAAGTTTTCAACAATAGTTTTCCCGCGATTATAAGCAAAGTCTTTATGAACTATCGTAGATAAGGCATCGACAACTTCCCCATTTAATAAAATATCCATTTTTACTAAATTACTAGCTTCATATCCTGCGTACTCATAGTCAAAGGAAGCATAGCCTTTGGTAGAACTTTTTAATTTATCAAAAAAGTCATAAACTATTTCTGATAAAGGTAATTTATAATGGATATTAACTCTTGTTTCATTAATATATTCCATATTTTCGTAAATGCCTCTTTTATCTTGGCATAATTCCATTATAGCTCCTATATACTCACTGGGTACAAAAATATTAGTTTTTATATAAGGCTCTCTAATTTCTGCGATAGATACTCTATCTGGCATTTTATTTGGTGAGTCTATCATGATTACTTTTCCATTAGTTAAAGCTACCTCATAAATAACAGATGGAGATGTAGCAATAATATCAATGCCAAATTCTCTTTTAGTTCGGCTCATTATAATTTCCATATGTAATAGACCTAAAAAGCCACAACGAAAACCAAAACCTAAAGCATCAGATGTTTCTGGTTCAAAACTAAAACTAGCATCATTTAATTTTAATTTTTCTAAAGCCTCTCTTAAATGACTAAATTGATTGGGTTCAATTGGGAATATGCCGGAATATACCATAGGCTTCATTGGTTCATAGCCCGGCAGCATTTCTTCGGCGGGATTAGCAACAGTAGTAATAGTATCTCCCACACGCACTTTAGCTATATCTTTAATACTCCCAGATATCCATCCTACTTCTCCACAGACTAATTTATCTTTTTTGACTTCTTTAGGAGTGCTAATGCCAAGTTCTATAATCTCACATTCAAAACCAGTAGCCATCATTCTAATTTTATCATGAACTTTTAAAGTTCCGCTTTCAACTCTAATATGGGCAATAACGCCACGATAAGCATCAAAATAAGAGTCAAAAATTAAAGCTTTAGTAGGACTTTCATTATCTATTTTAGGTGGTTTTATTCTTTGAATAACTGCTTGTAAAAGTTTATCTATGCCCTCCCCTGTTTTGCCACTACATAATATTATTTCTTCTTTTTTAAATCCTAAAACATCACATAATTCTTTAGTAACTTTACCAATATCAGCATTGGGTAAATCAATCTTGTTTATAACAGGTATTATTGTTAAATCATTATTTAAAGCTAAATATAAATTAGCTAAGGTCTGAGCTTCAATTCCTTGCGCCGCATCCACAACTAAAATAGCTCCTTCACAAGCTGCTAAAGAGCGAGATACTTCATAAGAAAAATCAACATGACCTGGAGTATCAATTAAATGAAGTAGATATTCTTCTTTATTATAAGTATATTTTAAAGATACTGCATTTAATTTAATGGTAATGCCTCTTTCTCTTTCCAAATCCATACTATCTAAAAGTTGGTCTTTCATTTCATATTTAGATACATTGCCCGTAAGTTCTAAAATTCTATCAGCCAAAGTACTTTTACCATGGTCGATATGAGCAATAATAGAAAAGTTACGAATATTTTCTTGTTTCATAATTCGGGCCTCCCGACATATTATTATACATGAAAAAAGAAAATACTTAAAGCTCTATTAGAGTTAAAGAAAAGTATTTTCTTTTGGATAAAGTGGTGATACAATTAGAGAAATTGAGGTGAATGAAGTGGAAAAAAATAAAAAAGACATTAAAAATAATCCTGATAAACAACCAGTAACTTATAAGAAAAAGAAAAAATTAAAATTCCGTCCTTGGGTTTTTGTTGTTTGTATGATTGTCTTTGCCATTATATTAGCTTTTTCTTCTCTTGGTTTATATAATTGGAAAGAAGATAATGATAAAATTGAAAAATTAGAAGAGGAAATCAAAGTAGATGCTCCGGCGGAAGAAATAGAAGAACAAGGAGAACTAGTAAATCCCCCTGATACCAAGCAAAGTGATTATTGGTATTATATAAATGTTCCTTTTTATGAAGTTGACTTTAATGAATTACAAAAGAAAAATAGTGATACTGTAGCATTTATTCATATGGAAAGTTCTAATATTAACTACCCGGTTGTTCAAACTGGAGATAATGATTATTACTTAACCCATGCTTTTGATAAAACCAAAAATGATGCTGGTTGGGTATTTTTAGATTATCGTGACACTTTAGACCCTCTAAGTTCTAATTTAGTATTTTATGGCCATGGTCGTGTTAATAAAACCGTGTTTGGTTCTTTAAAAAATGCTTTATCTAAATCTTGGCAAAGTAATAAAGATAATTATGTAATTCAACTTTCTACTCCTAAAGAAAATATGGTTTTCCAAATCTTCTCTATTTATACGATTGAAGCCGAAAGTTATTATATTCGTACTGATTTTGTAAATACGGAAGAAAAAGAACAATGGATTAAAACAATGAAAGAACGTAATACAGCGCCAATTGATACTGAAGTAAGCGCGCAAGATACAACTATTACTTTATCCACTTGTGAAAACAACTCGGGAGGACGCATCGTGGTTCATGGAAAATTAATAAAAAGACAAGCTCGATGAACTTGTTTTTTTATTACCAAAATTTATTTTTCTTAAATATTATTAAACAAATAATTATTATTAAAGCAAAAACAATAAATATCATAGGATAACCAAATTCCCAAGTAAGTTCTGGCATGTATTTAAAATTCATTCCATACCAACCTGTTATTAAAGTTAATGGCAAAAATATAGTGGTGACAATAGTTAAAACTTTCATAACATCATTTTGTCTTAAACTAATTTGTGACTCGTATAAATTTTGTAATTCTTGCGTATACTCGCGAAGTAGTAAAGCTTCACTTTGCAATCTCGCTACTCTTTCAGAATAAACCTTAAATATATCTTCCGTTGTAATATAGCTATCAATTAATGTATCAGTTAAATCTAAAAGTTGATTATAATAATGATAAAATCTTAATATTTCTTTTTTAGTTCTAATAATCGTTTCATTAAAATTATGGACATCATTATGAATTATTTTATCTTCAATAGTTGATAACTTATTTTCTAATTTTTCTAGATAACTTAAATCATCTTTAATGATAAATTCTAATATATCATGAAATAGCTTAATAATATTATAATCTTTCTTACTACGGTTGTTAATTATTTCTTCAATTAGCTGAGCTATTTTTCCTTCTTTTTCAATAAATATTAAATTATCATTTAAAAAGTAAAAATAAAAACCATAATTTAAAGGATACTTACCCTTTATAGGTATACACATAGTACCATACATATATTTTTTAGCATCTTCTATTTTACAAAAACGAATTTTTTCTAAAGTGTTATTTTCAATTAAGTTATATTCTTGCCATTGCTCTTCATTAAATAAACAAATTAAGCCTTTACTTTTACTTGTAAGCTTTTTACTACTTGGCACAATTTTATCGTTTTTTATTTCATATATCATGATATCACTACCTTAAACTAAGTATAGCACTTATGTAAATAATTTACCAATAACTTTTAGAATTTTCGAAAGACCTGTAGTCATAAAGCCTTCCACTTTTTCCGAAACATTTAAACCTAGCTTAGAAACTTTATTACTATAATCTTTTGTTTCTTTTTCTAAGTAATCATCAATAGTTACATTTTTTCCTTGAGCAACATCTTTTTCAAACTTTTGAATAGACTCATTAGTAAGTTTGACTCTTTTACTTAGACGACTTTCATAATACCCTGACATATTAGCAATATAAAGACCCATATAAACTACAAATAAACTAATTAAGATAAACCAGAATAATTTAGTATTTTTCTTCTTTTTCATTGTTTTTCATTAACTAAATCATATAATGAATTAGCAATTACCGTTAGTGTATTAGTTACTTCATCAATAGTATTTTCTGGTCCACCTACTTCAATTAACATTGCATTATTACTTAAATCTTGATTATATATTCCATTATTTCCTTTACCGCCTTTTTTTAAAAGACCTTTAGATAAATTATCACACTTGGCATTAACAATATCACTTAGCTTTTGAGCTATCGCAATATTATTTTCATAATTATCATGTTCTATTCCCACCACAAAAAGTATCTTAGCATAAGATTTATTATCCACTGTTAAAGTTGTACTACTTTTAGGTACAGAGTCTCTATGAATATCAATAATATATTTTAAAGAATTATTTTTGGTTAAAGCATCTTCTACGAGTAAACGACTAGCCTTATAAGAATAACTGTATTTCCAATTATTTATATTTAATAATTCCGTTATATCTGTATCTTCCACTATAGTAGGAATATTTAAATCATTTAATTTTTCTTTTAAAATATAACTTGCCATTAAAACATTAGGAGAAGCATCATACATATTTACATTAGTATTACTATACTCCTCTAATTGATGAGAATTATATAAATATATAATAGGTTTTTTAACATTATATTTATTAGGGTCTTCAAAGTATTTTGTAACTATAGACTCTTCATCATAACTATCTTCAAAAACTACGGCACTATCATCAATTAAATTATTCATACTAGTTTTTAAAAGTAATGAAGAAGAATTAAAATTAATATTAAATAAATCATTATTCTTATTAGTTTCAATTAAATTATTAGAACTTGTTTTTAAAAGATAATTAATTATAACTTTATTAGATACTTTACCTTTTATTTTTTTATTATATAAAAATTTAAAACTATAGGAAAAAGATAGATAAATTAATCCTATTATTAATATTACTTTTAGAAATTTAAATTTTCTTTTTTTCTTTGCTTTAAATCTTTTCATAAACATACCTCTATTCTAGTTTATAAAAAGATTTATAAGAAATTTGTAGTTTTATAGCAAAGAAAAAGATAAAGAATCAAAGCATACTTATAGCGAAGGTTATAGTTTACCATTTATCTTTTATTTTACATAAACTATATACATTTATAACTTATTATTGTACTACATATGGGTCAGACTGTGTCCCAAAGCCTGTTACGGTTACATCCGATTTTAAATTGATAACAGGTAAGGCTTGGAATTTACTCGAATATTTGCTGTCAGAAATATCTCCGTCAATACCACTAATAAATAAATTAATTTGGGAATTTGAATAATAATATGGAGTCATTGTCCACCAATAAGATACTGGAAAATATGTTTTTAAATTTTCATAGACTTTCCGTGTTAAACCTGCTATTTGCATTTCATCTGCTGTAAGTGCACCGATTTTAAGTTTATATACTCCTCCATAGTCTTTATCTGTATCGAAACATTTCAAGCTAGCTTTTCCTTCGTCCAATCTACTAATTGCACCATAATTTGTTTTTTCATTGTCTGTACTACTAGTTGAAGTGTCATTACAATATGTTGAAATAGCTATATTGTTATCATCTTTTTGAAGATTTTCACTATACCAATTTTCTAAATAAGTTTTCAAATTACTACTAGTACCTACATTTTTATCGCACGGATTTGCTTTAGTACATACTCTTCCGTTATCATATGTATATCCAACATACTTTTGATTATCGCCATAATTATTAAAAAATATTGTTTCAGCATTATCTTCAATATTATTTAATATTATTCTTATTGTGCCATCGCCATTAATACGTAATATCCTCCATAATTTATCAGCAAATGAAATATAGTTATTATTTATATCACCACGATAGACATAACTTGTTCCATCATCATCAGAAGTTTCTACCATTCCCTTTTTAACATCATAATTAATAGAAGTAATAATATCTGCTTTTGTGATTTTATTATCAGACACTTCCACTATTTTATATACACTTCCTGAACTCACATAGTCATTATTACCATATGTATACCATCCAACATACTCGCGTGGGTCAGTAATATTCTCTTTACAATCTGAAGTTTCTCGAAATTCTGGTCCGCCATTAGGGCCTCTTACACAACACATATAGCCATATTCATACGGCCTGTCCAATTTATCAATATTACTTGTAGCATATATTGGATGCTCTGCTGATACCTCTATGTCTACAGTTTGATTTTTCTTAATAAAATCATAAAAATCGAAACTTTCCATCTCATTATCTGGTGTTATTGGATAACTTTTTAATATTTTTCCTGCTAATAGTCCTCCATCTCCAGCCGTTGCTTCTATTGTTATTTTAAAAGCAAATTCTTTGTTTGACCCATTTTCTACTGAAGTATTCTCATCCATCCAACTTCTTATTTGTAAAGTTTTTGTTTGATTAGATGCTAATACGCCACTATTTATTATATATGATTTTTTATTATTATAATTATCTATTACTCTTTGAGTTGTTTCAGTAGCACTACTTAATAGTTTTATATCTTCATCTGTTGCTACTTTTAAATAATCTGGGTTCAATGTAGAGTTAGTTTCTTCATTTAATATTACATCATATGATGCGACAGTTTTACAGCTATTTTTTATTTGTACTTCATATGGATTATTTTGCATACCTTCTTCATCTGTTTGTGGGTAACCGTGTTCAATTGATATTCCAGTCCCATTTGTTTCCTGATAGCTTATTGTAAAACAATCATATATGTTTTTATTTACTCCTGTTTCTGTGAAATTTTTTGTCCATAGTGCATATGAAAATGTCGCCACGGCTAATACCAGTATTAACCCTATTACTATTATTGCCACATTTCTTTTAGTTTTCTTATTTTCTTTTATCATTTTGGTCCACCTCTTGGTATAATTGTCTATTCCAATTATACCCCCCCCCGGAGTATAGCTGTCAACACAAGTTTTCTGCCACTGGGTCAAAATTTGCAATTGAATTAACCTTAATAATTTGCATATTCTAATCTCTTGAGGTACATCAAAATCATAAAAGACTATGAAATATAACATTATAAAAACAGGCTGCTTCGACCGGTATGGTTGATAATCAACTATTAGACCGGTTTGGAAAGCAACCTGTCTCTATTGGCAATGGTAACATAAATAACCTGCCAAGTCAAATTGCACCATTACCTATTGGCATCAAGTTTTTTTTCTTTTATAAAATTTTATTTTAAAAACAAATCATTTAAAGCTTCTGCTATAACATCACTTATGAGGTCCAATTCTTCATCCACATTAATTGATGTAAGCATTTTTTTATTAACATCAATAACTAAAGGTACGCCAATAGAAATCAAGGGAATATTAAAAGTTTTATAACTAATTTTACGATTTGTTTTAATAGCACTTCCTGGTATAATTCCTGTGTCAGATATTTCAATACATCTATTTAAATTTTTATAATTATTAGTAACAAGAGAGTCAATAACAATTATTAAACTAGGATGTAAACTATTTACTAACATTTTTATTAAAGAAAAAGAACTAATTCCAGTTTTTCCAATAACTTCTGGTACAAATAAAGCTACTTTAGGAATAGTTAAAAAATCAACATAGTGATTAGTAGCAATTATTTTATTAGTAGTTTTAGGACCTAAAGCATCACAAGTAACACTAGAGTTACCAAGACCAATTATAAGAGTAGTTCCATAATTAGGAATAGATTTTTTAAAACTTTTTAATACTTTAATTACTTCTCTTTTTAAATATTTAGGATAATTTTTTAAAATATTTTCTTTAAAACTAATAGTAAAATATTGACCAATATCTCTTTTTAAATGTTTCTTTTTTTCTTCATCAATTTCAAAATAACTTATTTTAATGTCATTTTTAATATTTTGTTTTATTTTATAACCATTTGTTTTTAACATTGTAGGAGCTAAATCTAAAAAAAGATTATTTTTCATAATATCACCACTATTATTTTGGCCGAAAAGCGGTTTTTTTATTGCAAAAGTCATAATGTTTTGATAAAATTGATATTGTATTTATGGAAGGGAGATTTTGTATGCCTAATATTAAAAGTTCAAAGAAAGCTGTTAAAGTTATTGCTAAAAAAACTGACGCTGCTCATGAATATAAAGCTAGAGTTAAAAATTCTATTAAAAATCTAGAAAAAGCAATTGCTGCTAAAGATGTAGAAAATGCTGAAAAATTAGTAAAAGAAGTTCAAAAAAATGTTGATAAAGCTGCTAGCAAAGGTTTAGTTAAAAAAGGAACAGCTGCTAGACAAAAATCAAGACTTGTAAACAAAGTTAAAGGTATGAAGTAAAAATTGATTACTTCATTTTTTTTTGATAAAATCTATTTAAGATGGTGATAACATGAAAAGATTTATTGTACCCCTAATATTATGTATTATTCTTTTAGTAGTTGCTATCTATATTGAACCTATTACTAATAAGATTGCTAATGTTTTAGAAAATGAGCCAAGTGTGGTAATAGAACCCAAGAATGCTTATCATCGTAATTATAATTTTGAATTTGTTCAAGAAACTGATGATTTTACTCCTTATAGCTATCAAGGATTACTAAATATAATTTATACCATGTTAAATAGTGGTTGGGAAAAATTT
Source organism: uncultured Bacilli bacterium (assembly GCA_947625365.1). Classification (GTDB taxonomy): domain Bacteria; phylum Bacillota_I; class Bacilli_A; order RF39; family UBA660; genus HGM10766. The sequence goes on along the minus strand of CANQNZ010000015.1, from coordinate 3,065 downwards.
ACTTTTTATTGTCCTGAAGAATATGCAGAGTGTTTAAATGATATTGAAAAAATATCTAAGGATAATATATTACTTACTAATATAAATAATTTTGTTCATCCTTTTAATAATTTTGAAAATATTGTTACTAGTTATTATGAGTCAGGCGAAGTAACTATTGAAATAACAAAATTATATTCTGATGAAGATATTAAAAAAATCAATGCAGAGATTGATAAACTTATGGAAAAGTTAATTACTGATGATATGGATAATAATGAGAAAATTAAGACTATTCATGATTATATAATTAATAATACTAAGTATGATACTTTAAGAAATGATACTAATAATAGTCCATATCATTCTAATACTGCAATTGGTCCTTTATTTGAAGGCTATGCGATATGTAGTGGTTATGCTGATGTTATGGAGTTATTTTTAGAAAGATTTAATTTAAAAAGTTTTAAAGTAGCTAGTTCTTTACATATATGGAATTCAGTTTATCTTAATGGTTCCTGGAAACAGTTAGATTTAACTTGGGATGACCCTATTACTTCTACTAATGAAGATTACCTTTATTACAAATATTTCTTAGTAGATGCCGAAGATTTACCTAAATTAGACACAGAAACTGAGCAACATGATTATGATAAAACTGTTTATTTAGAAATATAAAATAGTCTTGCGACTATTTTTCTATGTAATTAATTACTTCTTTTACTGTATTATTAAAATTATCATAATCAACGTTAAACCATTTAACATTCATTTGATGGGCATACCATGTATATTGTCTTTTTGCATATTTACGAGATTTTTGTTTTATTTTATCTATAGCTTGGGGTAAAGAAATATTTCCATCAAAATACTCATATAGTTCTTTATAACCAATGGCAGTCATTATAGCTTTACTACGAATATTTTTATTATAAAATTCTTTTACTTCTTCAATTAATCCTTCCTGTACCATCTTATCTACTCTTTGATTAATCTTAGTGTATAAAGTATCTCTATCAGTAGTAAGACCTATAAATTTAACATTATCATAAAGCAATTTATCTTTATTATTAGATATTTGCTTTTTATTTAAAAAGCGAATTAATCTTTTTCGATTATTGACATGAATATCAACATTTTTATCTTTTTGATAAGCTAAAGCTAATAACTGCTCATTAGACAAATCATCATAAGTATTATTATTTTCTTCTTCCGTAAATTCATAATCATATAAAGCAGCTTTCATATAAAGTCCAGAACCACCAACCATTATTATATTTTTATCCTGACTTTTAGCAATAATTTTTCTAACGTCTTTTTGATAATCATAAACTGTATAATTAACATTTACATCTTTAAAATCAATTAAATAATGTGGTATTCCTTCCTTTTCTTCTTCAGTTACTTTAGCAGTTCCAATATTTAATCCTTTATACACTTGCATTGCATCACAATTTATAATTATAGCATTATACTTTTTAGCAAGTTCAATAGACATTTTTGTTTTTCCAACTCCTGTTGGACCACATACACATATAATCATTTAATTCACCTATTTTCTTGTAGTAAAATATTTTTCCTTAATTCATTACTCGTTTAAACATTCTTTCTAGCTCATAAATACTAAATTTAATTATTGTAGGACGTCCATGCGGACAATTGTAAGGATTATCAGTCTTTACTAAATCATTAAGAATTTCTTCAATAGAGTCCATACTAATATTAGTATTTCCTTTAATACTTGTCTTACAAGCTAAAGTAATAGCTATATGTTCATTAAATTTAACGCGGTCGAATTTATCTTTATTAACTACTACTAAGTCGATAATCTTCCGTATTTGCTCTTCTTCATATCCTTTTTTTAGCCAGGTTGGATGTTCTTTAATTACTATGGTATTTACGCCAAACTCCTCTATTTTAAAACCTAAATTAGTAAGAGTTTCCATATTTTCCTTAATCGTTATAAAATCACTTGGTGAAAGTTCTATACTGATAGGAAATAAAAGTGAAGTTGTTGTTATTTTCTCATTAATTAAAGCTTTTAAATATTTTTCATAATTAATTCTTTCTTCCGCTGCGTGCTGGTCGATTAAATAAACACCTTCATCATTCTGCGCAATAATATATGTTCCTAAAGCTAGACCTACGGGATATAGTTTTAATGATTTTAATTCTTCATTAATAACTACTGTTTCTTCAGAATTTTCTTTGACTCCTAAATCAAAAACAGTTTGCTCTTCTTTTACCGCTGGCTCCTCTACTTTTTTAGAAATTTGCTCAACATAAGTATTTTTCACTTCATTATCCATAGGAGCAAGCTCTATCTTTGGAATTAATAAATTTTTATATAAAGCATTTTTAATTGTATCATATAATAATGAACTCAATTCTGCCATCTTACTAATTTTAATATCTTGTTTAGTTGGATGAATATTAACATCTATTAATGTTGGGTCTGTATTAATTAAAATAACTACTACAGGAAATTTTATATCAGGTTTATATGTATAATAAGCATCATTTATTATTTTATTTAATTCATTATTTCTTACTACTCTGCCATTAACTATAGTTATCATATGATTACGATTAGATTTTAATATTTGCGGTTTACAAATATAACCATAAACATCAAAATCATCATTACTATTTTTTATTTCAATCATATTAGAAGAAATATTAAGGCCAAAAATTTCATGAATTGTTTTATGTAAGCTGCCACTACCACTTGTTTTAACTACAGTTTTCCCATTATTAGTTAAAGTAAAACGAATAGCAGGATATGATAAAGCTAATTTTTCAATAAAACTTGTGGTATTAGCAAGCTCAGTTGTTTCACTTTTTAAATATTTTAAACGAGCGGGCGTATTATAAAATAAAGCTTTTATTTCGATTATTGTTCCTTGATTTAAAGCGCACGTATCTTGAGAGATTAATTTTCCACCTTCAATAACTATTTGCGTACCTACGTCATTTTGAGCTGTTTGCAAACATACTTTAGAGACACTAGCGATAGAAGGTAAAGCCTCCCCTCTAAATCCTAATGTACCGATAAAAAATAAATCATCTTCTTTTAATAATTTCGA
>CANQNZ010000014.1 GCA_947625365.1 uncultured Bacilli bacterium | reverse complement strand
ATTTAAAAAAAAGGCGCAATTAATAAGCTTTAAATTGTCAAATTTTGTCATGCTAAAGCATATTATTTATTATGATATTAAGAATAAATAATCAAGATATAGAAGTTAAAGTGCCATTAACTTTAAAAGAAAAATTGATTGGTTTAAGTAATATGACTAATATTAATTTTGGTATGTATTTTAATAATTGTAATGCAATACAAACTTATACAATGAAAGAAGCAATTGATGTATTAGTTTTAGATAATCAAAATACTATTTTATTTATCTTAAATGATTTTAAACCTCATAAAATACTTACTATCAGTAGAGATATTTATGAAACTAATATTTTAGAATTACCCAAAGGTTTAGGTGAATATTTTAAAGTTGGAAGTAAAATTCAATTGATAAAAAAATAGATGAGTAATTCATCTATATGAGGCTTATATTTATTAATTAAACTTTCTTTTTTAGCCTCCATTAATTGAAAGTATTTTTATTTGAGTCTTTACTAATTAAAATTTTTCTTAATTGTTCATTAATAGTTTCTTTTTTCTTTATAAAGTCTCCTGAACTTAACACTAAATTAACTAACATTTTATATATTATTTTTTATCAAGTAACCTTTGATATTGATTTTGCTTTTTTTCTCTTGCTTTGCTCATGTGTGTAGCATTATAAAATTGCTCTAATGCTAAATCAAAATAAGCACTTATATCTCCCAAAACCATATTAGCTATTTCGTTATAATCTTTTGAAGATAGCATTTCTGTGTCTAATAAATCTTCCTCTTTATTTACAATTTTTTCTTTTATTTTAATTTCAGTTTGAAATTTCCTTATTTGGTCTATGGCATATGACATAAACAAATTATCAGGATTAATTTGATTTAATAAATCTATTATACTGTCTATTTCCTCAATTGTTAATTTACCATTAACTAAAATGGGTAATTCTCTTATTTCAGTTTTTTCGATAGTATTATGTTGTTCATCTATATATCTACAATGTAAATTTAAATTAATTTTATCAATTTTCTTAAATATCTTAACGGCATAATAAGTATTATCAGTATTATAGCCCGAAAACCAGATAGCAGCATTTATATTGTCACTCTTTAATTCTTTTTTTTCATAACTAATATAATTTATAGGAAGATATCTTTCTATATTGGTTATTTTTGTATTTTCCATACTAGCAAAAGCATTAAAAGTAATATGTTCATTTATTGTTTCTAATTCATTAATTCCATGAATAATATTACTATTGATTGTATAAGTATAAATATCTTGTCTATCTTCTCTTGGTAAATCAGAAGATGTAAAATCATAAGTAATAAATTGTTTCATAGTATTTTCAATATTGTTTTCAAAGGTATGAAAGTGATTAGCAAATAACTGTTCTTTTTTTGTCATGCCTTCTTTTTCATATTTTTCATAAAAACGGACTGCAAAAATATTACTACTATTTCCAAATCCCAAATCATTTGGCTGTTCTTTTTCAAATACCAACTCATATTTATCGTTTGGTATAATTAATTGAGATATAATAGGACTATTTTGCCCAATATAATATAAGTACTTAGTTTGAATATTTGTATTGAAATTAGTTATATCCAAATTATTGAAAATAGGATTATCAGTCACATCTAGTAACTCTCCTTTTACGTAGAAGTTACTTATGTATTGGATATTTTCTTTTGTATCGATTATCTCTATAACAGGAAATATGTCATTTCTTAAAAAATGAATTTCATAGTCATATAATCGATTTATATCTATAGGAATATTAAAATATTCAGCGACATCAACAATATTTAAATTTTTATGTTTAATTTTTATTAAATGTTTATAATAATGTCGTAAAGTAGTTTCTAATATTTGAAAGTTTTTTTCTTCTTTTTGTAATTTTTCCTTTTCTTCTTCATTCATATTTTCTTCTATTTCCTTAGCAATAGCCTTTAGTTTTTCTTTCCAATCGATTTTTTCTTTCATATCTAAACCCTCCTAGTTAATTAATAATATTATAAATTTTCCCTATTGATATATTCCATCTAAGCTGAAACTTTTAGCATCCGTTATTTTAACATCAATAATCTCTCCAATTTTATCAGAAGCATTTTCCACATTTACTAATTTCATAGTTTCAGTATAGCCAAAGACTTTGGTACTATCTTTTTCGCTTACCCCTTCAATTAAAACTTTAACTGTTTTATCAAGATATTTTTGATTAGCTTTTAGACTATAACTATTAATCAGTTCATTTAATTTATGTAAACGTTCTTCTTTCACTGCCATTGGAATTTTATCATCAATTTTAGCCGCCGGAGTTCCTTCTCTAGGGCTATAGATAAATGTAAAGGCACTATCAAATTGACAAGCATTTACAACTTCAAGAGTTTCCTTAAAATCTTCTTCAGTTTCATTAGGGAAACCTACAATAATATCAGTTGTAATAGCTACATTCGGAATAGTTTCTTTTATTTTATGATATAAAGTTAAATATTCTTCTTTAGTATAACGACGACCCATTAATTTTAAAATTCTTGATGAGCCAGATTGTAAAGGTAAATGAATATAAGGCATAATATTATCATATTTAGCTATTATTTCAATCATTTCATCAGTAAAGTCCCAAGGATGCGAAGTAACAAAACGAATACGTTCTATCCCTGTATTAGCTACTTTTTCTAAAAGATTAGCAAAATTTATTTCATCTTTTAATTCTTTTCCATAAGCATTAACATTTTGACCGAGTAAAGTAACCTCTTTATAGCCGTTTTTAACTAAATCTTCAACTTCTTTAATAATTTCTTTACTTTTACGACTTCTTTGTTTTCCTCTGGTATAGGGAACTATACAATAAGTACAAAATTTATCACAGCCATATTGAATATTGACCCAAGCCTTAATTTTAGAATCTCGCTTATAGGAAATATTTTCATAAACATCTCCTTCACAAGAGTATACTTCAATATTTTGTTTTTCTTTTTTATTAATAATTAAATCTTGTAATTTATAGATATTATGCGTACCAAAAACAATATCAATATATTGATGCTTATTCATAATTTCTTTAACTACATTTTCTTCTTGAGCCATACAGCCACATATACCAATAATTAAATCCTTTTTTTCTTTTTTTAAATGTTTGCAGCGCCCTAAAAAGCCATATAGTTTGTCATGGGCATTTTCTCTTATCGCACAAGTATTTAAAATAACGATATCCGCCTCTTCTAAAACGTCAGTTTTACTAAATCCTAAACTTTCTAGACGAGCAGCTATTTCTTCAGAATCATGAACGTTCATTTGACAGCCATATGTTTTTAAAAAATATTTTTGGCCGGCAAATAATTTTTGATAATGTTCATCTAAATAAACATATTCAACTTCTTTATCGGTTCTAATTCGCGCTTTTTTTAAATCTGGTAGGTTCATATAATCACTTCCAATACTTCCATATTATAGCAAAGATACCAAAAGAAAAAAAGGCATTAGCCTTTAAACTTTTGTTGGTATTAAATAATTAAAATAAGGAATATTTCTTGCTACTCCATAAATGATTACTAATACCAAAATAGTATACCAAAATTTATTAGTCATAAATCTTTTTAAATTCAAATTCTTTATTCCTTTTTTTTCTAAAAAATTTTCTCCATAATATATTAAAAATATAGGAAATAAGATAATTAAATTATAGTAGCGAAACGCTTGATAAAAATCTAAACTCAACAAAGCCCGTAATGCTCTGGTTATCCCACAACCAGGACAGTAAAAATGCGTTAATTTGTAAATTGGGCAAGGAATATAAATATTAAAATAACTTCCTAATAAAAGATACGCAATTAATAATAATGCTCCAAAACTAATTTTAATTAAAGAATTTTTTTGCATACTTTCACCAACTTAAAAAAGAAAATAACTTTTCTTTTTAATTATTTTGACTAAGTCTATTTATATCATTTTGAATTAAAGCATAATTGACAATGCTAAAGCCAAATATTTGAAGTAATAAATAAACTATCGCATTATCAGCAAGACCTAAATTGTTTTTATTAGAATAATCATATAATTTACGACCCATTTGGAAAGCCCAATAAATACCATAAATACCGCAAGTAATTAAATTAAGTAAAAATGATACGCCACCACTCATTGAACGGTCCTCGGTAATATTAGCAACATCATCTGTTATCACGATAAACCAATAAATGCCGTAAATTCCACAAGTAACAATTGTTAAAATAATGCATGTAACAATATTTCTATTCATTTTCTCCACCTTTTAAAAAAATTATATTAAATTTGTTTAATAAGTTCAATATTTTTTACATTAAAGGAGCAAACAAACGCAATATTGCTTGCCATAATTTAGCAAAGAATTTAGTTTTAATATCTTTTTTAGAAAGTTTTTGACATTCTTTAAATACATTAGTTAAATCAGTAGCAACATCTTTAATTGCATCTACTTCTTTTAAATAAACACCGCATTCAAAATGTAAATATAAACTACGATAATCTAAATTTATAGTTCCAACTGTAGCCACTTTATCATCACTAACAAAAACCTTACTATGAACAAAGCCTTTAGAGTACTTATATATTTTAACGCCACCTTTTAATAAAACGTCAAAGTAAGATGAGGTTAAACTATAAACTGTTTTTTTATCGGGAATACCAGGAACCACTAATCTTACATCTACCCCTTTTTTAGCGCATCTTATTAAAGCATTTATCATATCGGTATCAATAATTAAGTAAGGAGTATAAATATAAACATATTTTTTAGCTTCACTTAATATATTTAAATAAATATCTTCACCTATTATTTCATCGTCTAAGGGGCTTTCTCCATAAGGTACGACAAAACCATTTTCTTTATACTTTTTCTTAAATTCATATTTAAATTTTGTATAATCACTATCAGTTTTGATATAAGCATTCCATATACTTAAAAACATTACCGTAAAATTCCAAACTGCCTCTCCTTTAATCATTATTCCATTATCTTTCCAATGACCGTGAGGATGAGTAACATTGATATATTCATCAGAAATATTAATACCGCCAGAAAAAGCTACTCGTCCGTCAATGGCAAGAATTTTTCGGTGGTCACGATTATTCATAATCGCTCCAGCAAAGGGTTTTAATTTATTAAATGCCACACATTTAATTCCATAACTTTCCAAAGTTTGTGGATAATCGCTTGGTAACATTGCTATAGAGCCTAAATCATCATAAATAACTCGCACGTCTAAACCTTTTTGGGCTTTTTCTTTTAATATATCTAAAATGCCCTCCCACATTTGACCGTTATTAATAATAAAATATTCCATAAAAATATAATTTTCGGCTTTTTTTAACTCTTCTAGCATAACAGGATAAGCCTCATCACCTAAAGCAAAATACTTTACCTGATTGTTTTTAGTGACAGGAAAATGGGCAAATTCACTAATATATTTTAAATCGCCATATTCTTTAGCATTAATTTCTTCTAAAATATTTTTATCTTGAATTAAATATTTTTCGCTTTTTTCGATGCTCTTATTAATATTTTTTAAAAGTTTACTACGATGAATATTTCTTCCTATAATAATATACATTAATGACCCGATAATAGGAAATAACATAATAATAATTATCCAAGGTATATCACTACTTAATCTTTTACTATTTTTAATAATTCCTAAAACAATTATTACACTAAGAACAGAATATAATATTCCAATTATTTTAATATATTTACCTAATACTAAATAAACAAATAAAGTTAAACATAATTGTAAAAGCAAACCAATTGCTACTACGGTTCCTCTTTTAATTGCCATCTTCATAAATACATCAACTTCCTTATAAGTTTATTATATCACCTTTAGAAAGAAAACAAAAAAGCAATTTATATTGCCTTTGATTTAGTATAAACTAAGGTAGCATCATGATTAGAAGATGTTTTTTGACGAGCTAAATCGTCCATTTTAGTAAATAAATGATAACTATAAGAAGGGCTAGCAAAAATTTTATCACGAAGAGTTTTATTATACATTTCTCGGTAATCTTCTTCACCTTCAATATCATAAAAATAACCAGCTACAATATGACCGTTTTGATTTAATTTTGCTGCTAATGTTTCTATTAAATTATGCCATTTTTCTAAAGCATTTTCCGGAAATAAATCGTGAGCATAGATAATTAAGTTAGATAATGTAATAAAATCAACATTGTAAGATAAATTTGAAGCTAAATCTTTAACATCAGTATTCAAAAAAGTGAAATTAATGTTTTCAATATTATTTTTTAAATATTCGTAATTTTCTGGGGTAATATAATTTAAAGCTCCTTTAAGCTCGGACCAATTTCCTTCATCTTTCGTAAAAAGATTTTCACGTATTTGCCAAGATGGGTACATTTTAAATATTTCTTCCCAAAATATTTTATCATTACCTTCTAAATATTGAGCTATTTCCTTAAAAGTTTCTTTATTAAAAGGTTTGTTAGAATAACCTTTACTTCTAAAGAACGCTAAATACTCTTCTTGGGTTTTTAAAGCTTTTAAAGCAGCTAATTTTAATTTACCGTAGTATCCTGTAAGAGGATTAATATCAAATCCTATTATTTCTTTAGGATTTTTTAAAGCAAGTTCAAAAATATGGTCGGAGCTTCCTTGTAAGGTTACGCAAGTTTTTCCCTCTAAGTTGAAAGGTTCTAAATATTCTTTCATATTTACGGTAGCAAAAGGCCATAGACGATTAAAAATAGTAAAATATTCGCCAAACTTTTCTTTATCTTCAATAAGTTTACTAGCAAAGACTAAATCTTCATTTACTTTTGTCATTATAAATCCCCCTTTTTATAACAAAAAATCCTTTCAGCAAAGGATTTTGTATGTATATATAAATGCTAACCAATCCCCACTGATATTATATATTATAGCACATTTATGGTATTTTGTCAAATACACGTAAAGTTATATAAAAATAGAGCTGAAACTCTATTTTTGAGGATTGATAATTTCTATTCCCCCCATATAAGGTTGTAAGGCTTTCGGGATTTTAACGCTGCCATCTTTTTGATAATTATTTTCAAGTAAAGCAATTAGTGCTCTAGTTGATGCTAAAACTGTATTATTTAATGTATGTAAGTAATAATTACCTTTTTCTGCTTTGGCACGAATTCCTAATCTTCTAGCCTGCGCATCAGTTAAATTAGAACAACTTCCTACTTCAAAATATTTTTGCTGACGAGGAGACCATGCTTCAATATCACATGATTTATATTTAAGGTCTGCTAAATCTCCACTACAACATTCAAGTTGGCGAACAGGAATATCCAAATTACGAAATAATTCTACCGTAAATTGCCACATTTTTTCATACCAAGCGGCACTATCTTCTGGTTCACAAATTACAATCATTTCTTGTTTTTCAAATTGATGTACACGATAAATTCCCCGTTCTTCAATACCATGAGCTCCTACTTCTTTTCTAAAGCATGGAGAATATGAAGTCATTGTAATAGGCAAAGTTTCTCTTTTTATAATTTGGTCTTTAAACTTACCTATCATAGAGTGCTCAGAAGTACCGATTAAGAATAAATCTTCGCCTTCTATTTTATACATCATAGCATCCATTTCAGCAAATGACATAACTCCATTTACAACATCGCTTCTAATCATAAATGGAGGAATACAATAAGTAAATCCTTTTTCAATCATAAAATCGCGAGCATAAGATAGCATAGCACTAGAAAGCCTAGCAATATCACCCATTAAATAGTAAAAACCGTTACCACTAGTACGCCCACTTGCTTCTTTATCTAAACCATTAAAAGCATTTAGAATATCAGCGTGGTAAGGTATATCGTAATCAGGAACAAATGCCTTGCCAAAACGTTTTAATTCGACATTTTCACTATCATCTTTACCAATTGGCACATCATCAGCAATTATATTAGGAATAACCATCATTTTACTCTTAATTTCTTGGCTTAATTTTTCTTCATCTTGAGTCAAAGTAGCAATATCCTCTCCCATCTGTGCCACTTCTTCCTTAATTTTCATTGCTTCATCTTTTTTACCATCGCGCATTAATAAACCAATTTGATTACTTAATTTATTTTTTAATCCTCTTTTTTCATCCATCTTTTGTTTTATTTCACGATATTTAATATCTAAATTATAAATTTCATCTACAAGGGGTAATTTTTCATCTTGAAATTTCTTTTTAATATTTTCTTTTACTAATTCTTTATTTTCTCTTATTAATTTAATATCAATCATTTTTGTTCCTCCTCTTTTTCAAAACGATATTTCTGCTTAACATCGGGATATTTTTCACGGTCAACTTCCGAGACAAACATATCGTAAGGTCTTGCATATATACCATCATGATGATTAGTATTATCATTATTTACACACGTATATATAACTAAATCTTCCCCTGTTTCACTATGTTTAGCAATCGTTATAACAAATGCTCTAGACCCTTTAAAATGGCGATATATTTCTCCAGCTTTTACTTCTCTCATAATAACCTTCTTTCTTTAAAAAAACCACACTACTTGCAAGGAGCAAATAATGCGGTACCATCCTTTATTTAACTTAATTTTAGATAACGGTTTTACCCGGTAGGTATTAACTACACTAAAAAGGAGATTCATTAATCATTACTTATTAGTTTCCACCAACCACTAACTCTCTATAAAGTTTAAATTAATTACTAGTCTTTTATTTTTGCTTTCTAAAAATATCTTATCATATTTATTTATAGTTTAGCAATTAATTTTTGAAATATTCCGTGTTTTGATTTTTTAAGTATTAAATTATTAGCATTCTGACTAGGATTTGGATTTTTATAAGAATTTAATTCTTGCCAAGTTTCTTTTGTGTCATTTATAATTCCATTTTCTTCTTCATATAGCATTATACTTTTTCGAGGATTAATACGGTTTTTGACAGGGTCATTTAAATCACTTAAAATTCTGGCATTTAAATTATAATGTAAAAATAATTTAAAATAATACTCATTTTCTTTAATAATTTTTTCTAATAATTTATAAATTTCTAATCTATTAGCATCTTTTGTATTAAAATCCCCTTTTAAAGCTTTTAAAACTACAATTTTATTAAGACATAAACTTTTAGAAACATAAGTTAAATATTTTTTGATTACCGTGCTATATTCATGACTCTCAGTTTTTAAAAGTTCTTTTATTTCTAAAATTAATTCATTAATTCTCTTATTATAGGTATTACAAATGTTAGTTACATATCTTTCATAATAACCCGCATCCTTTTCAAACATGATACCCATTTCATTATTGGCAAAAGATTGAAAATCAAATAACTTAATTGGTTTATTTGTACATAAATCTATATATGTTTGTCCATCAAATTTTACTAAAGTATTACCCATAGCATAATAAGTATTTTCATTTATTTTATTATCTGCATTTGGATTAATAACCTTTTTTACTAATGCGTATTCTGATATTTTAATGTTCTTTTTCATATTCCATTAGTGCTTTTTTTATTCCTTTATACGGTAGTGTAGCGCAAGTTTTACGATTTTTTTGTTTAAAGATGTCATCAAATACTAAGGCTTCTCCTAAGTTATTTTCATCGTATTTCTCTTCGTTAACCATTGCTTCAAACTCATGAATAAAATTTAATGCTTCACTGACAGTTTTATTTAATAACTCTTTAATCATGATAGAAGTAGATGCCGTAGATATCGCACATGCCTCCCCATTAAATTTAATGTCACTTATCCTACCACTTTTTATTAATATTTGCAAGTCAATGTTATCAATGCATGACTCATTATTACTATTTACTTTAATATATTTATCATCCTCAATAGTCTGTTTATTATAAGGATGTAAATAATTTTCCATAATAATTTCTCGTTTTATTTCATTATCCATTTAAAACATCTCCGCTATTATTTTTTCTTTATCTGCTAACAGTTCAATTAATTTATCAATTTCCTGTTTAGTATTATAAAAATATAAACTTATACGACAAGTATTTTTAACACCTGTTTCACTTTTTAATATTTTAGCACAATGGTTACCGGCTCGCACACATATATTATAGCGATTTAAATAATAAGCAACATCTTGGCTAAATATATTATCGACGTTAAAAGCAACTATTCCCGAAGAGCTATGCAGATTTATTATATCAATATAACTAATTTTTTCGAGTTTACTAATTAAATATTCTCGCAATTCTTTTTCATATTTATTAATATTATCCATTCCAATTTTATTTAAGTAATTTATTGCTGCCCCTAAACCAATTACCCCGGCAATATTAGGAGTGCCAGCTTCTAAACGAGTGGGCAGAGGTTTAAGTAAAACTTCATACTCATTATCAAAAGATTCGTTCATTCCTCCTCCTAAATTAGAAGGCTCAACTGCTTCTAAGAGTTCTTTTTTACCATAAAGAACACCTACCCCGGTTGGCCCACACATTTTATGAGCAGAAAAACATAGGAAATCGCAGTCTAAATCTTGAACATCAACTTTCATATGAGGAACGCTTTGTGACCCATCAACAACGACAAAAATATTATGTTCATGAGCAAGAGCACATATCTTTTTTATAGGTCTTTCATCACCAATAACATTGGTAACTTGAGCAAGAGCAATAATTTTAGTTTTTGGCGTGATTATTTTTTGCAAAGCTTCCATAGTTACTTCGTGATTTTCATTTAGTTCAATATATTTAATTGTAGCATTTTTATTTTTAGCTAAACGAAACCAAGGGATAACATTTGAGGCATGCTCACTTTTAGTTATTACTATTTCATCACCTTGTTCAATATTTTTTTCAAAAAAACCATTTACAATTAGATTTAAACTTTCTGTTGCTCCACTTGTAAAAACAATTTCTTCTTTACTGTTAGCATTAATAAAATCTTTTACTAAATCACGAACATTTTCGTATTCCATATCCACACGATAAGAAATATCGTAATCGCCTCTATGAGCATTAGCAGAATAATTTGTATAGTATTCATTCATTTTATCAATTACCACTTGTGGTTTAAAACTAGTAGCACCATTATCGAAATAAATAATATCTTGTTTTAACATAGGAAAATCTTCACGGTTCATATTTCACCTCCTATTTATCAATCATTTTCTTAAAATTATTATCATACAAACTGAATATAAAGGCTTTTTCTAATAACTTGCTAGCTAATTTAGAACTTATGCCTCGGCTTTGCAAATAAAATAATTCAGCATCAGAAATATTAGAGATTGTCACAAAATGCTCAGCTTTTACTTCACTTGTTGCTACTAACATGTTAGGAAGAATTTTATTTTCTTTATTATTTAAATTTAAAAGTTTAATACTTTCTCTCATGATATTATTATAAGTTTTTTCTTTAACATTTCCATCTACTTTAATATTAAAATATCCATCATTTTTTGATATTCCTTTAATATTTAAAATATTTTTAATATTATCTTGATACATATTGGTCGTTACATTAATATTGTTTTCTTTACTAGCTATTAAGCCAATATTACCATAAAAACTTCCTTTATCATAAATATTTATTTGCATATCTAAATTCAAATTAGCGTTTTTATTAAAGAAATTTAATATAAGACAACTTTTTTCATGAATATTAATAGTAAGTTTTTGAATTATATTGTCGTCACTAAATTCATTAATAATAACTTTATTTTTGATATCTATAGTTAGATTTTTAGCCTTAAATTTCGCGATAACTTCTTCATCTTCAAATGATATATTATCATTTTCTATTATTATTTTATTCATGAGTTGCACACTCACTTACTTTAAACGCCTCAAATCCCTCTTCATCGATAATATTTGCTAACTCTAAAGTTCCTGATTTTACAATTTTTCCAGTATCTAAAATATTAATTACATCAGGTTTTAAATATTTAAATACTTTCGTATTATGAGTAATTATTAAAATTGTAGGATTGTACTTTTTATAGTATTCTTTTAGTGAGTTCATAACGATTTTAAATGCATCGACATCTAATCCCGAATCAATTTCATCTAGAATAATAAATTCTGGTTTTAACATCCATAAATGCATTAATTCATTTTTTTTGCGTTCTCCTCCACTCATTCCGGCGTTAATATCACGATGAATAAATTCTGTGGGAATATCTAGCTTTTGACATATTTCTTTGATTTCTTTATGAAAACTTAAAATATCTACTGCCTTTCCTGTTTTACTTGCTAAAGCCATTCGGAGCATTTCACTATTTTGAACTCCTTCTATAGCTATAGGCATTTGAGAAAGTAAAAACATTCCTAATTTAGCTCTTTCTTCTGTAGAATAATCATTAATAACTTTATCATTATACGTTATTGTGCCATTTTTAATAGTATAATTAGGGTCTTTTAGTAAAACCTTGCATATTGTACTTTTGCCAACACCATTAGGTCCCATAATGGCACAAATTTTTCCCGTATCTATATCTAAATTTAATTTATTTAAAATAATTTTATTATCTGCAATAACTGTTAAATCTTTAATCTTTAACATATAAATCACCAAAAATATTGTATAACAAAAAAAGGAAAAGTTCTACCTTAACTTTTCGACTATATTTTATTTTATCTTTTTAGGGTTTGTATTAATATATTTTCTCCATTTTTTTAATTTCCTCAAAGATGAAATATATTAGATTTTAAAGGTCAAGTTTGCTACTACTTTTAATCAATATAGTTTTTCATTACTTTAATAAATACTTTTAAGTCATGTTCTAGATATACTTTATCTTTTAAAATGCTAACCTCATCTTTATTAAAATAATACGCTTCGTCTTTATCATAATCTTTTAACCAAAATGAATAATCCGTAAGAAAAGATATGTTATCTTTTCCAAGATTTAATAGTTCATTTATTTCTTCTTTGGTTGGTATTATAATTTCTCCCACATTGGTCCAAGTTTTTGTTTTATCTTTTAAAAATTTGGTAATAAGTTTATCAGAAATGTTTGCACACGAATTTTGATTAGAAGTATTACATGTATCATTGGCGTAATAAGTTGTATATCCTAGACTATCTTTGGAAATTAAAGTATAAGTGTTTTCATCTTCTTCTAATATTACAAAAGGTAATTTTTCAGTATCATTAATTTGAACTTCTACTACAGTACCAAGCATAGGAGAATATATTTTTGGCTTTTTGGTTATGACCGGCTCTTCTTGTTTTACAGTCTCTTCCTTTTTTTCTATCTTTTTATTCTTTTTTTCCGTTAAGGAAGATTTGTTTTGATAACTTTGGAAGGATTTTACAGAATAATAACTTATATAGCTTAAAAGCCCTATTACAATTAAAGATACTATTATAATAGCTTTAGTATCATTTTTCATTTATATCACCCTTTTTATCTAATTCATAAAGTATTATTCCCGTGGCAACAGCAACGTTTAAGCTTTCACAAGCATCACTAGTAGGAATATATACATAGTTGTTACATTTATCTAAAATTGCTTTATTTACTCCATTACCTTCATTTCCCATAATAAAAGCATATTTATCGTGTAAATTTAATTCTTGTATATCACTACCATAATTAACGTTTGTTCCAATAACCATATATCCATTATCTTTTAATTCGTCAATAAAAACATTTAAATCCCTTTTTATAATATTAATATGAAATATTAATCCTTGTGTTGCTCTTAAAACTTTTTCGTTATATAAATCAACTGTATTTTCTCCCAAAACAATAGTATCTATATTAAAAGCCACTGACGTTCTTATAATAGTACCTAAATTACCTGGGTCTTGTAAACTATCAATCAAAAGTAATTTTTTTCCATAAGGTTTTTCCGGTATTTTTTTAGCAACTGCTAACATGGCAGGAGGAGTTTCTAAAGATGTAATTTTTCGCATTATTTCTTTAGTTACATAATATTTAGTAATATCGATTGGAAATATTTCTTCGCTATCTAAAATAACTTCTAAAGCCACGTTTTGTTTAATTGCTTCTAAGACTAAATGTTCTCCCTCAATCAGAAAACATCCTTCTTTATCACGATATTTTTTACTTTTTAATTTACACCATCTTTTAACATTGGCGTTATCTACTGAGGTAATTAAATTCATTTTTAGACCTCCTTTAATCTTTTACGAGCTAGTTTATAGTAGGGATAATGCTTTCCCACTTCTTGCCAAAAAGCAGCACTATGGTTAGGATGTTTAAAATGACATAATTCATGAATTATGACATAGTCTAACAGTGATAAGTCCTTTTTTAGAAGTTCACTATTTAAAGTAACAGTATTATTAGCCCTATTGCAAACTCCCCAACGAGATTTCATGGTCCTAATTTTTAGGGTAAATGGTGGTAAATCATCAAATAAAATTTTTAAATCAAGGACTCTTCGGGAAAAAATGCGGGAGCATTCTTCTTTCCAAAATTTATCTAGCATCTTTTCGTTTTTTACATAAATATTGGTACCATTAATTTCGACTTTTTTTACTTTTTCATCAAAAACAATTTCGTATTTATCTCCTAAATAGTAAAATTCATTTTCGTACTCTTTCGTCTTTAACATAGTCTCATACATTTTTATAATGCTTTTTTCATTGGCTTTAATTAAGTTTAATATTTCTTTTTTACTGACTAAAAAGTGACAGGTTACATAAAGTTTTAAATCTTCTTTTATACGAAAATAAATATTTTTATTTTTTTTAGGAACGATTACAACTTCAATATTATATGGTCCAATATTTACATCCATACTACTTTCACCATAATAATTATAGCAGATTTTTAGAGTTAATAAAACTCGAAAAATTTCGAGTTTTTGGCTATATGATTTTAAAATCCGTGACCGCCACCGCCACCACCGAAGCCTCCTCCGGAACCTGATGAAAATCCTCCACCATAACCTCCGCCACTGGAGCTTACAGAATGTGCATTAGCAGCGTTAATACTGGTTGTAATGGCATGACTTACGGTATTTGCTAAATGATAATGCATATCATAATATACCCAACTATTTATATATGGCGCATATGTAGGATTGCTAGGGTCATACTCTTGAATTTTAACATTCATTGCTTTTTGAACTTTATCGGCTATACCAAAAATAACAGCATAAACCATATAACGTTCCCACAAAGCAATTTCAGGAAGTTCTTTAGTATCAAATGTGCCAAAATCATTTAGGAAATTTTTAAATCCCATCCACTTAGCATAATCATCATTTCCTTTTTTAGTTCGTTTGTTAAAAGTAGTAGTATAGACTAAAAAGGCAATAATAGGAATAAGCATTAAATAAAGGATTGGACTTACCACATTATTAGCAAATCCTATAAAGAATATAAGAATTCCTAATATAAAGTAAGATATTCCTAATTTTTTAATTTTATCTTTATTTTCATAAAAATTTTGATTTTGTCCTTCCGCAATAACTTTATTTTTCCAGTTTCCATATTTGGCGGTAAATAAAGAATAAGTATGAGATGCCGCGGCATACTCTTTTAAGTCCTTAGTTGTAAACTCATGAGTGTCACCGACAGAAGTAAATAAAAATTCTACCAGATAACTTTCTGCTTCCGATAAATTATTTTTATTTTTTAAAATAAATTTATATTCTTTTTTCTTTTTATCATCTTTTATTTCTTCAGCTTCAATGTTCTTTTTATATATTAAATTCATTATTGAAGCGCTCATTGCATTAGAGGTAATAGATTTATGAAGTAAATAATCAATAACTTCTACATCATAATCTTCAATAAAATCACGATAATATTTTCCTTTAAAATCGCTTTTATATTCTTTATCATGTTTTAGATAAATATATATCCATAAAATGCCTAGACCAATTAAATAAGCGATAACAATGCCAATCACTGAATAATAAATCATTTTAATTTTAGCACGTTGAGCATTTGCTTCATCGGCTCTTTTTTCTTCTACAGCAATAATTTTATCTAAGGCATCTTCATTTGAATGGTTCATAAAATCAGGAATTTGAATTAAAGATTTATCAAAAGTCAAACGAATATCAAACCCAGTATTAGCATTCAAATTTTTAGTTGTAGCTAATAGCCCAATTGGTTCTTTATCTTTATTTTGATATTTATTAACTTCACCAGTTAAAGGACCATGCGCCCAAATACGAAAGTTATCAGAAGTATCTGCAAAAGGTAGTAATACCTGCAGCTGAACATTTTTAATAGGGTCATCAAATTTATCACCTACATAAGGATAGTATAATTCTGCGACATCATTATGCATAACTACAGCATTAGTTATAACGTATTCTAAATAAAACCCAACACGTCCATTATTAGAAGGACTGAACATCTTAACATTTTCCCCATCGGCTGTTTTTTCTATAGTATAAACATTCTTATCACCTAAAGAAGCATTACTTACTTCTTCAGCAAAAGAATTACTATTAATATCCTGCATCGTCTTAAAATCTACTTTATCCCCTACTTTAAAAGTGGCTACTTTTAAATTCTCGAGACTATTACCACCATAAATTGAACTTTTTTCAAAATTTATGTTACCAGCTTCCCATTGGGGTAAAGAGCTATTTTTAAAAACTATATCACGTTGATAGCCATTAAAAGTACCATCTAAAACAATAAGTTCTTTAATTTTTATTCCGCCGGCGATTTCAATTTCTGAGGAGATATAATAATCTGTTATTTCATAATCTACTTCTGCATGCACAAAAATAGGAACTAGCAGCAATAATAGAAATAAACCAATTTTTTTCATAAGTTTTCACATCCTAAAAAGATTATATCATTTTTCATTCTAAACTTAAAGAATTATCCTACAGTAGTTCCATTTTCTACTATTTTATCAGGACTTAATAATACCACTCCATCATTTGTATAAATGCCTAACACTAACACATCCGAAATAAAATTAGCAATTTGTTTGGGAGGAAAATTAATAATCGCTACTATTTGTTTATTTATTAAATCTTCAACTTGATATTTTTCGGTAATTTGCGCTGATGATTTTTTAATTCCTATTTTACTACCAAAGTCTATTTCTAATTTATAAGCTTTTTTCTTTGCCTTCTTAAATTCTTCGGCTTTTATAATTGTGCCAATTTTAATATCTAATTTCAAAAAATCTTTAAATTCTGCCATTTTTTACTCCTTTTAAAAAAGTAAATCATCAGATTTACTATACTTGCATTAATTCTTGCTCTTTTTCTTTAGCTTTGTCATCAATTATTTTGTTATATTTGTTAATTAGCTCCTGCACGTCTTCCATCGTTTTCTTTTCTTCATCTTCAGGAAGTTCCTCTTTTTTTATAGCTTGATTAGCATCTTGTCTTATATTACGCAAAGCGACTTTAGCATCTTCAGCCATAGATTTTACTTGTTTAACATAATCACGACGTCTTTCTTCTGTCAAATCAGGTACAGTTAAAATAATAACTTCCCCATTATTGGTAGGTGTAATTCCAATATTAGCTTCATTTATGGCTCTTTCAATATCTTTTAAAACATTTCTATCAAAAGGTTTAATAAATAATTGTTTAGCTTCAGGTACTGTTATATTGGCTAAGCTATTTATCGGCGTAGGTGTTCCATAAAAATCCACCATAATACCATTTAACATCGCGGGATTGGCTCTTCCTGCTCGAACATTCGTAAATCTTGCCTCCATGTTTTCTATAGCTTTTTGCATTTTTGTTTCAACTTCATTAATTGACATTTTTTTAATCTCTCCTTATATGATTATATTAACATAGTTTAGAAAAAAATGATATTAATAATTAAAATCATCAATATCATCTAACATTGCTAACTCGTCTTCTAAAGTTTGTTTTAGGCGTTTTTTTACCAAATTAGTACGGTGTCTTAAAGCTTGATTTTCTGTTTCAATTTTTTCAGATTTTAAAAGAGCATTATTTATTATTCTAGAAGCATTTGTTTTAGCCTCATTTATAATACTATTTGCTTCTTCTTTAGCCAGTTTTTTCATTTGACTTGCTGTATCTTCAGCCATAGATATAGCTTTATTAAAAGTGTTTTCAATATTCTTATACTTTTGAACTTTTTCAGTTAATTCATTAATTGTTTTGTCTCTATCTTTTAAATTGTTTAACATACTTTCATATTTATCGGCAACAGTAGAAACAAAAGCATTAACTTCACTTTTATCATAACCCCTAAAACTCGTACTAAATTTTTTCATGTCTCACCTCGACAACTTTTTATTCTCTTACCATTCTACTTCTTCATCATCATTTTTACTATCTTTATTATCTTCCGTTATTTTTCCTTGAACATTAACATTTTTAGGGGTACATAGATATATTCCTACACCTATTTTCTCCATAGAACCACCAATAGCATAGACAGTTCCACTTAAAAAATCAATTATTCTTTTTGCTTGGTCAGATGTAACTCTTTTTAAATTTACTACTACACTATTACGATTTTTTAAATGGTCAGCAATTTGTTGACTTTCAGAGTATGCTCTTGGTTCAAGCAAAATCATTTTATTGCCTGTTTTATCTGCTTCTTTTAAAGCATCCTCTTCACTCATTGCATAAAATTCATCTTCACTAGCTTCGTTTTCGGCATCTTCATCCATAAATATTTTTTTTAAATTTTTAAAGGCCATTATTTATTCCTCCATTGTCTATTACTTATCTTACCACAACATTTTATCAAAAAATTAAACTCATTTCAATGATTTTCCAATGAGTTTACTAAAATAAACACTATAATTAAATATTTTGATAGATGACTTCTTCTTTATACACTACTATAAAGTATAAAAAGGATGACCTACCAAATAAAAAAATTTAATGATTTTTACGAAAATATGAAACACCATTATGGTTAATTCTTGTATCAATTAGCCTTTTTGTAATTTATTTTACAAATCCAGATAAAGAAACTATATTAGGTGAAGCTATATTTTGGATAATTTTTGCAATTTTTCTATTTATTCAAAAAACGCTTAGAAACAAAAAGAAATAAATTTCCACCACTTACTGGTGGTTTTTCTTTATGCTTAAGCAAGCAACTTGCTTTTGAAAAGTTAAAATTATTTTATTTTTATTCATCGTTTTAGCTATATTAAACTCCCAGACCATTTGGAAGTATTCTTTACTAAAAAAGACCAAGATTACTAAAAATCTCAGTCTAATTTAAATTAATATATTCACTTTTGAAACACTTATAAAGTCTAATAACATCATTATTTATCAGTAATTTTATAAATTAATGCAGAACGCCCTTAAGGATTATTTGCTCTGAGGCTTTGCATCACTATCTCATTTGGGATGAGTAAGATTGCTATAAAATATATAAAACTAAGAATTTATTGCAGAAAAATAGGGCTCTATCCTAAAATAGACCCCTTGCAAAAATGATTTAACATTTTTTCCTTGCATAGATAATATATCACAAAATTATATCTATGTCAAACTACTCATCCAAAATTTCTTTATAATTTTTTTCAATTATTTTATCAAAATATTGATAAATGGATTTAAGTAGTTCAT